>JAFDEK010000042.1 GCA_019310385.1 Deltaproteobacteria bacterium
TCCGGGACGGGCGCTGATCAGCCGCCGGCGGGCGCGGACCATGCCTCCCATGAGGACGAACAGGCCCGCCAACTCCTCCTTTCCGAGCGGCGGCATTCCGACGATATCGAAGGTCGCCCCGACAGGCAGGAACATCACTGCGCCAAGCATCAGTACGCCGCATGCCACAGGAGGGCGAAGGAAGGCGAAGGCGACCAGGGATACGGGAGCCCAGAGCAGGAGCGCGATGTAGGCGAAGGTGTTGGGGCTAGCTGCCATGCACTCCTACTCCGCTGGAACGCTTCGTCGCTCGACGCTAGCATTCGCACGTCTTCCTTCACCTGATCGGCAGCTTGCTTCTCTCATGTAACCAGTTCGTGAGCTTCCCGCCCCCACTCGCGATCACCGCGCCCGAAAGGGCGCCCAGGCCGTTGCAGATCCAGTCCATCAGTGAGGAATCGCGACCCGGAATCCAGGGCTGCGCCAGCTCGATCGCGAGGCTCAGCGCGAGTCCCCAGATGACCGCCCAGGCGATACCGCGCCGCCCCCGCCCCCAGGCGGCGAAGAGACCGAAGGGCACGAAGGCGATCACGTTCAGGCCGATGTCCAGGGGCAACCAGCGCGGGTGCTTCCAGCGTGCTGTCGGGGGCGAAAGGAGGGAGTGCCGGGTGGGACGCAAGATTCGTTCGGGGAAGACGAGGGGCGGCGCATGGGGGACCTGGCTCGCGGCCCGCCTCCCCGCACCCTCGTCGAAGGGATACAGGGCAACGACGTCTCCGCCTTCAGCGAGATCAGCGCTTCGAGCAATACTGGAAGCCGTGTTCGTCGGGCTCCCGCCCGAGGATTCGGGAAACCCGAGGATGGCGTGACGGCCGATCTCCGCTGGCGACAAGCTGCGCCGGTGGATCGCCAATGCGAGAATCGCTCCTCGCCAGCGGGCCGAACCGGAGCCCGAGGTACCGAGCAGGAGCTTGCCGCCGAAGCGCTCACCGACCCGCGCGCGGGTGTTCGGAAGCTCGAGGCCCGTAGGCCGGCCGTCGAGATAGAGCAGCGCGCCCAGCGCGCCCACCGTCAGCGCCAGATGATGCACGCCGTCCCTGATGGGGAGATCGACGTAGCGGTCTCGCCGAGGATCGCCGGTGGGATTGTCGAGTCGGCCGCGCAGGAGCAGTCCGCCGGGAAAGCGGCCTACCAGGAGGCGGTGGACCCCTGCACCGTCCACGAAGGAGACGATCTCCTGGTTGCCAGGCTGGGCGGGGCCCGCTGTTTCGATCCAGAGCTCGAGGGTGAGTGCGCCGCTATCGATCCAGATGGGCTCCTCGCTGATGCTCTGCGAGTCTCCCTCGAACCACAGTCCGGGTGCGGGCCTTCGCCAGGCCGCCTGGTTCTCGGGGGCAGGAACTCCGGCGCAGGTCCCCGCTGCGACGATTCCCGCAACGATGACCAGTAGGGCCGGTGTCCGGAGTTTCTCCAATTGTCGTCGGTCTCCGGCCTCGCTTCTGGCCCGTCACGTGCGGATTCGGCGGCGCTGTTCAGGATTGGACGCGAACGACACGCCAGAACCGTGCGGCGGTTCCCAACAAGGCGAGCATCAGGCCCGCCAGCGCCCAGCTCCCCAGGCCGGGGAGTGTGGCGGGTGACTCCTCGGCAATGCCCGGATCGCTGATGGACGGCCCGCTCACGCTCCCGTTGGTGAAGACGCGCCCATTGCTTCCGTAGCCGTAGACGGAGAGGCCCTGCAGCGTTCCATCGAGTTGAATCGCGGCCGTCATGGCCTCGGCCACCTCGGCGGCGGTCTGTCCCGGCGTGGTGGTGATCTGGAGCGCGACCCCCCCGACCGTGAAGTCGATGGTGTGGCCGCCGTTCGCAACGCCGACGAGGGTCCAGCCGTTCGGGTAGGCGACCTCGACGGGAAGCAGCTTGCGCACGAAGGCGTCGCGTTTCGTGGTGATATAGATCTCGCCCGGAGCCACCCGGGCGATGCGCAGGTCTGTGCGCGAGTTGTTCTGGTTTCCCAGGGCGTCTCTCACGATCTGGAGGAGGGAGGTCTCGGCGCCGCCGTAGAGGAGGTCGAGATAGTGGATCGGGGCCGTGGTGGCGGGGTCGCCATCGTCGGCGGCGAGCAGGTCCGGCACCGATGTATGAAAGAGCGTCCCGTCGACGATGTCCCCGAAGATCAGCTCTCCGTAGAGGGAGTGCGCGATGCTCCCGCGGTAGACGGCGCCGCCCGCGATGGCGGTCCAGAAGCCTCCGGTGTCGTCGTGATCGTACTGGGCAGCGGGATAGCTGTAGCCGTAGGTCGCGTCGTTGGGGGGCAGGGCGAAGATGTCGCCCACGTCCACCGTGACGTCGATCGCCCAGGTGCCCTCGCGCTCGGGCCAGCCGTAGTTGGCGCCAGGAGCGAGCACGTTGATCTCTTCGATGTTCTCCTCGCCGATGTCGGTGGCGAAAATGGCTCCCGACCATCCCGTGTCCCACACGATTCGGTGTCCGTTCCTGAACCCGTAGGCGTAGATCTCGTCGAAAGTGTCGGGGTCGCCGTCGTTCGCGAAGGGATTCGAGCTGGGAATTCCGTAGTCGTAGGTCGTGCCACCGCGCGTGAAGGGGCCGCCGAGGGGATCGATGCGGAGCATGGCGCCGTAGGGCGTGTCGAGGCGCTGGAGGTGCTGGGATTGGCCGCCCTCGACCGAGCCGAAGTCGCCGGCGGCGATGTAGAGGAGGCCATATTCCGGGCCGCCGGGGCTCGCGGCGGGATTGAAGGAGAGCTCGCCGAGATTGTGGTGATCGTGGTGCGAGGCGATGCGCATCAGCTCTCGCGAGCTCCCCGCAAAGGTGTTGAGGTTCGGATCCGTCGCGTCCCACTCGGTGAGGATGGAGTGCTGGCTGATGCTGGCGGGCAGCGTCGGGCCGAGGTTGGGCGGCGGCAGCGGATCGCCCTTCTCCGAGTGCACGGTGTAGAAGAGCCCGTTCTGGGCGAACGCGGGATGAAAGGTGAAGCTCACGAAGCCGGAGGCGAGCCCGGGAGAGGTCTTGAGATTCGCGAAGAGGAGGCTGAGATCCATGTAGGTGTTGACCGTGGCGCCGTCGATGACGTGGAGGGGGCCCCTGAGATCGTTCACGAAGATCCGGCCGCTGCCGTCCGGAGCACGGCGCAGGACGTTGAGCCTGGCGTGCGGGAGGGAGCCCGAGCTGAAGGGAAGTTGGACGACGTCTTCCACGACCATGACGTGGACGGGGTCGAGCACGGGGCCCGTCCAGGGGCCGGCTCCGGCACTCCCCGCCAGGAGCGCGAACAAGGGCAGCAGCATCAGGCAGTCCGCGCCGATCCTCGAGCGCCTCAGGTGGGATCGACCGCGTCCCGTCACTTCCATCATCTCGACTCCTCGCAGGTCAGCGAATGCGTCGGGGGGCGGCCCATCTTACTACACGTCGGCGTTTTCGTGGTCGCTGGAATCCGGTGGATGGAGCTGCGCGAGAAGCTCCGATTCGAGGTCGATATCCTGGAGCGGTATCTGCCTGCAGGAGCCCCACGGCAGTGTAGGGTCCGCGTAGCTGACCACGGAGAGATCCTTCGGGCCGACGCTGAGCGAGACCGGCGGCTGCCCGGCCAGCCACTCGCGAATCGAATCCTCCACCCAGCGCGCTCGGGATTCCCCGATGCACTCCCGATCCACGCTGCCGAGTCGCATATAGAGGTCGTTGTCGAAATCATCGGCAGCGCGGTGGTACTGGTGTTGGATGTGGTGGACGCCGGCCGCGCGCCGGATCCGGTCGAGGGTCGGGGGAGGAGCGCCATCGCTCCAGGGCCAGCCCACCAACACCGCGAAGGGTCCTCGAAGCGAGAAGGAGCGCAGGAAGGGGCGGAGGGACCGGCTCGTGAAGGAGTAGGGCCGGTCGCGAAACCCCCCGAACTGGACACGGAAAGGCAGATCGGTCGCCTCCCGGAGCTGTCGCAGGTAGCCGGCGAGGTCCATGGGCGGTGGGCTCTCGCCCGTCGGCGAAGACTTCGAGAGGTTCAGATTGATCCGGCGGTCGGTCTCGGTCGATTCGAGGCCGACGAGCGTGGCGTGGACCTGCTCGCGGGCATAGCGCGTGAAGGCCGATCCCAGAAGCTCGCCCAGGGCCTCGTGGAGCTCGTCGATGAGGGCTCCGAGAGGATCGCGTTTCTCCCCGTAGAAGGCGACCAGGGTGGCCTGCTCACGCACCGCGCTGACCTTCGGTGGCCGCCGCCTTGCGCGCTTCCAGCTCTTCCCAGCGGGCCGTGAGCACACCAGTGTGTCGTTGGGCGTCCTCGAGGTCGCGCTGGAGCTCGGCGACGGCGCTGCGGTCCTGCTCGTAGGTGGCAGGATCCGCGAGTTGCGCCAGCAGCGCCTCGACCCGGCCTTCGGCGGCCTCGATTTCGTCGAAGAGGCCCTCGAGCTCGCGCTCCTCGGCGAGGCTGAGCTTCTTCTGGCCTCGTGTCGGTGGAGCTTCCGGGGCCGCCTCCTTCTTTCGCTCCGCCCGCCGCTCCTGCGCACTTGCGCCCTCCTGCGCGCGCCGCCGCTCACGGTAATCCGAATAGTTGCCGCGGTGGAGCTCGACCCGGGCCCCGTCCTCGAAAGCCAGGATCGAGGTCGCGACCCGATCGAGGAACCAGCGGTCGTGGCTGACGATGAGGGCGCTGCCCGGGTACTCGAGGAGCATGGCTTCGAGGGCCGCCAGGGTTGCGACGTCGAGGTCGTTGGTGGGCTCGTCGAGGAGCAGGAGGTTGGTCTTGCGCCAGAGGAGGCGTGCGAGGCAGACCCGTGCGCGCTCGCCTCCCGAGAGGACGCCCACCTTGCTGCGCTGGCTCCCCCGGTCGAAGAGGAAGCGCTCGAGGTAGGCGCCCACCTGCAGCGTCTCGCCTGCGATCTCGATGCTGCTCTGCTCGCCCGCCACGCTCTCCCGGATGGTCTCTTCGTCGTCGAGCTCACGGCGCGCCTGGTCGAGGTAGCCAAGGTGCGTGTTGGTACCGAGGGTGACGCTGCCGGCCGTCGGCTCCAGCTCGCCCGTCAGACAGAGCAGCAGGCTGGTCTTCCCGCATCCGTTGGCACCGACGATCCCGATGCGCTCTCCCCGGGTGAGGGCCAGGTCGAGGTCTCGGGTGAGTACGTGACCTGCGCGCTCCAGCCCCAGCCCCTGGAGCTCCAGGATCGTCTTTCCCAGACGTTCGGTGCCCATGCGTAGATCCGCGCTTCGCTCGCGCTGGGGCCCTTCCCGGTCCATGGCCTCTTGCGCCCGGCCGATCCGCGCCTTCTGCTTGGTAGCCCGGGCCTTGGGTTGGCGACGCAGCCACTCGAGCTCGCGGCGCAGGAAGTTCTGTCGGTTGCGCTCCACTCGCTCGGCGTGGGCCTGACGCTCGGACTTCGCTTCGAGATAGTCGCCATAGCCGCCGCGATAGCTCGTCACCCGGCCCTCATGGAGCTCGAGGGTTCGGCTCGTCACGCGGTCGAGGACGTAGCGATCGTGGGTGATGAGCAGAAGGGCGCCCTCGAAGCGGTCGCGCATGTGCTCTTCGAGCCACTCGATAGTCTCGATATCGAGGTGATTGGTGGGCTCGTCGAGGATGGCGAGGTCCGGCTCACCCACGAGCAGGCGCGCAAGGGCGACGCGCCGCTTCTCGCCACCGCTCAGGGTGTCGATCCGCCGGCTCGAATCTTCGATACCGAGGTGGCCGATGATCGCCTCGGCCTCGTGCAGGCGCTCCCAGCCGCCGAGTCGCTCGACCGCCTCTCCAGCGCTGGCCTGCTCTGCGACGAGTCGCTCGTGGTCTGCGCCTGCTTCGCCGAGAGCCGCGGTCAGGGCGTCGTGGCGCCGTTTCGCCCCATTCCACTCGGAGAGGCTCTCCAGCACCACGTCGCGCACCGTACTCGAGCCCGGCAGCCGGGGCTCCTGGGGCAGGTAGTCGACGCTGGAGCCGCGCCGGCGGGCGATGCCGCCGGCGTCGGACTCTTCGACGCCGGCCAGGATCCGGCCCAGGGTGCTCTTCCCGCTTCCGTTGTTCCCCACCAGTCCGACACGCTCGCGGCTGCGAATGGTGAGGGTGACGTCGCGCAAGATGCTGCGTTCGCCGTAGCTCTTGCCTAGTGCGCTGCAGTCGATGACGGGCATGGCGGTGCGAGAGTAACGATTCCGCGCCTGGGGGACCCGCGCGCGGGTCCGTGCGCGGGCTCTGGCCGCCCTGTGCGAATGGGTATGGACGGAATCTGATTCTACATGGACACGGGTTACGCCGGCTGAGAGAATGGCATCATCCCGGGATTGCGCCGCCCAGGAAGCGCCTCGCTGAGGAGCACGCCAAGGCCGGCGCTGAGGGAGACAAAATGAGGGAGACGCAATGAGCGACCTCGACGCTTTTCGCCAGCAGACGCGCGCCTGGCTGGAGGAGAACTGCCCGCCGGCGCGGCGCACGCTCCAGCCCGGTGAGACGGCGCCCAAGTGGGGTACACCGGAGTTCGACGCCGAGGTCGAGCTCTGGAGCCAGCGCATGGGCGACAAGGGCTGGACCACGCCCACCTGGCCCAGGGAGTACGGAGGAGGGGGCCTCTCCAAGGAAGAGGCCAGGATCCTCGGCCAGGAGATGCGCGACATCGGGACCTTCTCTCCGGTCGGAGGCTTCGGGCTCGCCCTGCTCGGCCCGGTCTTGCTCGAGTTCGCCACCGAAGAGCAGAAGCAGCGCTTCCTCCCCGACATCATTCGCGGCCGGGTGCAGTGGTGCCAGGGCTACAGCGAGCCGGGCGCGGGCTCCGACCTCGCCGGCTTGCAGACCAGCGCCGTCCAGGACGGCGACGAGTATGTCATCAACGGCCAGAAGATCTGGACCACCAGCGCGCATCTCGCGGACTGGATCTTCTGCCTGGTGCGTACGGATCCCGCTGCGCCCAAGCACGACGGCATCAGCTTCATCCTCTTCGACATGAAGAGCCCGGGCGTGAGCGTGAGCCCGATTCAGCTCATCAGCGGCCAATCGGACTTCTGTCAGATCTTCTTCGATGACGTGCGGGCGAAGGCGGAGAACCTGGTGCCGCCCAAGAACGGTGGGTGGACCATCGCGAAGCGGCTGCTCCAGCACGAGCGCAGCGGGCTGTCGGGGATGATGGGTGGCGGAGCCGGCGGCAGGAAGCGGACCCGGGGTGGAGAGCGGGTCGTCCCCACCTTCCGCTCTTTCGCCGACCTGGCCGAGCCCTACCTCGGTCGGGACGAGCAGGGGCGTCTGGCCGATCTGTGGCTGCGCGACCAGATCGCCCAGCTGGAGATGGACGGGATCTGCTTCGGCCTCACCCTGAAGCGCAGCGGCGAAGCCGCGCGGGCGGGTCAGGATCCGGGTCACGCCGTTTCCATGTCGAAGTTCTACGCCAGCGAGGCGAACAAGCGACGCCAGGAGCTCATGGTGTCCGTCATGGGCACCCAGGGGCTGGGCTGGGAGGGGGAGGGCTTCAGCCCGGACGAGCTCGCCCAGGCGAGGAGCTGGCTGCGTTCCAAGGGCAACTCCATCGAGGGTGGAACCACGGAGATCCAGCTCAACGTGATTGCGAAACGCGTGCTCGGTCTGCCCGACTGAGCGAATCGTAGAGGAGTTCGAGGGGGCGTCATGGCGTTGATTCTGAGCGAAGAGCAACAGATGCTGCAGCAGACGGTGCGCGCCTTCGTGGCCGAGCGGGCCCCGGTGGCCCACCTGCGCGCCCTGCGCGACACCCAGGACGAGGTCGGCTTCTCTCGGGCCTTGTGGCAGGAGATGGCCGAGCTGGGCTGGACGGGCATCACGCTTCCAGAGGAGTTCGGAGGCAGTGGCCTCGGTCATGCCGAGCTGGGTGTTCTGCTCGAGGAATGCGGCCGGACCTTGATGCCCGAGCCCTTTCTCTCGACCCTCGTGCTGGGAGCCGAGGCGGTCCGGCTTGGAGGCAGCGAGGATCAGAAGCGCAAGCTCCTGCCGGGTGTCTGCAGCGGTGACTCGATCCTCACATTGGCCTTTCAAGAGTCCGGGCGCTTCGCTCCCTACCGGATCGCGACCCGCGCCGAGTCCAGCGGCAGCGGCCACCGCCTGACCGGCGAGAAGCTCTTCGTCCTCGACGGCCACGTGGCCGATCACATCATCGTGGTGGCGCGCAGCGAGGGCGACGATGGAAGTCGCGACGGGCTCTCGCTCTTCATGGTCGACCCCAGCAGCGCTGGCGTGGAGGTCACGCGCACGAGCATGGTCGACAGCCACAACGCGGCGCGCGTGAAGCTCGAGGGCGTCGAGGTGGGGGCCGATGCGCTACTGGGTGAAGTGGGCCGGGGCGCGGAGATCCTGGATCCGGTGCTCGATCGAGCCATGGTGGCCGTGTCGGCCGAGCTGCTCGGCTGTGCGACCGAGGCCTTCGAGCGCACCATCGCCTACCTGAAGATTCGCGACCAGTTCGGAGTGAAGATCGGGAGCTTCCAGGCCCTCAAGCACCGCGCTGCGGTCATGTTCAGCGAGCTCGAGCTCTCGCGCTCCAGCGTGCTCGACGCGCTGCGGGCCATCGACGAGGGGAGGGAGGAGCTCCCCACCCTGGCCTCCACCACGAAGGCCCGCCTCTCGGACACCGCGGCCCTCGTCACCCGCGAAGCGCTCCAGATGCACGGCGGGATCGGAATGACCGACGAGGAAGAGGTGGGCTTCTTCCTCAAGCGCGCGCGCGCGGCCGAGCTCTTCCTGGGCGACTCCAGCTATCATCGGGATCGCTTCGCCAGGCTTCAGGGGTTCTGATCGAGCAATCCACATCGGGAGCAGACGCGATGTCCGAGATCGAGGAAGTCGGGAGCTACGATTCGATCGTGATCGGTGCAGGCATGGCGGGGTTGGTCGCCGCGAACGGCCTCGTACTGAAGGGCCACCGGGTCCTGCTGCTGGAGAAGCACGGCGTGGTGGGCGGCTGCACCATGAACTTCGAACGCGGCGACTACCGCTTCGAAGCCTCCACACACGTGATCAACGGCTGCGAGCCCGGCGGCATGACCTACCAGCAGCTGGCAAGGATCCGTGCCGAGGATCGAATCGACTTCATCAAGGTCGAGGGCTTCGGTCGCATGGTGGACGAGGTGAAGGGGACGGACGTCAGCCTTCCCTGGGAGCTCGGTGCCCACGTGGAGGTACTGGTCGAGCAGTTTCCCCATGAGGAGCCGGGGATCCGCAGCTTCTACGAGAAGTACGCCAGGATGGCGGAGACCCTGGTCGCGAGCCTGGGGGTGAAGCTCGAGGAGCATCCCGAGCTGGCGGCGCGAATGCCGGCCGAGGCGGAGATCTTCAGCTCCCTCAACGGCCGCAAGGCCGTGGATGTGCTCGAGGAGCACGTCTCGGATCGCGCGCTCATCCGGATGATGCTCGCCATTCCGACGGGCTTCATGGGAACGCGGCTCGACCTGCTCGACGCGGGCAGCGGAATCATGTGCGACCTGGTCTTCCGCATCAACGGAGGGGAGGCCTACTACCCCAAGGGTGGCTCGGGACGCATGAGCCAGGTGCTCGCCGATCTCTTCGTGGAGCGGGGTGGGAGCCTGCTGCTCAATCGCGGTGTCACGGAGATTCGCTACGACGACGGCCGGGCCACGGGGGTGATCGCGAAGAAGCGTGCGGGGCACTTCATCTCCGCCGACGCGCGCTGCGTCGTCGCCGCCTCGGATCTCACCACCCTGGTCAACCAGCTCTGCCCGGCAGGGACCTTTCCCAGGGATTACGTGGCTTCGGTCAACGAGCGGGTGCCGAGTATCTCAGCCGTCATCCTCTTCGCAGGCTTGAATCTCGACCTGCCCGGACGCGGCATTACCGAGGCCGAGTACACCCGGAGCTGGGGAAAGGGGCCTTCGCCCTTCGGCGAGGTCGCGCGAGAGTGCGAATTCTCGCGACTCCCCACCGCCCTGGCGACGATCTACAGCAACCTCGATCCCTCGTGCTGCCCCCCCGGCAAGAGCGTGGTGGCCACCATGGAGCTCGCGGAGCCCGGGCTCTTCGAGTCGGCGCTCGGCAAGGGGCGCCAGCGCGGTCGCCGCTACAAGGCGGTCAAGGAGCGCATCACCGCACAGCTCCTCGAGAAGATGTCTCGGGCCCTCGGCATTCCGGATCTAGAGCGCCATGTAGAGATCCTGGAGCTCGCGACGCCGGTCACCATCGAGCGCTACACCGAGAATCGCGGCGGGGCCTACGTGGGTTGGCGCTACTCCGCAGACCAGAGCGGGGAGCAGTTTCCCCAGGCGTCGCCCGTAGAGAACCTCTTTCTCTGCGGACACTGGGTCGCTCCCGGCGGTGGCGTGAGCAACGTCATCGCCGGCGGCAACAACGCGGCGGAGCTTGCCGGCGCCTATCTGAGTCGCTCGGCCTGAATGGACGCGGCGCGTGCAAGAGAAGCGTCCGGGGCCTCGAAGCGAGGGCGACGGGGCGGGAAGGGCGAGATCACCCGCGAATGCTGGCTTGCGAAGGGCCCGTCCGCGCCCGGCAGCTGACGCTTCCGGAAGATGTCGCGCCGATCTATCATGGGCCGATGGATTACGTCCCCCTCGGCCGCACCGGCGTCAAAGTCTCGCGCATCTGTCTGGGATGCATGAGCTACGGCAGCTCCAGCTGGCGTCCCTGGGTTCTCGACGAAGAGGACTCCATGCCCTTCTTCCGCCGGGCCGTGGAGGCCGGCATCAACTTCTTCGACACGGCCGACATGTACTCCCTCGGCCTGAGCGAGGAGGTGACGGGCAAGGCACTGCAGCGCTACGCGAACCGCGACGAGGTGGTGATCGCCACCAAGGTCTTCTTCCCCGTCGCCAAGGGGCCCAACATGGGCGGCCTCTCGCGCAAGCACATCCAACAGGCCTGCGAGGACAGCCTGCGCCGCCTTGGCGTCGACTGCATCGATCTCTATCAAATCCATCGTCTCGATCCCGAGACGCCCATCGAGGAGATGGTGTCGGCCCTCGACTGGCTCGTGCAGCAGGGCAAGGTCCGCTACCTGGGCGCGAGCTCCATGTACGCGTGGCAGTTCGCCCAGTGTCTCGCGACCGCCGACCGAATCGGCGCCGCCCGCTTCGTCGCCATGCAGAATCACTACAACCTCGTGTATCGGGAGGAGGAGCGGGAGATGCTGCCGCTCTGCGAGGCCGAGGGGGTGGGGGTCATCCCCTGGTCGCCACTGGCCCGGGGGCTATTGGCCGGCTCTCGGCGCTCCTTGCAAGACCTCGAGTCGACGACCCGATCGGGCAGCGACGGCTTCGCGCAGTACCTCTACAAGGAGCCCTCGGACTGGGAGGTCGCGGAGGCGGTGGCCGCCCTCGCCGGGGAGCGGGGCGTCGAGCCCGCGCAGATCGCCCTGGCGTGGCTGCTCTCGCGGCCGGGCGTGACGGCGCCCATCGTGGGCGCAACGAAGCTCGCACACCTCGAAGCCGCCCTGGCGGCCGTGGAAGTCGAGCTGAGCGAAGAAGAGATCGAGAAGCTCGAAGCTCCCTATCGGCCCCACCGCGTGCTGGGCCATTGAAGGAGTCGCGCCCGCGGTCCCGGCCTCAGCGCGTGGATTCGCCGGAAACCAAGAGGTCGACGCGGTCGCCGTTGAGACTGCCGCGTTCGGCGAGCACCTCTGCGATTCGTTCCACGGCGGGCCAGTTCTCGCGGAGGAGCCGCGAGGCTTCCCGGGCGTAGTCGTCGAAGTAGATGTCGGCGGGTCGCTCGAGGCCGAGCTGCAGGGCGAGCTTGGCCAGATGCTCGCGATCTTCGCGATCGACGGGAAAGGGCGCGACCTCGGTGGTCGAGCCGGCCGGCCCGAGGCGGCGCAACTCCTCCACGGCGGCCGCTCCCGCGTAGGCGAGTACGCCGTGGGCGTCTGCGACGGCAGCCACCGCCACGGGGGGGCGCGCCTCGCCCCGTGCCCGGGTGGGTGGACGGCATGCGAGAGGGATCGGCAAGTCGGAGAAGGTCTCGAGGGCGCCGGACTGCTCCGCGCTTGCGCCGGCGCTTACACACTTGATGACCCGGTCGCCGAAGAGGGTTCCGCAGACGACGGCCTTCCCGGCGAAGTAGTGTGATCGTTCGCGTAGCTGGCTGCCGTCACTCAAGCTCTCGTTTCTCCATCGACCCCTCGACCCCTCGACCCATCGACCGTGAACGGCTCCGTTCGCGGCGCGCCATGGTAGCCCTTCCAGGCTACCGCGCGCGGCGCTCCGTTCGGGATAGTGCGACAAAAAACACGCCGACTTCGCCTGTTTCGAGCCCCTTTCGAGGGATTTCACACGAGAGCGTCGTTTTGGTTTGACCTTTAGGGATCGGCCGGCATAGTGTGTTTGGGTGGACTCGCTGTTCGGTCCACAAGCGACGGTGTAAGCGAAACGGAGGCCGGATCTCGGGACAAAAGGGATGGCAGATGGCGGCACGAGCCGTAGTCTGCCAACCGCTCGGGCCGGTCGATGAATCGCCCACCGGAGCGCAAGGGACGGGAAGTGAAGCGGAGGATCCAGACGTACTGATATGTGTCATATGATGCGTGTCAGGGCGGCAGGCCTTCCAACTCGGGTGTCAGGCGTGGCGACAGTCGTCAGAGCGTGGCCTCCGAGGCGGTGATCGGCAATGTGCGAGTCGGTGTCCCCTGGCTGAGCCGGCAAGTACGCGGGTCATGAGCGCGAGAGTGGCGCGTTAGATCCATGCTGAGAAGCCGTAGCAACCCGGCTTGGCGCCTCGCTCGAGCCTACGGCAGTGGCTCTGGCAACTGGCGCAGAAGGTCGCACAGCCCGACGGCAGCGGGCTGACGACCGAGGACAGCGAGGCGCTCGGGTCGAGCCACCAGGCTCCCCGGGCGCCTCTCCGTTTCACCCCTCGCATCATCCCAGAGAGCTTTCCTCGGGGGCACCCGGTCCCGCTGGTGCATCCTTCCCGCTGCACTTGTCGCCTGAATCCTGCACCGTCGGGTCCTGAGCTGTCCCTCAGCTCCGTTTCAGCCGGCCCGCACTCTGGCACGCACCTTGCTCTTACAGGAGCAGAGAGCGCGGCAGAAGGCGCGGGGGAGGCGGACCGTGGCAAAGGAGAAGGCAGCGATGAAGACGCCCCTCGAGGCGACCGGTGACCTGGCTGGTATTTTGGGTTGGGAAGAGCTCAGGATGACGGGGAGATCGTCCATGTCCAAGGCGGATCGGCCGGAGACCGGGTGGGAGGGGAGCCGCAAGCCGCAGCGCCGGCGATCGCGCCGGCATCGACGGCGCAAGGGGGCTGCGCGCTCCCCAGGCTCCGCCCTGCCCGAGGACGCGGACGAGAGCCTCTTGAACGACGAGGAGCGCGCCTATCGCGCGGCGGAGCGCCGGGCCGAGCTCTATATCGACGCCGGAAAGATGGGCCTCGTCGTCCTCATCCTGCTGCTCGTGATGCGCCCGGTCGGATTCATCGCGTTCCTCGTCTGGGCTTTCAAGTACGGTCGCCGGGCCTTCGGCCTCCTCGTCGAGCCGGGTCTGCGCAAGCGGCTCGTCGACGACGAGGTGAGCAGGCAGGTGCAGGCGGGGGTGCGCCGCGAACGACACGAGCTGAGCGACGCCCACACTCGCACCCTGGAGACCCTCTCGGCCTCCCTCGCCCACGAGATTCGCAACCCCATTACGGCGGCCAAGAGCCTCGTCCAACAGATGGGAGAACGCCCCGACGCGTCCGAGAACACCCAGTACGCCCAGGTCGCCCTGGCGGAGCTCGAGCGCGTAGAACGCTCGATCTCCCACTTGTTGCGCTTCGGCCGAGAGGAGGATCTGAGCGTTGCGCCCCTGCGCATGGTCGACGTCCTGGATTCGGCCCTCGAGACCTTTCGTGAACGGGCCGCGCGCGAGGGCGTCGAGATCGTCCGCGACTTCGATTGTGAGGGTGCCATGGTGGGCGACGCCGAGAAGCTGCGTCGTGCGGCGATCAACCTCGTGGCCAACTCCATGGACGCCCTGGCGGACGCCCGGCGCGACAAGTCCCGCATCGACGTCGCCATGGGGGAGAACCTGGCCGGCAGCGAGGTGTGGGTGCGCGTTCGCGACGATGGCCCGGGCATGGACGCCGAGACACGCGCGCGCATCTTCACGCCCTTCTTCACGTCGAAGGAGAGCGGTACGGGCCTCGGTCTTGCCATCACGAAGAAGCTCGTCGAGGCCCACCTCGGGCAGATCGAGGTGCTCGAGGCGCCCGGCGGCGGTGCCGAGTTCGTCGTCACCCTGCCCAAGGACGGCGGCGTGAGGAGAAACCCGTGAACGCTCGCATTCTGGTCGTCGAAGACGAGAAGGCGATCCAGCTGGCACTCCAGGGCCTGCTGAGCCGCGAGGGCTATGAGGTGGTGCTGGCGGACTCCGGCGAGGAGGCACTTTCTCAGCTGGACAGCCAGGCCTTCGACCTGGTGCTCACTGATCTCTCCCTGGGCCGTGGCGTCTCGGGGATGGTGGTACTCGAAGGCGCCAAGCGCCTGCGAGTGGAGACGGCGGTCATCATGATCACCGCCCACGGCTCGGAGAAGATCGCCGTCGAGGCCATGAAGGCCGGCGCCGACGACTATATCCCCAAGCCCTTCGACAACGACGAGATCCGCATGGTGGTGTGTCGCGCCCTGGAGCGCCATCGCCTCGAACGCGAGCACCGACTCCTGCTCGAGCGGGTGGAGCGCGAGTACGGCTTCGAGCAGCTCATCGGCGCCGGCCCCGGCATGCGCCGGGTCTTCGAGACGATCCAGAAGGTGGCGGAGACCGACCTTACCGTGCTGATCCGCGGTGAGAGCGGCACCGGGAAGGAGCTCGTCGCCCAGGCGATCCACACCACGAGCCCGCGCAAGAGCCGGCCCTTCGTTGCGGTCAACTGCGCGGCCATCAGTCCCGAGCTGGTCGAGAGCGAGCTCTTCGGCCACGAGAAGGGTGCCTTCACGGGCGCCGACCGCCGGCGCGTCGGTCGCTTCGAGGCCGCCGACGGGGGCACCATCTTCCTGGACGAGATCGGCGACATGGCGCCCGAGACCCAGGCCAAGGTCTTGCGCGTCCTCCAGGAGCGCAAGCTCGAGCGCGTCGGGGGCGGAGAGACCTTCGAAGTGGACGTGCGCGTGGTGGCTGCAACCCATAGCGATCTCGAGGCGGAGGTCGCGGCCGGCCGCTTCCGCGAGGATCTCTACTACCGCCTCAAGGTCGTGCAGATCGGGCTTCCGCCGCTGCGCGAGCGTCCCGAAGATCTGCCTGCCCTGTGCGACCGCTTCCTGGATCAGGTCGCCCAGCGCCTGGAGCGCGAGAAGAAGCAGCTCTCCTCGGCCGCCCTGGCGCGGCTCGCCCGTCACGCCTGGCCCGGCAACGTGCGCGAGCTGCGCAACCTGCTCGAGCAGGCCGCGGTGCTCTCCAGCGGCGAGACGATCGAGGAGCAGGACCTTGGCCTGGGCCCTGGCCTGGGCCAGAGCCCAGGCCAAGAGGTAAAGAGTCCCCCAAACGGCAGCCCGCAGGACCTAGCCACGCCGCCCGCTTCGAGTTCGTCCGCCCCCACCAACTTCGCCGACACCAAGCGCCAGGTCGTCGAGAGCTTCGAGCGCGACTACCTGCTGCGCGCCCTGCGGCGGCACGAGGGCAATGTCTCCCAGACCGCCCAGGCCATCGGCATGGTGCGCCAGAGCCTGCAGCAGAAGATCCGGGAGCTCGACCTCCGTAGTGAGGACTGGAGCTCCGCGGGCGACCACTCTGCCAGTGATCCAAAAGGAAGAGGAGAAGAGAAATGAGCGAGAGAAGACGACGAAGCCCCTTTGCCCGGCTGCGCAGCCTGCTGCGAGGCACCTTCTCGCTGTGGATGCGAGATCGCGAGATCGCGAGCCCCGAGGCGGTCTACGAGCAGGCCATCGCCGAACGGGTGCGCCAGTACCGCGAGCTCAAGGATGCGGTGGCGGGCATCCTCTTTCTGCGCACCAAGCTCGAGAGCGAGGTCATGGAGCGCCGGGCCGAGATCGCCCGGCTTCACGACGACGTGCGGCGGGCCGTGCGCCAGGGGGACGACAGCTCTTCCCTCGCCCTCATCACCCACAAGCAGAGCCTCTTCGAAGAGCTCGAGCGGGCCGAGAAGGAGCTCGCCGACGTACGCGTGCAGGCCGAGGAGGCCAAGGGCAACCTGCTGCGCTACCGGGAGGAGATCCGCTCCCTGGTGCGGGAGAAGGGCCGCATGCTCGCGACCCTGGCAAACGCCCAGGCGCGGCGGCGCCTGCAGGTTGCCATCGAGGGGCTCTCGGTGGACGCCGAGATGGACGCCCTCGAAGGCGTGCGCGAGCAGATTTCGCGCCTCTCCGTCGAGGAGGGGCTCGAGAAGGAGATCGGTGACGTGGATCTGCGCGACCGCCTGCGCGGCTACCGCGACGCGGCGCGCAACGAGGCCGCTCGCTCCGAGCTCGACCAGCTCAAGCAGGAGGTCCACTCCCACACCCTGCCGCCAGAGGCGGCCAGCGTATCCTCGCCGCCGGCCGCGGAGCGGCCCGCAAGCGTATCCTCGCCGCCGGCCGCGGAGCGGCCCGCAAGCGTATCCTCGCCGCCGCAGAGCTTCGGCCGCGCGGCTGCGGGCGCCGAGGAGGCTGCGGCCCACGCGGGCGCGTGAGAGCGGCCGGCCTGGAGCGCTTCGACGGGGAGGCGCGTGGTGGGCTCGGCCCACCCGCCTCCCCGTTTCGCGTCTGGGCTACCCTGTGTCGCCTCGAAGGGGGCGATTCGGCCCGCAGCTGGGGAAGGGACCATGGAGCAGAGATTCCGCGGCAGGGTCGTGCTGGTGACGGGAGCGGCTTCGGGGATCGGCCTCGCAGCGGCGGAGCGTTTTGCCGCCGAGGGCGCCCGGATCGCGGTGGCGGACATCAGCGGCGACGGTCTCGAGATCCTCGCCGCTGCCGTCGACAAGGCCGGCGGCGAGGTGCTGACCCAGATCTGTGACGTCACCGATCGCGAGTCCATTCGCGAGACCGTCGAGGCCACCGTGAAGCACTTCGGCGGTCTCCAGGTGCTGTGCAACGTCGCCGGGAGGGGCTCCTTCGAGCACACCGAGGAGGTGACTCCCGAGCAGTGGGAGCGCATCATCGGCGTCAACCTGAGCGGCACCTTCTTCATGAGCCAGGCCGCACTCCCTCACCTGCTCGCCAACGAGAGCGGCGCCATCGTCAACGTCGCCTCCCTGGCGGGGCTCATCGGGCAGGCCTACACGGCGGCCTATTGCGCCTCCAAGGCGGGCGTGGTGAGCCTCACCAAGTGCATGGCGGTGGAGTTCGCGAAGCGTGGCCTGCGCGTCAACTGCGTGTGTCCGGGCCCCGTCCGCACCCCGATCCTGGGCAACTTCCTCCCGCCCCGCGACGCCGACCTGAAGCTCATCGAGCGCCTGGCCCTCACCGGGCGCATCGCCGAGCCCGCCGAGGTGGCGGCCGCGATGGTCTACCTGGCCTCCGACGAGGCCGCCTCGATCAACGGCGTCGCCCTCCCCATGGATTCGGGCACCTCCGCGGGGTGAAGAGGGTCAAGCAGGTCGGTCGAGTCGCCCCGAGGGGGCGAGCTTGACCGCTTCGGATTGCATCGCTATCCATACCCGTCCTCCGGAGCCCAAACTCTTGGGCCGATCAGCCACCACAGGGGCAGGAACCATGGCGCAGTGCGCACTTACAGGGAAGAAAGTCCAGTTCGGCCACAACGTCTCGCACTCGAAGCGCAGGACGAACCGCCAGTTCAAGCCGAACATCCAGAAGGTCTCGCTCAGCTCCGAGGCCCTGGGCTGCTCGATCTCCTTGAAGGTATGCGTCCGGGCCCTGCGCACGGTGCAGAAGCGGGGCGGCCTGGACGCATTCCTGCTGGGCACCGACGACGCCAAGCTCGGTGAGGAGGCGCTGCGGCTGAAGCGACGCGTGAAGAAGAAGGGCCAGGGCACCCGCAAGTCCGCCTGAGCCGGCTGGAGACAGCCCTGAGCGGGCTTGTAAACAGCCCTGAGCGGCGGGCTAGTAAAGAAGCAGCGAGGGCCCCGCGGATGCGTTCCGCGGGGCCCTCGCTGCTTTTCGGATCGCGCCTTCGGCGCGGCTATTCCTTCTTCTTGCCGCCGTAGCGCTTGCGGAAGCGCTCGATCTTGCCGTCGGCGTCGAGCTCGCGCATGGTGCCGGTCCAGAAGGGATGGCTGGCGGAGGAGATCTCGAGCTTCACGACCGGGACTTCCTCTCCGTCGACCTCCCGGGTCTCCTTGGAGGTTATGGTGGAGCGGCTGAGCCACTCCTTGCCGGTTGCCGTATCGACGAAGAGCACCGTGTGGTAATCGGGATGGATGTCGACCTTCATGGCGGGCTCCTCCTCACCAGCTCGACTTGCGCACGCCCGGCAGCTGGCCGCGCAGGGCGAGCTCGCGCAGGGCGATGCGGGAGACGCCGAACTTCCGGTAGTAGGCCTTGGAGCGGCCGGAGATCGCGCAGCGGTTGTTCAGGCGGGTCGGGCAGGAGTTGCGGGGGAGCTTGGCGAACTGGACCTGGATCTCCATCTTCTCCTCGATGGAGACCTCCGCGTCGTTCAGGCGCTTGCGCAGCTCGGCGCGCCTCTCGGCGTACTTCTCGATCAGCGCCTTGCGCTTCTGGTCTCTGTTGACCTGCGACTTCTTCGCCATGGGTCTCTCCGGTCGTGAAAATGGGAGGCCGCACGATAGGCCCCGACCGACCTCGCCGCAAGCGCGGCGGGTCTCCCCGGGCAGAGCGCCGCGGGAGGCGATGAAATAGCGAAATTCGATTTGCGGATCAAGGGCTTGCGGCGGCGCGGCCCACGCGCCGCCCGGGCGCCCGGGGCCCGGGCCGAAGCCCCTCCGCCGCGCCTCCGGCCTGTCCTATATTGAGCCGCCCTTCGGTAGCCCGGTCGCCCTTCGGCTGCCCGGGCGCCTCACGGCCGCCCCGGCGCCCCACGAGAGCATCAAGAGAGCAGAATGACGGACCAGAACAAGGACGCCGCCAGGGAGCGCGTCCCCTCCATCGACCCCGCTCGGCTGAGCAAGCACTTCGACGCTCCCGAGGTCGAGCAGCGCTGGGACGAGGCGTGGCAGCGCGACGGCCTCTACCACTATGACGAGACGCGTCCGCGGGAAGAGACCTTCGTGGTGGACACGCCGCCGCCCACGGTTTCGGGCTCCCTGCACGTCGGTCACGTCTTCTCCTACACCCACACCGACGTGGTGGTGCGCTTCGAGCGCATGCGCGGCAAGAACATCTTTTATCCCATGGGCTGGGACGACAACGGTCTCCCCACCGAGCGCCGGGTGCAGAACTACTTCCACGTGCGCTGCGACCCGGACACGCCTTACGAGGAGGGGCTCGAACTCCCCGAGGCCACGGCGAAGCAGCGCAAGGGCCGGCCGCGGCTGCTCTCGCGGTCCAACTTCATCGATCAGTGTCACGTGCTGACCCGTCAGGACGAGCAGGCCTTCATGGACCTCTTCCGCCGGGTGGGGCTCTCGGTGGATTGGCGCCAGGAGTACGCGACCATCGATCACCGCAGCCGCACCCTGGCCCAGCGTTCCTTTCTCGACCTCTTCGAGAAGGGGCATCTCTACACCAGCGACGCGCCGACCATGTGGGACGTCGACTTCCAGACCGCTGTCGCCCAGGCGGAGGTGGAGGACCGCGAGGAGGCGGGCGCCTATCACCATGTCGAGTTCGGCGTCGAGGGGAGCGACGCCAACTTCGTGATCGCGACGACGCGCCCGGAGCTCCTGCCTGCCTGCGTGGGCGTGACCGCCCATCCCGACGACGAGCGTTACCAGGGCCTCTTCGGCAAGCGGGCGGTGACGCCGCTCTTCCACGCGCCGGTTCCCATCTTCCCCAGCGAGCTGGCCGACCCCGAGAAGGGGAGCGGCATCCTGATGGTCTGCACCTTCGGCGACCAGACCGACGTGCTCTGGTGGCGGGAGCAGGGTCTCGCCCTGAAACAGATCCTCGGACGCGACGGGCGCCTGCAGGAGCTGCACTTCGGAGAGGGTGGGTACGAGTCCCTGGCGCCCGAGCGCGCCAACGCTGCCTACGCAGAGCTGGCAGGCAAGAACATCAAGCAGGCCAAGGCCGCGGTGGTGGAGCTGCTGCGCGATCCGGCGGGCAGCGTGACGGGTGGCGGCGCGCCCCTGCGCGCCGAGCCCGAAGCGATCACCCATGCGGTCAAGTTCTACGAGAAGGGCCAGCGGCCCGTGGAGTTCCTGCCCACGCGCCAGTGGTTCGTGCGCCTCCTCGACAAGAAGGAGGAGCTCCTCGCCAAGGGCAAGGAGATCCAGTGGCACCCCGGCTTCATGCACAACCGCTACGAGGACTGGACCCAGGGGCTGGGCCTCGACTGGTGCATCAGCCGCCAGCGCTACTTCGGCGTGCCCATTCCGGTGTGGTACCCGCTGGACGAGGAGGGCAAGCCCGACTACGACGGCGCCATGGTGGCCTCCCGGGAGCAGATGCCCGTCGACCCCATGACGGACCTGCCCGAGGGCTACGACGAGGCTCAGCGGGGCCAGCCCGGCGGCTTCGCGGGTGAATCGGACATCTTCGACACCTGGTTCACCAGCTCCCTCACGCCCCAGATCGGCTCCCATTGGGAGCTCGACGCCGACCGCCACGCCCGACTCTTCCCCGCCGACGTGCGGCCCCAGAGCCACGAGATCATTCGCACCTGGGCCTTCTACACCATCGCAAAGGCCATGCTCCACGAAGGCCAGGTGCCGTGGCGCCACGTGCTGATCTCGGGCTGGATCCTCGATCCGGACCGCAAGAAGATGTCCAAGAGCAAGGGCAACGTGGTGACCCCCATGCACCTGCTCGAGAAGTACACCGCCGACGGTGCGCGCTACTGGGCGGCGAGCGCGCGCCTGGGCACGGACACGGCCTTCGACGAGCAGGTGTTCAAGGTCGGCAAGCGCCTGGTGACCAAGATCTTCAACGCGGGAAAGTTCGTTCTCTCCCAGACGGGCGAGCGGCACCCCATTTCGACGGAGCTGGACCGGGCCTTCGCGGCGAAGCTGCGCCAGCTCGTGGAGAAGGCCACCGCGAGCCAGGAGTCATTCAACTACGCCCAGGCGCTCCAGGAGACCGAGAGCTTCTTCTGGTCCCACTTCACGGACACCTACCTCGAGCTCGCCAAGCCCCGGGCGCGGCGCTTCGAGGACGGCGCGACGGGCGGCGAGGCCGCGGCGAGTGGATCCGCGGTGGCGTCCCTGCGCCTCGGGCTGAACGTCCTGTTGCGCCTGCTCGCTCCCGTGCTCCCCTACATCTGCGAGGAGGTGTGGTCGTGGAGCTTCGCCGAGGAGAGCGGCTGCCCGAGCATCCACACGGCTCCCTGGCCGAACGAGGAAGACTTCGCGAGCGTGGGGCCGCCCGCGAACCCCGACAGCTTCGACCTCGCTATCGCGGCCCTCGCGGCCGTGAACAAGTGCAAGGCCGACGCCGAGGTCTCCATGGGGCGCGAGATCGAGAGCCTCACCCTGGTTGCGAATGCCAGCACGCTGGAGCAGCTGGGGCCCGTGCTGTCGGACGTGCTCGCCGCTTCCCGCTGCGCGAGTCACGAGCTCGCTCAGGCGGCCGACCTCGAGGACGGCGCCTTCGAGGTGCGGGGCGCCGTCTTCGCGCCAAAGCCGGAGAAGCGCTGAGGCTCCGGCTTGCGCGCTTTCAGCGCGAGCCCTTGTCTGTGTCGATGTCTGCGTCGATGTCTGCGTCGATGTCTGGGTCGATCTTTCGGACCAGGACCTCCTGGGTCACGGAGGCGATGCGCCGCCCGTCCTTGTCGAACATGGCTCCATGGTTGAGGCCACGGCCGGCGTGGGCGACGGGGCTGCGGGAGAGGTAGAGAACCCAGTCGTCGAAGCGCGGAGCCGCGTGGAGCCAGACGGCGTGGTCGAGGCTCGCGAACTGGTAGGCCGGGCTGGGCGTAATTCCGGCGGCAAGGAAGGTCGCGTTGGTGAGCGTCCGGTCGCTGGCGAAGACGAGCAGTGCGCTGTGGAGCAGGGGATCGTCGGGCGGCGTGCCGCGTGGGCGCAGCCAGACGAAGCGCTGGGGTGGCATGCCCGGGGCGCTCGGTGGGGCGACCTCCTCGGACACCCGTACCTCGATGGCTTCGTTGATGGCGGCCTTGGGAATCGCGTGGCCCCACCAGCGAGCTCGCAGCTCGGCCCACTCGATCATGCCCTCGGGCCCCGGCGCTTCGGGTGCCGCCTCGGCCTGGTGGGCGACTCCGGCGTCGGGCCGCGCGAAGCTCGCCGAGAGGTTGAAGATCGCCTCCCCGTCCTGGTGGGCCACGACCCGCCGGGTCGTGAAGGTGCGACCGTCTCGAATGCGGTCGACGACGAAGCGGATGGGCGAGCCGTAGCGGCCGGGCCGCAAGAAATAGGCGTGGAGGGAGTGCAGATCGCCCGCCTCGACGGTGCGGCCGGCGGCGACCACGGACTGCGCCGCCACGAGACCGCCGAAGAGCCGTCCCTCGCCCGGGCCCGGGTCGCCGAGGAGTAGATCGCGGTCGAGCACCTCGAGATCGAGGCTCTCCAGAACTCTCTCGAGGGCGTCGTCGGTCATGCGGTCTCCACCTCTCTTTGTTCAAAATAGATATATAGTCAAACTATAAAAATATGCTATATATGAAATTGGTCATTATGTCGATTTTGCTTCGAGGGTGCCATGGGCCTGAGAGAGATCAAGAAACGGCGGGTGCGCGACCAGATCATTGAGAGCGCGATCGCATTGTTTAGAGAACGTGGATTCGACGCCACCCCGGTGCGCGAGATCGCCGCTGCGGCGGAGATCAGCGACGCGACATTCTTCAATTACTTCGCGACCAAGGACGCGGTCCTCAGCAGCTGGGTCCACGCGCTCCTCGAGCCCGATGCGGCAGCCTTTGCCTCAGCCGACGCGTATCGGAGCCTGCGCCCCCCGCTGCGGGGATGGGTCCGCGACCTGGCCCGGCGCATCGAAGAGGACCGGGAGCTCATGGTGGCAGCGTGGTCCCGGTTGCGAGTGGTCGCCACACCGAGCGGCTCGGCGGCACGCGCTGGCGAGGCCGGTGCTTCGCCCCTGGTCGCGGCCTTTCGCGAGGCGCAGGGTCGCGGCGAAGTCCGCGCTGACCTGCCCGCGGAGCAGCTGGCCCGGCTATTGCGCGCTGCCCTCGCGTGTAGCGCTGGCGAGTGGCTGTGCGGGGAGTCCGGCGCCGCGGACTCGGGCTCCCTGGATCGATGCCTGCTCCAGAGCCTCGACCTGGTCCTCGACGGCGGCCGCAAGCGGCACGAGCGCGTCCGCATGGGAGCCGCGAAGGGAAGGCCGGCCCCCGCGCCCGCCTCTCCTGCGAGTCGGTGGTAGACTTCGCGCCGCTCCGCGGAGGCCGCGTAGCACCACCCCGAAGGAGAGTCCCATGGCGACGAAGATCGACTGGCACTATCACCGCAACGGCTGAACGTCTTGCATACGAGCGTCCAAGTTCATGGACGCACACGGAATCGAGGCGAAGGAAACCACTTCCGCCAGTCAGAAGCTCGGTCGCAAGGATGCCGCCGAGCTCGCCAAGGCGGCATCGAAGGTGATCGTCGCCAAGGGCAAGAAGGTCAGCGAGTTCAAGCCCGGCGGAAAGGCCAGCTCAGACGTTGTGGAGGCCATGCTCGGCCCGACGGGCAACCTGCGCGCGCCCACCATCCGCAAGGGCAAGACGGTGATCGTGGGTTACAACGACGAGGTCTTCGAGGCGGCGTTTCTCTGAGCTTCCGACGCACACGGGGCTCGCGGCGGGCGACCCACGGCTGGGCGACGGCCGCCGCACCCCGGCGTCAGCCCTGTCTCCCGGGCAGCAGTTCGTCCCGGTCGTCGAGCCGCCAGGACTCCGACGGCCGTACCAGGGAATGGTAGAGCGACGCGAGGGTGAGATCCCACCACATGAGGGCGGGGACCAGGCCGAGCAGCAGGGCGAGAGAGCCCACGGCCGAAGCCGCGAGGCCCGCCACACACAGCAGCGCGACGGTGCCGACATGCCCCCGGGTGAGGCGGAAGCTCTCGAGGATCGCCTTCCGCCCGTCGAGACCTTCTTCGAGCACGAGGAAAGGCGTGAAGCGAGTGCGGAAGTAGAGGTAGATGCCCGGCAGCACGAAGAGGCCGAGTCCGCCCGCGACGAGCAGCCCCACGATCAGTCCCGCGGTCACGACGTCCCGGTAGCGGCTCGTCACCTGGAAGAAGTCCTCGACCCTCAGCTCCGCCCCGCGCACGATTCGCAGACACACGAAGCTCACGCCGAACTGCAGTGGGATCACGACGAAGACCAGAAACACAGTCCCCGCGAAGCCCACGGGATCGAAGCCCACGCTCAGCGACTCCCCGATGGTGCCGAGGACGTACACCACGCCACCCAGGACCGTGAGGGGCATGAAGTTGTCCAGGAGCGCGTAGAAGCCGTGCCACATGCAGGCCCGGGCGCGCGGCTCGGGGATCTTCACTTCGGCCGAAGGGTCGGTCTCCCTCCCGATGTCCGTCTCGTCTATGTGCATGGGAAGGCGTGAGTATGTGCGGGGCGTGCTCTGCCTGCAAGCAAGTCCCGCGGTCGAGCGGCCCGCGATCAGCGCGCGGCGTTCACGAAGATGGGCGAGGACCACGCGCGTTCTTGCACCGGCGCCGGGCAGCCGGCATCGCTCCCGGGGCCCCGGCAGACCGAGATCGCGGTGGCTTTGCCCGCAGCGTCGAACTCGGTGCGCAGGGAAGCGCCGTTGATGGCCGGGGACGCGAACTCGAGAGCACGCACGTAGTAGAGCGTGTCGCGTCCCGCGGCGGCGAAGTCGGCGTCTGCGAAGCGCAGCACGCAGCCCGCCGGATCCGGCTTGCACTCGAAGCGGCGCCAGGGATCTTCGATGAGGGGGCCGACCTCCTCGCCGGGCGTCTGCTGTGGCCGGATGCGGACGACCTCGATGGCGCGGATGGCCCGGCGCCGGGCGCCGGGGTTGTAACACTCGCCGCGGCACAGTCGTTCGAGGCGATCGGCGGGTAGCCCGGCCTCGCTCCAGCCGGGACAGCCGGGCTCTTGCTCGAAGGAGCCGACAGCGCGTACCTCGAAGCGCGGGGTCGCCGAGAGCGTGAGCTCGGAGCCCATGGGCGAAGGCCCCGTCGGGCCGTTCAAGAGGTCGAACCAGAGCAGGATGCGCGGTCCGCTCGTGCCGTAGACCTCGCGTCGCTCGATGGCATCCCAGATCGCCACGCGCCCGCGGCCGGCCGCGTGGACCGCCGCGAGGCCTCCCGGGTAAAGGAAGCTCTGCACGCGCATGTCCGAGCCCATGACGCCGATGGGTCCCGGGCGCAGCTCGGCGGGCTGCCGCGGGTCGTCCATGCGTTGGCGGAGCTTCGAGATGGCGCCGAAGATCGGACTCGGAGATCCCACGATGTCGGTCATCATCGAGCGCTCGATCTGCTTGTAGCCCGTGCCGGGCCGGCCGGTGTGACCGTCACTGGAAGCCACGAAGCCGTAGCGGAAGCGCCGCGGCTCGCTGGCCGTGGTTTCGCCCTCCGTGGTTTCGCCCGCGAGAGCCGCGTCCGCGCTCTGGGAGAGCGCCATGGCGTACTGCACGCTCTCCCTCGGGCGGTGACCGTAGGCGGACTTGAAGCAGTCACGGCACTGGCCGCAGTCGAGCCACGCCTCGGGTGCGGCGTCGGGGAAGACCTGCTCCTGGCGCAGGTAGGCCCCCATGGCGTACTGCCGCGCCTGCTCGACCCGCGCCTCGCACTCGGCCTCGGGCAGGTCGCCGCAGCGTGAGCGCATGATCTCCCCCGCCTGCCAGCAGCAGGGGAGGTAGTCCGGCGTGGGAGCGGGGCAGATGCGCTCGCCGTCTTCGCGCACTTCCCACGCTCTCCAATTGCGATAGAGCTCGGAGTTGCCGTGGCCCGACATGATCTCGATCACGCGCTGCCTGCGCGGATCGAAGTGCTTCGGGTCGAGGTGCTTGTCGATGGTGGCCGTGGCCGGCGTGTAGGCGCCCCATGAGGTGCCGTGGGGGATCTCCAAGGCTTCGAAGCCCCACTGGTCGAGCTTCTCGTGGAGCACCCGGGGAGTGGGCGCGGCCTCCGCGCAGTGGAGAGGCAGCTCTCGTGTGTCGACGCCTTGCGGGCAGAACTCCCGTTCGGTGAGGGCGCTGAGGTAGTCGAGATAGGCGCCGTAATCGCCCCAGTACTGGGGCTGGAGCAGGCGCACCATGCCCACGAGTCGCTGCATCTCCAGTCGCGTGCTGCGCCCGTCTCCGCTGCCGATCGGTCGCGCGGGGAGCTCGCTCTCGCCGGTGCCCGGGAAGATCACGCAGCGGTGGCCCCAGTGGCTCTCGGGGGTGAGGCCGGCCTGGCTCCATTCGAAGCCCGTGAAGGCCACGAGATCCGGGCTCTCGGGGTCGCCCGCCAGGGCGTTGCACTGGCGCACGCTCTCCTTCGAGGCGTCCCAATGCTCGACGCTGAGGGACTCGGCGTGATCGGTGAGGGCGTAGAAGTCGAGGTTGGCGCAATGGCGCGCGAAGTCGCAGGCGTCGTTGGGTGGGTGGGCGCCTTCGCCACCCACCAAGGGGAGGCTGAAGAGAAAGCCGTCCCAGGAGAAGGAGGTGTGGACGTGGAGATCGCCGAAGAGGATCTGCTTGGAAGGCGAGGGGGCCGAAGCCGCCGCATCCCCGGCTTCGGGGAGCTGGGACCTGGCATCGCGCTGCCGCCGGGCACCCGCCTCGACCACGGCCCGTGGCTTCGGGTCTCCCGTGATCGGGCTGGTGGAGAAGTCCTCGCGCTGGCAGGCCAGGAGCAGGAGGAGCGGCAGCGTGCCGCGCGCCAACCGCTTGCGCGGCTGGGCCGCACGGGGGCCCAGCGAGGGGGTGCTGCCTCTCTCCGCCGGCCTCCCCATGGTTCTTCCCCTGGTCCTTCTCGAGGTCCTTCCTAAAGCCAAGGCGCTTCCCGCCGCCTCGCCCCGCTTCTACCCGCCCCCTGCGCGCGAAGCCGCGTCAACCAGTATCATTTGCGCGAGGGTCGCCCGCAAGCAGCGCGACAACGCCCGCGCACGAGCGAGTGGACACGAGAGCCAGCGACTGAGCAAGGGAGTAAACACCATGGGATTCGAGTGCTTCGACGTCGAGCTGAGTGATTCGGTCGCCCACATCCGGATGAAGCGACCCGATCAGCTCAATACGATGAGTACGGCCTTCTGGAACGAGCTGCCCGTGGTCGTACGCGAGCTCGACGAGGGCGGGGAGGCCCGGGCCCTGGTGATCTCGTCCACTGGCCGGCACTTCACGGCCGGCATGGACCTGGCCGTATTCACCGGCGGCGGGGGCGGCATCATCCAAGAGGGGGAGATCGGACGCTCCCGGGCAAATCTGCGGCGCAAGATCTTCGAGTTCCAGGAGGCCTTCAATGTCCTGGAGCGGGCGCGCATGCCGGTGTTGGCCGCCGTGCAGGGCGGCTGTATTGGCGGCGGAGTCGACATGGTCTGCGCCTGCGACATGCGTTACGCCACCGCGGACGCCTTCTTCTGCATCCAGGAGATCAACATCGGGATCACGGCCGATGTCGGCACCCTGCAGCGCCTGCCCCACCTCATTCCACAGGGAGTCGTTCGCGAGCTCGCCTACACGGGTCGCCGCATGCCGGCCGCCGAGGCGAAGGAGCTCGGCCTCGTGAACCAGGTGTGGGACAGCCAGGAGGAGATGCTCGCCGGTGTCATGGACATCGCTCGGGAGATCGCGGCTCGCTCGCCCCTGGCGGTCTGGGGCAGCAAGGAGATGCTCAACTACGCCCGGGATCACTCGGTCGCCGAGGGGCTCGACCACATCGCGACCTGGCAGTCGGGCATGTTCCATCCCACGGACATGATGGAGGCCTTCTCCGCAAAGTCCGAGAAGCGCGATTCCCGCTACGAGGACCTGCTGCCGGTAAAGAAGGGCTTTTGAGCCTTTAGCCAAAAAGGTAAAGAGTCCTCAGCCCGCCCGCGAGCCGAGCCGCTCTTCATCCGTCCAACCACTCCGGCGTCGGCAGCCCCTTCTCGCGCAGGAAGGCGGGATTGAACATCTTGCTCTGGTAGCGGGTGCCGCTGTCGCAGAGCAGGGTCGCGATGGTGTGGCCGGGCCCGAGCTTCTTCGCGAGCCGAATGGCGCCGGCCACGTTGATCCCGCTCGATCCGCCCACGCACAGCCCCTCGTGGCGCAGCAGGTCGAAGGCGATGGGCAGCCACTCGGCGTCGGGGATCTGGTAGGCCTCGTCGACGACCGCACCTTCGAGGTTCGCGGTGACGCGTCCCTGGCCGATGCCCTCGGTGATCGACGATCCCTCGGCTTTGAGCTCGCCGTGGGCGTAATAGTTGTAGAGGGCTGCGCCGAGGGGGTCGGCCAGGCCGATCACCACGTCGGGATTGCGCTCCTTCAGCGCCGCGCCGACGCCGGCGAGGGTGCCCCCGGTTCCCACCGCGCACACGAAGGCGTCGACCCTGCCGTCGGTCTGCTCCCAGATCTCGGGGCCCGTGTTCTCGTAGTGGCCCTGGCGGTTCGCGAGGTTGTCGAACTGGTTGGCCCAGATGGCCCCGTTCTCCTCGGTCTTGGCCAGCTCTTGGGCGAGGCGCCGGGAGACGTGTACGTAGTTCTCGGGGTTCTTGTAGGGGACCGCCGGGACCTGGCGCAGATCCGCGCCGCACAAGCGCAGCATGTCCTTCTTCTCTTCGCTCTGGGTGTCGGGGATCACGATCACCGTGCGGTAGCCCCGGGCGTTGGCGACCAGCGCCAGTCCGATCCCGGTGTTGCCCGCGGTGCCCTCGACGATGACGCCACCGGGGCGCAGCTCGCCCTTCTGCTCGGCGTCGAGGACGATGGCGAGGGCCGCCCGGTCCTTCACCGAGCCTCCGGGATTCAGGAACTCCGCCTTGCCGAGGATCTCGCAGCCCGTGAGCTCCGATGCGCGCTGCAGCCGGATGAGCGGGGTGTTGCCGATGGCGCCGATGAAGCCGTCCCGGATCTGCATGGCGCGTCCCTGTCGCTAGCCCTCGAGCCCCTGCTACTCGTGGCGCAGCTGTATTGCGGTCTTTCGCCCGTCTCCGGTGCGTTGGTACCAGGCGCCCATCTCCGTGCTCGCGGTGCGCCATTCGTCGAGGGCGTTGCCGCTGGCGATCTCGAAGGCGTCGAAGCCGCAGCGCTCCATGTAGTGGAGCTGCTCGCAGAGCACGTCTCCCACGGCGCGCAGCTCGCCCCGGAAGCCGTGGCGCTCGCGCAGCAGCCGCGCGTAGGAGTAGGCACGGCCGTCCTTGAAGGCGGGAAACTCGAGGGCCACGAGGGCGAGGCGATCGAGGTCGTCGGCGATCCGCGCCGGCGGCTCGTCGCTGCGCAGGCGGACGCCGACCGGGTCCGCCCGGCCGACGAGGGTCTCGCGCTGGGCCTCCCACTGCTCGAGGCTCACGATCACCGGCCCGGTGGCGGGAATCGCGTCGAGCCCGCTGGCGTCGGTCCAGGGATCCTGCGCGATCTCAGCGTGCTTGATCAGCGCCATAGAGCTTCTCCTTGAAGGGGGCCTGGCCGACCCGGCGATAGGTGTCGAGGAATCGCTCGCCCTCCTCGCGGATCTCGATGTAGGTGTCGATTACGGTTTCCAGCGCCTCGACGATCTCGTCCGAGCTGAAGCCGCGACCGATGATCTTGCCGATGGAGGCCTGCTCGTCCGCAGAGCCGCCGAGGGTCACCTGGTAGAGCTCCTCGCCCTTGCGGTCTGCGCCCAGGATTCCGATGTGACCCACGTGGTGGTGACCACAGGCATTGATGCAGCCGGACATCTTGATCTGCAGCTCGCCGATCTGCGCCAGACGCGCCGGGTCCGAGAGGCGCTCGCTGAGACGCTCGGCCACCGGGATCGAGCGCGCATTGGCGAGGGCGCAGTAGTCCAGGCCCGGGCAGCAGATCTGGTCCGTGGCGAGGCCGATGTTGGACGTCGCGAGGCTCAGGGCCGACAACTTCTGCCAGAGCTCGTAGAGGTCGGCCTTCTTGACGTCGGTGAAGACCAGGTTCTGGCTGTGGGTGACACGCAGCTCGCCGAAGCTGAAGCGATCGGCGAGATCCGCGACCGCGTCCATCTGGTCGGCGCTGATGTCGCCGGGTGGCTTGCCGACCGGCTTCACCGAGAGGTTCACAATTGCGTACCCGGGCTGCTTGTGGGCCACCACGTTGTGGTCGAGCCAGGTGGCGAACTCTGTGTCGGCGCTG
>JAFDEK010000043.1 GCA_019310385.1 Deltaproteobacteria bacterium
AAGGTCGCGCTGGTCGCCTCGATGCGGAAGCTCCTGATCGCGGTTCATGTCGTGGCGCGGACTCGCAAGCCCTTCGTTCCGCGGGTGGAGGTGACATCATGAATGCCTACAGGCCTCGGAGCAATCGCGGAAGCACAACGTCCCCGGGCTCAGCTTGGCACGAAGCGAGGCAGCTGGTCACTTCCTCAAGGAGCCAGAGCGCGGCGGTGGAAGCACGCAGCGCGCGGGGGAGCCGAGAGTGGCGAAGAATCTGCACACTGCCCCTTGCTGAACCTTACGGTATCTCAGGTTCGAAGACTGATCATCACGGTGGCCGCTCCAACACTGGCAGTTCGAATCGGCTCCCCGAATGACAAACGCCCGGAAGCACTCGGCTTCCGGGCGTTCGACGTGGTAGCGGGGACCCGCTTCGTCCGAGACGAACGGCCGTGGACGGTGTCCAGATTTCGCCTCCCGATCGACCTCGACGGAGATCGGATTGCTGCATGAGCGGCCGTAGGACCGCGCCTGAGGCCAGTGATTTGAAGGGGGTTTCGCGCTCGAGATCGAGGCAACTGACTGCACATCTTGGTCGCCTAGCTGGAGAATGTCACCCGCTCGAAGGAGGGCGCTGGCCGAGAAGAGGTCCGGCTCGCTCTGCCACGGCTTCGTCGCCTGCTGGATCGCCTGAGGGCGGCCGCGCGATCCGGACGCGAGGGCAGGGTGCTTGCGACGCCCGCCCGACCCTCAGCCTCGAGGAATCCCGCAAGCGCGAGGGATGACGGGTACTTACGGTCTGGCGGGCTCACGGAGCCCCATTGCGTACCAGGGAGTACCACCGAGGGCGTCTCCAAGGCGTGCAGGCGTCTCTATCCGTCTCCGGCCGGAAGGGCGCGAGCCCCTCGATCTCGGGTTTCGCGATCCCTTCGCGAGACCATGTGATCAGGGCATCATCTGTCGGCTAACCGAATCTCAAGTCAACCCCCAACGGGGACTCCCCTTGGCGGGAAAGTGACCCGGCCCGGGTCCCGCAGGCTGCAAGCTCTGCGGCCCGGCTCCCCTTCACCGAGCTGGCGTGGGAATGGGCGGTGTCGTCCAGCCGCGAGGCATCGCACCCCGCGGTGGGGAATCTTGCCCCAGCACCTGGCTCGCGCGCTGCAGGCCTGCCCCTCAGCGCGCAATGGGTGGCACCGGCCTTGCAGAGTCTTCTCCGAGCGTGCAGTCCCCGACACTTCGTCAGCAGGGGGATGCTGTCCGTTGACCCGGAGGCCTTCGAAAGTGATGACTCCCAGATCAATCCATTTGTTGGGATCCTCGATCCTGCCCCTGACTCTACTCGCGCAGGTCGCGTGCCTTGCGCTGCTCGCGGCGAACCCGCAGGACGCCCGGGCGGACCGCTACGACGACGTAGGTCCGCTCGGCGCCAAGCCGAAGGTGGTGGAGAGCGTCGAGGGATTCCTGGTCCAGCCGACCGGGAGTGGCTTTACCGGAAGCCACATCGACTATCCGAACCATCTGACCCAGCAGGCCGGCTCGCCGCTCCCGGACGAGGCCTTCGACGTCGACCGGCTCTCCAACCACCGCGACCAGATCGATGGAGCCGCAGGCGACTTCGATGGCGATGGAATCGGCGGCAAGGTGCTGGCCTACGAGACGAACCAGCTGGTGCAGGTCAGATTCCAGGGAACCACGAATCCTCCCGGACTCGCCGAAGTGAAAGCCCTTCAGATCGTGATCTCGGAGAACGGCATCACGCGGTCGGTCTACATCCCCGCCGGCGGGACGGAAGATGGCAGCATCGCCCGTGAGGCGATCCTCCCGCCCCGCACCGATCCGGACCCTGGCGTGACGCGCCACTACGATCGCGGCATCCGCGTCGCCGTCGGCCAGCTCGACGACGATCCCGCCGACGAGATCGTGCTCGGCTACTGGACCCAACTCGAGACGATCCAGATCGTCATCCTCGACCTGGCCGACACCAACGAGGACGGGCTGGGCGACACCCTCGAGATCTTCTCGCTGACGCGAGCCGACCAGCAGGAGATGCGTGAGGCGGATCTCACGATCGCCCGCGGCGGCAGCACGGGTCGCAGCTCCGCCGCGTTCGCCCTGGCGCTCGGCGACTACGACGGCGACCTGGTCGACGAGGTCGCGCTCGTCCATCCGAGCCCCCACGTGCGGTCCGACCTCATCGAGGGCTTCAACCAGGCCGAGGTGGTGATCTACGAGTTCACCGGCGAGCCCACGGATTCGGTCGTGGTGACAGATGGTGGGTTTACTATCGGCGGTCTGACATTCCTCACGCTGTTCGACCCCTTCCTCGTCCACACAGGCGCCATCCTCCCTTCCGGGGGCGGCACCTTCAAGGTGCCCTTCCCGGGCCAAAAGGGCTCCCTGGATCCGCCGGGCACCCACCCCTCCGGTACAGCGGTGCGTTTGAAGAGGATGATCGCCACGGCGGCCAATCTCCCGTACCCGTCAGACCCGGACATCGATCGGCTCGGCGCGCCGCGCGAATCGATCGTCGTGGGTCTGCAGATGCAGCAGGAGAACCTCAACCAGGCCTGGCATCTCCCGGGTGCCCTGGTGTGGCTGCGGCCGTCCCGCTTCGACGACTGTGATGGGTCGACCCAAGGGAACACCCGCTACTGCCTCCTCAACCAGGAGCCGGTGCTCAACCACGTGCGGACCGACGCCGGCTACGGCGACAGAGGCACCATCCTGCCCTCGACGTTCTGCGTCGACGCGGCCCAGCTCCGGGACGATCCCGCGAACCCGGCCCAGAGCGGTCGCGACGAGATCGTCATGATGTACGACCCACATCTCTTCGTCCTGCGCGCAATCGAAGGCGGCGATGCCCTGAAGAGCTCCGACAGCCCCCCGCCGCCGACGCCCGCCCCGCCCGCCAGTCTCGTCAATGCAGACCCCGACGGGAGCTGCTACGGGAACGGCACTCAGTACGCAACGCAGACGGCGGGGGCTTGCATGGAGCTCAACCTCTCGACGGGAGGCACCCGCCTCGACACCGACAGCTACCGCGGCCAGCAGTGCTCCGTGACCGTGGCCGACGTCAACGGCCATCAGGACATCCAGACCCAACCCGGGGGGGTGCTCCGCTCCGAGATCATGGTGGAGCTCCGGCACAGCGATGTGTTCCGCCTCATAGGGTACGCGATAAACGTCAGAAGGATGGGCGTGTTCGAGGTGAACCCCGACGATCTGACGAGAAACACCGCCCACGACTTCCTCTACTTCCAGCGGGAAGACTTCGTCTTCAACCCTGGCCAGGCGCTGCCGCTGCCCCCAGCCCTCGCGATCTTCAGCGACGTGGACGGCGACAGCGTGTTCCTCACCGACCCCGTGAGCCGCTACCGGGTGGGCGTGGACCAGCCGCTCGTGATGCTCGGCGCCCCGCCCATCCACTTCGACGTGATCGGCGGCAGCGAGATCGATCCCTTCGACTGCTTCCCGGAGCTCGGCTGCCCGTTCTCGGCCGCGTACACCCAGGCCAGCGAGCAGGCACAGACCCTGAGCCATACCTACAACTCGGACTGGTACGTCTCGAACACGACGAGCGCCGGCGGCGGCCTCTTCGTGAAGGTGGAGGCCAGTCTGACGACGAGCTACGGCCAGCAGTTCTCGAGCACGGACACGATTACCGAGGGTGTGGCCCAGGTGTCCCAGCGGAGCACCGCAGCAGGCGTCGACGAGTCGCTGGTGCAGATCAACCAGTACGACATCTGGGAGTACGGGATCCTGTGCGACGAGTCCGGGGGCGGCGGCACAGCCTGCGACGAGGACGACACCGTCGCCGTCGTGGTGCCCATCCAGCTCGGGAGGAACCTCTTCGCGTCATGGCCGCGGCCCGACGTGGACCTCGGCAGCTACGCGATGACCCACGAGGCCGGCAACCTGCTCTCCTACAAGAGCAACTCGGACATGCTCGCGTTCCTCTCGGACACCGACGCGGTCTACTCCTCCGAGACGGGGTTCCAGATCTCGCAGACCTCGGAGACCGACGTCAGCGTGGAGATCTTCGAGACCTCCTCGAAGGAGGACACGCAGGGCTCGATCTTCTCCATCGATGGCTCGGTGAGCACCTCGGGGTCGATCGGCGTCGTCAACGTGGCGACGAGCTTCAGCGGCGGCTACAGCGAGGAGCGCTTCGTCTCGAAGCGGGCCGACGTGAACCAGTCCGACGCCTTCGACCTCAGGCTGGGGCGAGCGCCGAGCAATCAGGATTCCTACACGGTCACGCCCTACGTCTACCTGCGCGACGGCGCCTTCGTGCTCGACTACGCGGTCGACGGGCCGACGACCTGCCCATTCCTCGACCCGAGCTGCGTGAAGACCTTCCTGCCGAACTCGTTCTTCGCGAGCTACGCGGACGGTCCGGATCCCTCGTTCCGGCTGCCGCAGCTCCGCGACGTCGAGAAGGGCCTGGGCGACGACACGCAGGACCGGATCCGCCGGACGACCGAGATCCTCATCCTGCCGGTCGATGCGAGCGGCCAGCAGGAGCCCGGCGACCCCTCCGCCGCGATCAAGCCGGGAGCGATGGTCGATCTGCGCACACGCGTGCACAACTACAGCCTGGTGGCGCTGACCGCGCCGACCACAGTCACCTTCTACGACGGCGACCCGGCCGCCCCCGGCACCGATGCGATCGGCTCGCGCCAGATTGCGGGGATCCCCGCCCGGGGCACGGTGGAGATCCCGACGCCGGTCCGCTGGACGATCCCGCCCATGTCCCCGGCCCGGTTCGCGTCCGCGAGAGTCTATGCCGAGCTCCACGTCGGCGGCCAGAGTGAGATCCATGCGGACAACAACATCGCATGGCGCCCGCTCAGCCTCGTTCCGGAGCCCGGTGCGGGCCTGCTCGGTGGCGCGGCGCTTGCGGTGCTAGGGCTGTTGCGCGGAAGGCGGGGCCTGCAGCGTCGACGTTGACCCGTGCACGATTGGACTGCACCGCGGCCTCGTGGCGGCTACCGTCAGAGTTCTGTCAGTAGCGACTCTCCAGACTCGAGGAGGCGGCGGACCCACCAAAGAAAAACCCTCGGAGCCGCAACGGCTTCCGAGGGTCTCTCAAGTGGTAGCGGGGATCCGATCCTGGTGGAGCGGCGATCCCGATCGACCTCATGCTGCCCCTCGCGGCTTGATGGCCCCGAGACATCTGCCGGGTCGATCTGGGGTTCTGTACACGGCAGCCTGGAAGGGCGGTGGAATCGACGGCTTTCGGTCGGACGCGCGCTGGGCTCCCAAGGAGTTGGGTCATTCTGCCCCGCCATGTAGCATTAGATTCTCAAGGACATGTGCCGGGAGCGGAGCATCCACGTCCTGGAGTGACGAGCTGCGGCGGCTTCAGGGAGACGGCGCGTCCGGCGGCGCCGTGACGACCGTGGTGGCTTGGAGCCCGTCGTTGCCCGCCTCGATGTTCAGACCGATTCGCTGGCCCTCTTCGAGCTGCTCGAACTCGAGGCCGCCATGAACGGCATTGCGGTGGAAGTAGACCTGGTCCCCGCTGTCGGTGAGGATGAAGCCGTAACCCTCCTCCACCAGCACCCGGTCGATGATGCCGAGCTCCGGCGGTGCGGCTGGCTGCTCGTTGCGCCGATCCCGCCGCTTCTCCCGCATGCGTCGGACCTCCGCCTCGAAGGCGTCGACGGCGTCGTGCAGCGCCAGGCCGGCATCCGGGCGGGTGCGGGCCGCCACGATCTCCCGACCCCGCGCCTGGCAGGTGATCCGGACCTCCGCCCCGCCGTGTTCGTGGTGCGACGTGGTCTTGGCGATGATCCGAACATCGATGATGTCGCTGTTGTCTGCGCCGAGGAAGGCGATCCGGCCCTCTGCGGCGTCACGGTCCGTGTCGCTCAGCTCGTCCGCGTGTACCCAGTGAATCTGCATTGAGATGGCCCCCTGTGCCCCAGTCTACCCGAAACGGGAAGGGGGGATCGACCCCCTGAGCGGCGCTCTCCCCTCGATCGGGCAGGTCGGGATTCTCTCAGGTGTCGGCGAGATGTCAGCATCTCGAGCCGACGGATGCAATACTGCCCGTTCGAAGGAGCAGTTTCGTGGATTCATCGATTCGGAGCCGCGGTCCCGGCGCGGTGCTCATGCTCCCAGCGAGGAGGCAGTCGCTGGCCCCGGGATCGGTCCCCGACGTGTGGGGCACGCTCAGCGCAGGCTGAGCTGGTCCGCCCGCGGCTGGTGGAGACCGGTCAGGAGGAAGGGAGTCCCAGCGACTGCCTCCTCGTCCGAGAGCTCAAGCCGAGCCCTGCTTGGTGTAGAACTCCTCGCTGGGTGCCTGCCACTCCTTGACGCTGGCGATGGCCTCGGCGGAGATGTCGAAGACGGCGTTCATGGGGCCGACGGGTTCCTCGCACACGAGCTTGGGCAGGACGTCGTGCTCGGCGGTGAAGCCCGCGCGGCGATTGAACTCCCACTCGTCGCACAGGGCCTGCCAGGCGTACTACGCGATGTCGTCGCGGCTGACCTCGCGCCCGAAGAAGGCGCCGCCGATGGTTCAGGAGCTTGAACAGCAGCGCCACCCCGCCGTCGTTCTCGCTTGGCCCTGAGCCTGTTCGCACGCGAGGAGAGCGCGCACCGCAGGTGGGCGACGCTCACGGCTCGGGCGGGCAAGTCGGTCCGCTGGATCGCGGACCAGCTCGGGCATTTCGACCTCGCGCTGACGCTGCGTGTCTACCTCAGGCTCGCGGCGACGCGATCGCAAGCGCTTCGCCAGCGAAGTTGGCTCGCGAAGCATGATGCGCTTGGGGTGTCGACTGTTCGAGAAGCGGACTCGAGCCCACGCACCAAACGAAAACGCCCGGAAGCCAAAGCTCCCGGGCGTTTCTGCGTGGTAGCGGGGACAGGATCCAACCGAGAGCATACGGTGGGGAAGGGCATCGCCGCGAAGCTGCGTTTCTCGTCGTAAGGCCCTAGAAATGCTCAGGAGTTCGCCTCGGGCGAAGGCGATCTGGAAGTCACCTTCCAGCCGAGCGGAACCCAGGGATCTGCTGATCTTCGGCGCGACGCCCTTGAGAACGGGGCTGCAGCGAGACTGTTTATTCTGCTCGCCTCACTGGAAGATGTCATCCACTCGAAGGAGGCTTCGGGCCCAGAGGATGGCCGACTTGCTCTGCCCGGCTTCGGCGATTGTTGGATTGGCTGAGCTCCAGCGCGTGATCAGAACGCTAAGTCGGGGCGGTTCACTTCGACGACGATCCGGGGGCTACTACTTCCGCATCCTGCCGAGACGGGTGAAGTCGACCTTGCGCTCGATCCTGTCGGGCCCGACACCCGCGCTGAAATGCACGGTGTTGCCCATACTACGAAAACTCAACATATGCATATCGGGGATCCACAGCTCGCCCAGCAGCTCGAGCATCTCCAGATTGACAATCGTCCCGTGTCGGATCATCGGACGTGCGATCATCTTGACCGCCGCGAGGCTCACGCGCTCTTCGCCACTCGGTAGGACGCGGCGGATGGCGAGACCGAAGATCCCGTTGTCGAGCTGCGTGAGTTCACGGTAACCAAAGGAGCCGCCTCCCAGAATGGCATCGTCCTCGAATGTGGCGATGTCCTGTTCCGAGCGGGCCTCGCTCTTCGAGCGTGCGCTCGTGGCGCACCCCTGGAGGCTCACCGCAGTCGTGACGGGAACGGCATCGCCCTGGCGCATGGCCAGTGCGTGAACGCAGGCGGGATGCACGGGCTCGCGACCGTATTGGAACTTGGTTTGCGCACCGGCTTCCCCTGTGGCCGCTGCGATCGCGAGAGCGCAGACGAATGCGAACGCCCAGCGCGCGCGCACCGATCGGATAGTTGATCTGCGATGGTTCATCTCTGTCTCTCCTGGCCTCGCTGCTGCTTGGGGCAGGTGCGTCCCCACACTGCTCCCACACCGCCAGCAACGTTTGAAAAAGCAAAGCCCCCGGAACCGTTAGATTCTTAGGGCTTCAACTGGTAGCGGGGACCCGATTCGATCCTGGTGGAACGGGGATCGCCATCGACCTAGTGCTGCCCCTTGCGGCGTAGGTGGCTCTGGAGAGCGCCCAGATGGCGCCTCCCCGCGACGGGCGCCGAAGGCGTACCAGGCGGCACGTGGAGACGGCCGGAGGGAGAAGGCCGCGAAGATTCGGTGCTATCGCTGTCCGCCAGCAGAGGGCCCGACTACCTTGCCGGCGTCGAGGAGTTCGCGTCGAAGCTCATCCTCTACAACATTGTGCGCTCGGTCCGGTTCAAGCTGAAGCCCGGTCTGCGATTCTTCCTCTTCCTCCACTACATGGATCCCCACGATCCCTACTTCGAGCACCCCTACGATGGCACGGCGATCACGCGGGTCGCCGCGCCGCGGAAGGCGAAGCCGTCGCGGCCGGCGCCGACGTCGAGATGACGCGCGAGGAGTGCCACCAGCTGATGAACCTCGGCTACGTGAGCGACTGCAGCCACATCAACTAGGGCGGCGATCCATCGGCTCGAAGGCGGGACGCAGAGCTTGAATTGACTCGCCGGCCCCTGCTGGTAGGATCTCGGAAGCGGGACGGGGTTCCCGGCACCTGGTCGGTGTACGCCAGTGTTCTGGGGCAACGAATGTTCTGGGGGAACAGGAGGGAACATGTCGAGCCATCCCGTACCCAACCTGAAACCGCTGGCTCCGGGTATCGTTCTGGCGCTGCTGTCGATTGCCTTCGGCTTTCTTCTCGGTGGATCCTTTGGCGCTGCCGAGAGCAGCATCAAGGGCCAGCTGCGCTCCTCGGCGGATGCCGTGTTCGAGACCGTCTATGAAGGCGATGCGAGCAAGCGGGACAAGGTCGTCTCCAAGTCGTGGGCCTACATGAAGAGAGCCCATCTCCATGGGGGTGCGATCGGTGCCGCCGCACTGGCGTCGATCCTTCTCCTGGGGCTGCTCGGAACCACGGGCCTTCTCGAGAGAATCTCTGCCGGAGCCTTCGGTGCAGGCTCTCTCCTCTACTCGATCTTCTGGCTCGCCGCGGGCCTTACTGCGCCAGCCGTCGGCAGTACGGGCGAAGCCAAGGAGGCGCTCGGCTTCCTCGCGATCCCCGGCGCAGGTCTCTGTCTACTCGGTATCGCTGGCACGATCGTCTCGGTACTGAGGCAGCTGATCGGAGCCCCCGTCGATTCGGACTAGGTCGGCGGAACTTGAGGTATTCAAGCCCGCAGCGGTGGGGATTCCCGCCGAGCTGGGCGACGTGGCGGACTACGTGGCCCAGTCCCTCGCGCCTTCGACGAGACGGGCCTACGGCGCCGGGCTGGCTTCATTCCGGTCTTGGTGCGAAGGGCAGGGCGTCCAGGCCCTCCCCGCTGCTGCCGAGACTGTGGCCCGCTACTTGGCCGCCCAGGCGAAAGCAGGGAAGAGCCCGGCGACTCTCGGCCAGCGTGTGGCGGCGATCCGATGGGCGCACGAGGCGCAGGGCTTCGAGACGCCCACCACCGCGAAGGGCGTGCGGGCCACGATGCAGGGCATTCGACGGGAAAAGGGCGTCGCCCTGACCCGCAAGCGCCCGCTGACCGCCGAACTCGCGGCCACCGTGGTGCCCGGCGACAACACCGGGTTGAAGGGGCTGCGGGACCGGGCGCTGCTTCTCTTCGGATTCTCCAGTGCCCTCAGGCGCTCGAACCTCGCCCCGGTGAAGGTGCTCGGCGACGGGATCGCCGCCTGAGCGGTCCTGGAGTCACCCCTGAGGTCATCGACTGGCGAGGCGGAGCTTCGAACCGGAAGCGATGGCTCCGGCTGCCGGCTCCACCTCGAAGTCGCCTGTCGAGAGGCCACGGATGCTGGTCCCCGCTCGACGAGAACGTAAGGACGCCCAGCCTATGCTACCGAGCGGCGTCAAGGTCCAGGCCGTCAATCCACAACTTCTGGTAGCAACTCAGGAAAAGCCCGAGAGCGCCGATGTGACCCTGAGGAGATCAGCACGCAGTTGAATCTGCTCTTCGGGAATCGTTGTGAGCCCACCACTTCTCTTCTCTTTCTTCTCCATGGCCTTGATCGCGGCACCGAGCCTGCCTAGCTTGTTCCCACTGTGAGTGACACCGCCTTGGTGCCAGTTCCTGCGCAGAGCGACTGTATCGCGGGCCATTATTGTAGTGGTGGTGATCAGGTGCCGGTGGTCCATGCCCTCGAGCTCTCGGGACATGTGGTCAAAGCCGCGTGACCCGATCGTGGAAGCAAGGAGCAGCGCTCGCGATCGGCGCGACGGTCGTCGGGGCGCTCATTGCTCTTCTCTTCTTCGCAGCGGCCGTCGAAGCCAGCTTCCAGGAGCGCGTGAGCTGGTCACCGACTCGCCTGCTCGCGCGCACGAGCGTGAAGGCGGGCGAACCGACCGAATGGATCACCATTGCGGAAGAGCCGGACCGAGAGGGGCGGCTCCGCAAGTGGGTGGAGCTGCGAGAGCTGCCCGAGTTCCTGGTCGACACCGTCATGCTGATCGAGGACCGTCGCTTCTTCGATCATCACGGGATCGACCTGCGGCGGGTCGTCGGGGCGGCGCTGGCCAACCTGCGGGCCGGTCGCGTCGTGCAGGGCGGCAGTACCATCACCCAGCAGCTCGCCCGAAGTGTCCACCTCCCCCCAGACCGGACCTTCAGCCGGAAGTTCGCCGAGGCGCTCGGCGCGCTGGTCCTCGAGTGGCGCCACGAAAAGGAGGTGCTGCTCGAGGCGTACCTCAACGAGATCTATCTGGCCCAGGACGGTTTGACCGCAATTCACGGGGTGGCGCTCGCCTCCCTGCATACCTTTCGGAAGCCGGTGGAGAAGCTGACCCTCTCCGAGACAGCACTGCTCGCCGGATTGATCCGTGCGCCGAGTGTCTATTCGCCTTTACGAAATCCCGAGGCCGCAAGACGCCGGCGGGACCAGGTCCTGAAGATCCTACTCGACGCGGGCCGAGTCTCCGAAACCAGCTTCCGGCAGGCCGCCGCCGAGCCCATCGAGATCCGCCGTCCGGGAGCGCTACGGGGCCCCGCACCGCACCTGCTCACACGGGTGCGCAATGAGCTCGTACAAGAGCTGGGGATGGACGTCGTGGCACGCGGCGGACTGTCGGTGGCAACCACCCTGGACGTCGCGCTTCAGCGCGCGGCGCTCCGCGCCGTGCGCAACGGTTTGAGCCAGCTCGAAGCGAGCTACCCCGAGCTGCGAAGCGGAGAGGCGCCACTCGAGGCAGCACTCGTCGTCCTCGACCCCCGTAGCGGCGAGGTCCGCGCCTTCGTCGGGAGCCGAGACTACCGGCGATCGCAGTTCGACCACGTCGCCTCGGCGCGACGCCAGCCGGGGAGTGCCTTCAAGCCCGTGGTGGCGCTGGCCGCCCTCGCTCGTCGCGGAGACGAGCCGCCTGCGTTTACGCTGGCATCGCTGCTCGAGGACGAGCCCCTGCGCATCGAGCTCGACGGCCGCGCCTGGGAGCCATTGAACCACGATGGTCGCTTCCGCGGCCGCGTCACCCTGCGGGAGGCGATCGAACAGTCGCTCAACGTCCCGGTCGCGCGTATGGGCCTCGAGCTGGGACTCGAACGGATCATCGAGGCAGCTCGACGGCTGGGAATCGAGAGCCGCATGGAGCCGTGGCCCAGCCTGCCCCTCGGTGCCTTCGAGCTGACCCTGTTGGAGCTGACACGCGCCTATGCGGTCCTGGCCGCAGGCGGAGTGCGGGCTCCCCTGCATTCAGTCTTGGCCGTCCGCGACGCCGAGGGTGCAGAGATCCCGATCCCACGCGAAGACCCGGAGAGGGTCTTCGCAGCGGCCGAGACCTACCTGGTCACGTCGGCTCTGCAGGGAGCGGTCGACCGCGGGAGCGGAGCTCCGCTGCGCGCCCTGGGCTTTCTCGGCGCCGTGGCTGGTAAGACGGGGACGACCGATGGCTATCGCGATGCCTGGTTCGTGACCTACACCCCCGAGCTCGCGGTGGGGGTCTGGGTGGGCTTCGACGACGGTCGGAGCCTCGGCCGCGCCGCTTCCGAGCTCGCCCTCCCCATCGCGGCCCGCTTCCTTCGCACCGCCGTCGGGACGCGCAAGGGTGTCCGCTTCCGTCCGCCGAATGGTATCGTGAAGGCTGCGGTCGAGCTCCAGAAGGAGGATTACTGCGTGCGCACCAGCGAGCTCTTCCTGGTGGGCAGCGCCCCGCGCGAGCACTGCGCAGACGCCGAATCTAGCGATTTACCTTGATAGATCGGCGGTCCACGCGTAGGATTCGTCTGGGGGCGAAAGGATGTAGCTGCGATGCGGTTGTTGATTCGTGCTCCGATGGGCCTTCCGGTGGCGTGCCTGCTGGCCGCTGAGTTCCTGCTGGGGCATCCGGAGCCCGCTGCCGCCAGCGCGACGGCGGACGTAACCTACACCTGCCTCGACTTCTCCGACGCTTTCGCCCGCCGTGACTACCCGGCGGCGTCCCTCGACAGCAGTGTGAACAGGCCCTTCGCGTCCGGCTCGGTCGAGCTGACCGCGTCGGGAGACGCGCAGGTGCCCGCGCGTGGGGGCGTCAAACTCCCCACCCACGGTGCCGCCGGTGGGGTGTCGACGGCGGGGGTGTCGGTCCCCTCTTTCGACTTCTGCACTGCCTCGGGCGGCAGTCTCGTCAGCGTGATCGTCGAAGGCAAGGATACGAGTGATCCCGGAGCGAGCGGAAACACCGATGTCTATTTCGCGATCGAGCTCGACGTCACGCTCGAGTTCCGCAATGACAACCAGCTCGGAGCCTTCAACGCCTTCGCCGGACTCGACTTGGCGACGCCTTTTGGGTTCGACGTCCTCGACCTCTCCGCGGGTGACGGAAGCCTGGACGTTCCGCCCGAGCTGACGGTCGAGAATCTGAGCTCCGGCGGTGTGTCGCGCTACCGCATCAGCGGTGTTACGAGCGTCGCCACCCAGCTTCGGTACGGCCCCTACTCGCGGAACCTCGTCAATAGCATGTTCTACGCGGGAGGAGAATTCGAAACCGACGAGGTCGGTGGCGATGTTGCCGGATTCGCAGCGGCCTCCGCACTGGACACCCTCCGCTACCGGATCATCAGCCGGAATCCCGACGTATCGTTCCGATTCGTCTCGGTTCCCGAGCCCGCCGGAGGGGCGCTCGCCCTCGCGGCGCTTGCCGCTCTGGCCTCGTTGGCAGGTCGCCGCCGCAGCGTCTGAGAAAACTACCTGCAGTGTTGGAATCTCGGCCAGCCGCCACACGCCGCTGTGCGGTCTGCCACGAACGGTGAATCGCGCCGGGTCTGCGGGAGGCTGTTCTAGTTGAGTCCGGTCCTCATGGCCCGACTCTCCTACCATGGCGTGGTACATCGGCGCGAACTTGGGCCGGGAGCGGATGTCATCGCTATACGAGAGCCGCGATCAGCGCCGACCCAGGGGCCAGACGCAAGGACGCCCCGGGCCTGTGAAGGCGCCGGGGCGTCGTCTCCTTCTGGTAGCGGGGACCCGCTTTGACGGACGCCCGACCTACGTGCCGCACCTCGACCTTGAGGTGAGCTTCGAGCGGATTGCCGCCTGAGCCGCGGCTGCGGTGGTTTTGCGGACCTGCGCGTGATCCGGATGCGAGGACAGGGCGCTTCGCCCACCGCCCGACCCAGGTTCGAAGCCTGATGCTCGCGGCGGCCGCTCCGGAACCCGCATGTTCGGTTCGGTCCCCCGACGACAAACGCCCGGAAGCACTCGGCTTCCGGCGTTCGATTTGGTAGCGGGGACCCGATCCGATCCTGGTGGAGCGGCGATCCCGATCGACCTCGCGCTGCCCCTCGCGGCGTAGTCGCCCCGCACACTGTCCAGATGGCGTCATCCGGTGGGGATCGTCGATGAGCGGACCCCTGCCCGACGGCCCCGTGGGATATTCCACTGACGGGGCGGACGGCGACTCGTCGGGACGGTCCCCTGTCGCCCGGCTGACAGCAATCCGCGGAACGACGCGCCACAGTTCAGGGCGCGGCGGAGGATGCGCATGCACAGTCGCCAGGTTTCGATCCCCGCCCTGCTCGCCCGCCCGCTTGGCCGGGCCCTCGAGGACGGTGGCACGCGAGTTTGTACACCTGCCCGCGGAGGTGCAGCAATGAGGTGGTACAGGTTGCTCTGGGCAGCGGTAGTGGCGGTTCTAGCAGCCGGGCCGGCCCTCGCGGACGTGGTGTCGATCAACCCCAGCCGGGACAACACGATCTATGAGCCCGAGAGCGAGAAGAGCAACGGTGCCGGCACCCGTCTCTTTTCGGGACGCACGAACGCCGGATTGATGCGACGCGCGCTCATCGCCTTCGACGTCGCCGGACCGATCTCGGCCGGCTCGACGATTGACGCGGTGACGCTCAGGCTGAACCTGAGCCGCACCAGGGCGGGACCCGAGACCGTGAGCCTGCACCGCGCCACGTTGGACTGGGGGGAGGGGACCTCCCTCGCGAGCGGCCAGGAGGGAGCGCCCGATTCGGCCACCGGCGACGACGCCACCTGGGAGTACAGGTTCTACGACGAGAACAACCCCTCGAGCTCGCCCGCCTGGAACAGCCTCGGCGGCACCTACGGCGCGTCCGCCAGCGCCGCGACAATCGTGGGTGACCAGTACCAGTATGGTTTCTACGACTGGTCCTCGTCCGGCATGGTGGACGACGTGCAGGCCTGGCTCGACGGCACCGAGCCCAACTACGGCTGGTTCGTCATCGGCAACGAGAGCGGCACCCAGACGACCAAGCGCTTCGACAGCCGCGAGGGCGGCAACCCGCCGGAGCTCGTCGTTCACTTCACTCCCGCGCTGGTGGTGCCCGCGCCGGCCCTCTCGCCAGGAGGCCTCGCCGGCCTGATCACCATGTTGCTATCCAGCGCAGCGCTCGCGCTGCGTCCGCGGCGAGCCAGCCCGAGCAAGCGCGCTCTCCGGCAACGGAGGAGCGGGACCCCTGCTCGAGGCGCCAGATGCGCCGCCGATCGTTCAGGAGCTTGAACAGAAGCACCACCCCGCCGTCGTTCTCGCTTGGCCCCGAGCCCGTCCGCACGCGAGGAGAGCGCGCGCCGCACCTGGGCAACACTCACGGTTCGGGCGGGCAAGACGGTCCGCTGGATCGCGGACCAGCTCGGGCATTCCGACCTCGCGCTGACGCTGCGTGTCTAGCTCAGGCTCGCGGCGACGCGATCGCAAGCGCTTCGCCAGCGAAGTTGGCTCGCGAAGCATGATGCGCTTGCGGTGTCGGCTGCTCGAGAAGCGGACTCGAGCCAACACACCAAACGAAAACGCCCGGCAGCCAAAGCTCCCGGGCGTTTCTGAGTGGTAGCGGGGACAGGATTCGAACCTGCGACCTCCGGGTTATGAGCCCGACGAGCTACCTGACTGCTCTACCCCGCAACAAACCTGCAACGCTTGCGCGGCCCATTGAATACCCGCCGAAACTGCGCCTGTCAAGCAGGCGAGTTGCATTCGGGTTGCCCCCTAAGTCATTGAAATATTGACATTTTTTGTCACCTGGTGCCACATAGGGGCACAGGAGGCTACACCCATGCGTTTGAACCGCAAGCTGTCACTGATCCTCCGCTCTGCCGTGGCGGGGATCGCATGTCTCTCCATGGCCGGAACGGCCTTCGGCGGGACGCTCTACCGCTGGACCACCGACGAGGGGACCTACGCGTATACCGACGACAAGAAGCGGATCCCCGCTCGCTATCGCGCCCAGGCCAAGAAGGCGCCCCTGCGGCGCTTGAAGGACTACGACCGCTACACGCCGGTCGCCAAGACCACCGAGGGCAGCTACGGCGAGCGCATGCTGGCGCGCCTCGAGGGCCTGCGCGAGGCGAACCGGCCTCAGGCCCTTGCAGGGCCCGCAGCGGGCGCGGCCGAGAGCTACATCTCAGTGGGCGGCGGCCGCTACGGCGGTCAGACCCGTCTCGCCGTGCCCACCGGGGCAGTGGGGATGGGCCCCGACGCCGACGAGCCGCTCGTGGTCGAGACCTTCCGGGTGCGCAAGTCGGACGGGTACCAGAGCACGCGCACGGTGCAGGTGGTGAAGCGGGGCGATCAGGTCTTGAGCATCATCAAGAACCAGCGCAACGACGGGCCCCTGACACCGCGCTATCGGGAGTCGGATTTCGAGTAGGAGGGGCTCCACGCCCGCCTCGCGGTAGCGGGGCGGGGCGCCCGCGGCCATCAGGGCTCAGCCTGCGTAGTTCTCGTCGATTTCGCGGAACCAACCAGGCTGCGCACCCGCGGCGCGCGCCTCGTCGGGGAGCGCGTCGAGGGCCTTCTGGGCGTCTTCGAGGTCCATCTCCGCAGACTGGATCTGCTGCAGAATGCTGTTCTTGGAGTCGCCGCGCAGGCGATCACGCTGCTTTGCCTTGCTGTACTCGCGCTTGGCCTGGGTGAGTCGCGCACTCGCACTGGAGACCTGCCCCTTGAGCTCCGTGTATCGGCTCTGCCAGTAGGTCTTCGAGTTCTGCCCCGATTCGCCCCCCTCTTGGTTCTCGATAACGTCCTCCATATCGTCCTCGGCGAAGGTCGGCGCCGGGCTCAGCGCGAGGGGGGCAGCCAGAGCGAATGCCAGAAAGAGTGTCGGTAGCCAACGTGTCATGCCAGGAGTCCTCCGCGGCCGGCGCCCGAGGCGGGCCGCATGCGTTCGAAGATGTAGTCGTCGAGGGTGCGCAGCGCGCGCCCGTCGAGGGAGAGAAAGCGCATTCCCACGCCGCGACCCGTGAGCCGATCGGGATTCGCCTGGTGCCATATCGCCTGGGCCGTGGGTGTCACCGCGGTGTCGGTGTCGGGCAGCTCGAAGTGCAGCTGCACCTCGGTCCGCATGGGGACTTGCCAGGGGGTCTCGACGAAGAGTCCGCCCCGGGAGATGTTGCGCACGGTTCCGGCGTGCTCCTCGTTCTCGGCCAGGAGACCGACCGGGGCCTTGAGCGCGATGCGGGGCAGACCTCGCACGGTGCCCTGGCGCAGGAAGCGGTTCACCGCCTCGACCAGGGGAACCCGGGAGAGGGGCTTGATGAGCACGTCGGCGGCGCCGGCCCGCACGCAGCGGGCACGGTCGCGACCGTGGTCGCCGCTGATCATGACGATCACCGGTGTCTCCTGCAGATCCGGATCGTCCTTGATGGCGCGGCAGAGGGCCTCGCCGTCCATGTCCGGCATGAAGAGATCCGTGAGCACCACGTCCGGCTGCTCGCGCTGCGCCAGCTCGAGGGCCTCTGCACCGCCTGCGGCCGTCAGCACCCGGCCGGAGCGCGCCAGAAAGAGTGCGCCGAGCTCCCGGAACATGGGGACCTCGTCCACCACGAGGATCGTTCGTGTCGAGTCCACGCGATTCACTCCAGACCCGCGACCGGGGCCGCGCGTCAGCGGGCCCGGCCGTTGCTGGCCAGGTTCCCGAGCCCCTGGAAGCTGGGTCGCACCCTCCAGGTGTTGAACTGGTCGACGCGATACCACTCCTGCTTCTCGACGATGGTCGTGATGACAAGGGTGTCGGTCCGATAGGCCTTGTAGGTCACCGTGGAGGTCGCCACCTCCCGCTGCTCGTCGTCTTCGAAAACGACCGGCGTGACCTCGTAGTCGGTGAAGCGAATCACCTCGGGATTGGGGAAGGACTGGACGTAGGCCTCTGCCATCTCCGGGTCCACGAAGCGGCTGGCCTTGTCGAAGGCGCCGAAGCGCACATAGTCCGTGTAGGCCTTCTGTAGCTCGATGAGCGACCACTCTCGCTTCTTCGGGTCGTTCCACCAGACTCTTCCGTCCGCGCAGCCCACTGCGCCCGCAAAGGCAAACAGCAGGGCCAATGCCACGAACCGGTTTCCACTCGTCGTTGCGATCATCTCGTTGCGCCCCCTCCAGCAACCGGCAGCCTGGGCAGGGAGCCGGCGGCCGTTCTTGCGATTTCCCCTCACATCGGCCTATTCCCGACGGGGCATGAGTCTCAATCGGTCGCCGCCGGCAGGGATTTCGTGACGCCCGTCTCACCGGTCGCGAAGTGTGCGTAATGGCTCTGGATTCTTGACCTCGAGCGGAGTGGCTCGGCCGGCGGCTGGGCGCCGGGCGGGCAGGGCGTCGCTACTCGCCGGCCCCGGCGGCGCCCTCGGCGGTGGCCATCTCGAAGCGGGCGAGCTCGCGCACGATCTGCCCGGCGTTCTCGTTCAACTCGCTCAGCATTGCGTTGACCTGGGGCACGTGTTCTCCCACCTGTTGGGAGTTCTCGAGCAGCTGGGACACCGCGTCGGAGACCGATTCGCTCGAGCGGGCGTGCAGGGCGGTGTTCTCGAGAATGAGGCGGATCATCTCGGTGATGGAAGAAATGCTGTCGGTGATGTAGCGCCCGGTCGCGCGCTGCTCGTCCGTCGAACGGTGGACGTGGGTGCAAAGATCGAGGGCCGCCTCGGAGGCGGCGAGCATCTGCTCCGCCACCTTGGCCTGCTCCGCCATGGCGCTCGAGATCTGCAGCACCTGGGTCGAGGTGTCCTGGGTCGCCCGTGAAACCAGGCTCGAAGTGCGGGTCTGCTCCTCGGTGGAGCGGGCGATCTCGGCCACGCGCGAGCTCGCGTCCCGTGCCTGCTCGCGAATGCTCTCGAGAGCCTCTCCCGCCACACGGGATCGGCCGACGCCCTGCTCGATGGCGTCGATGCCCGCACCCATGGCCGCAACCGCGGCGTCGGACTCGCTCTCGATGGCCGCGATCAGCTGCGAGATGTCCTTGGTGCTCGCCGCCGTGCGCTGGGCCAGGGTCTTTACGTGGTTGGCGACGACGAGGAAGGCCTTTCCCTGTTCGCCCGCCTGGGCGGCGATGATGGCCGCGTTCAGGGAGAGCAGGTTCGTCTCGTCGTTGATGTCCCCGATGATGTCCAGGGTGCTCCCCACCTCCGCGATCCGCGCCACCAGGGTTTCGAGGCCGCTCTTCGAATCGCGGGTGAGGTTGTGGATGCGCTGGATGTCCCGGATGGTGTCACTGACCGCCTCCGCCCCGCGCTCGGCTCCCTCGCTCACCTTCGCGGTGAGCTTCGACGCCTCCGCGACATGGCCACCCACCTCCTGCACCGCACGATCCATCTGCATCATGGAGGTGGCGGTCTGCTCGGCGATTTCACCCACCTTCTCGGAGGCCTCGGCCACCTGGCGGATGCTGGCGCCCATCTCGTGAACGGAGGAGGTCGAGGTCTCCACCGATTCGTGGAGCGAGGCCGCGTTGCGCGCCACCTCGTCGATGCTGCTCCCCATCTCGAGGATCGAGGAGGAGGAGTCCGCCGCCGCGTGGGAGAGCTTCTCCACCCGCTCGTTGATGCCCCGGATCGAGCCGTTGATGTTCCTGAGCAGCGACGCGGTCTCCTCGACAGTCTCCTCCTGGCGATCCGCGCTCTTTCCGATTTCCGCCATGGTGGTATTGATCCGGTCGGGCAGGTCCCGCACCCGATCGACCACGGTGATGACCTGGTGCGCCACCTCGCCCAGGCTGTCGAAGACCGCATTGAAGCCCCGCGCGAGGCTCGCGAAGCCGTCGAGCCCGGTCTCGTCGAGGCGCTCGAGCCTGCCGCCGCGGCGGATCTCGGCGGCGCCGTCGATGATGTCGCCGAGCACCGACTCGCGCTGCGCCGCACGGCGGTCGGCGCGCAGGCCGACCCCCACGGCGAGCAACACGATGACCAGGGCGGAGATCCACCACGAGCCAGCGAGGGCCCAGACAGCCAGGGGCAGGGCGCCGAGGGTCAGCGCGCTCGCGCTCGCCTCGACGACGCCAGTGATGCGCTCGCGCGCGAGAAGCGGCGGGTCGGTTCCCTTGAAATCATCCATTGCCCGAACCATCGGCGGGCAGGGGAATCCCCTTGAGAACTGCGCGGATCGGCGCCGAGATTCGCACTCACGAGACGCGCTCCTCGGCGAGCGCCGCCACCTCGGCGCGCAGCGCTTCGAAGCGCCCCTCGGCGATGGCGCGCCGCGCCTCTTCGAGCAGCCGCAGGTAGAAGCGCAGGTTGTGGACGCTCGCGAGACGGGCGCCCAGCGCCTCGCCGGTGTGGATGAGATGGCGCAGGTAGGCCCGGGAGTGACGGCTGCAGGTGGGGCAGTCGCAATCCTCGTCGGGGGGCGCCGAGTCGGCCTTGAAGCGCGCGTTGCGGATGGCGAGCAGCCCCCGGCTCGTGAAGAGCAGCCCGTGCCGGGCGTTACGGGTCGGGACCACGCAGTCGAAGAGATCCACGCCGCAGGCCACGCCTTCCAGCAGATCGACGGGCTTTCCGAGGCCCATGAGGTAGCGGGGAGCGGAGGCCGGCAGCTCCGCGTGGACCGCGCTGATCAGGTCGCTGCGCTCGTTGCGCTCCTCGCCCAGTCCCAGGCCGCCGTGGGCGTATCCGTCGAAGCCCAGCTCTGCCGTGGCCCGGGCGCTGCGCCGGCGCAGGCCCTCGCTCACGCCTCCCTGCACGATGCCGAAGACAGCCTGATCGGCACGCTTGCGGGCGCCCGCGCTGCGCTGCGCCCAGCGCAGGGTTCGCTCGGTGGCGGCCTCTACGCGCGATGTGCTCTGCTTCGCGTCGAGTGCGCCGCCGGGCAGGGCGACCGGGGGCTGGCATTCGTCGAGCACCATGGCGATGTCGGGGCCCAGGGCTTCCTGGATCGCGATCACGCTCTCGGGGGTGAGCAGCCGCTTCTTGCCGTCGAGGGGTGAAGAGAAGGTGATCCCCTCCTCGCGCAGACGCATGCGATCCGCGAGGGAGGTCACTTGGTAGCCCCCGCTATCGGTGAGCCAGGGGCCGCGCCAGCCCGTGAAGCCGTGCAGTCCGCCTTGCTCAGCGATCAGCGCCTCGCCGGGCCGCTCGTGAAGGTGGTAGGTGTTGGCGAGCAGGATCTGGGCGCCGAGAGCCTCGAGCTCCGGCGCATCCACACCCCGCACGGCGCCGAAGGTGGCGACGCTCATGAAGGCCGGCGTCTCGACGACACCGTGAGGCGTAACGAGGCGGCCGACCCGCGCCGCGCCGTCCCGCGCCGTGATCTCGAAGTCGAAGCCCCGGGCTTTCATAAAGAGGCCTTCATAGAGCGGCCTTCATGAATCGCCGCTCACAGGATCAACATCGCGTCACCGTAGGAGAAGAAGCGGTAGTCCTGCTCCAGCGCCTCGCGATAGGCGGCCAGAATGCGCTCGCGGCCCGCCAGTGCGGCGACCAGTAAGAGCAGCGAGGAGCGGGGCAGGTGGAAGTTCGTGAGCATCACGTCGACGACGTGGAACTTCGAGCCGGGCCACAGGAAGAGGTCGGTCTCCCCCACGCCCGGCAGCAGCGCCGAGTGGCCGGCCGTGGCGCTGGGTTGCGCCTCCGCCCGGGCCGCGGCACAGGCCTCGAGAACCCGGGCCGTCGTGGTTCCCACCGCGACCACACGGCCGCCCCGGGCCCGTGTGCGGTCGACGGCCAGCACGGTGGCCTCGGGCAGCTCATAGCGCTCGGAATGCAGGCGGCCGCTCGCAAAATTTTCCGCGTGAAGAGGCCGGAAGGTTCCCGCTCCCACGTGGAGGATCAGCTCGGCACGCTCGACGCCGGCCTCGGAAAGGGCGTCCAGCAGCGCCGGCGTGAGGTGCAGCCCCGCCGTCGGCGCCGCAACGGCGCCGGGCACCCGGGCATAGACGGTCTGGTAGCGCTCGAAGTCCTCGGCCAGGGTCTCGCCCACATCGCCGTGCACGCCCTTCTCGCCTTGCCCGCCCGGGCCGCGCCGGATGTAGGGCGGAAGGGGCGGCTCGCCAACGCTGTAGGGCGATGTTCCGGGCTCGAAGGCGAGCACGACCTCGCCGTGCTCGGCCAGCGCGCTCACCTCGGCGGTCACGCTCGGCAGGCCCGCCCGCTCGAAGCGCAGGCGGATCCCGGGGCGCAGGCGCCCGCTCAGCTTCACCAGTGCGCGAAAGTGCTGGCCGCCACCCTCCTGGCACGGCGCCAGCAGGAGCGCCTCGACCCGCCCGCCGCTCTCCCGGTACCCGCGCAGGCGGGCCGGCACCACCCGGGTCGCGTTCACCACCAGCAGATCGCCCGGGCGCAGCCAGTCCGCCAGCTCGCTCACGCGTGCATGGCTGAAGCGATGCCCGGGGGCCGAACGATCGACGACGAGCATGCGCGCCGCGTCGCGTTCGGCGAGCGGGTGTTGGGCGATGCGCTCGGGGGGCAGCTCGAAGTCGAAGTCAGCGAGGAAGTCGTCGAGATCGAAGTCAGCAGGGAAGGGCGCGGTTTCTTTGCCGCCGGGTGCGGCCGCCTGCTCGCCGGGCTCATTCACCGCCGGGGGGCTCCCGCACGAGGGTGCGCAGCAGGGAGCTCTCCGCCTTCGCGTCCGGCGCATCCACGAGCGAGTCGTAGGAGAAGAGCACGTCCCCCGCGACACCGGATGCCCGCGCTGCCGCGACCTGCCCGAGGGCCCGCTCGGGCTTCTTCGCGAAGAGCCACACTCCGACCCCCGCCCACACCCGGTCGGCGTCGGCGCCACGCCCGAAGGCCTCCACCTGGTAGCGGAAGAGGCGGTCGTCCAGCGTGTACACCATGGGAACCGCGAAATCGATCAGCCCGTCCTCGAGCCAGCGGCGCCAGTCCTGGCTGAGGCTCAAGTAGGCCCGGTCCACGTAGGAGATCACCGCGGCCGAAAGCAGCAGTCCGGGCCGGGCCGCGGAGGTCGCGTCGCCGATTTGCGCAACCAGCTCGGTGACCTTGTCCCGGCGCCAGGCGTCCCACGCATTGGCGTTGACGAGCTTGGACGAAGCGGGCGAGCTCGGGTCCTGGTAGGGCCCCGAGAGTCCCGTCTCCCGGCGGAAGCGCTCCCGGCTCGCGCTGCCGTAGCCGTAGTCGATCCCGACGCCGAAGCGCGATCCGGGAACGAAGGGCAGCACCCCCGGATGCCGGATGTAGTCGAGGTGCAGTCCGTCGAGCTCGGGGTAGCGGGTCACCAGCTCGCCGAAGATGCTGGTGAGTCGCTCCGCCACTCCGGGGGCGGCCGGGTCCAGGTAGACGCCTGGTGTTCCGACCCGATACCAGCTCGCGTCCGGCTCGGGCAGCTCGAGCTGCGGATAGTCGAGGACGGAGCGTCCCTTGCGGTCCACCTGCACCGCCTCGGAGCCCAGGTGCGCCAGCAACAGGGCATCGCGATTGCTGCTCAGGGAGAGGACGTTTACCCAGGCGTGCACGCGAAGGCCCGCCTCGTGCGCGTCCGCGACGAGTCGGCGCAGGGGGTCTTCTCCGTGTGCGTCGACGATCTCCCGGTAGGGGGCCGGGTCGGCGAGGCTCGAATCGAACCACGCTCGTCCGCCGCGATAGACCTGAACGAAGAGGTCCGTGACCCCGAGGGCCAGCGCGTTCTCGATCAGTGCACGGGAGCGCTCGGGGTGCTCGAGGGTCCGATGGGAGCCTTCACACAGCACCCACAGCCCCCGATAGGGCGCGCGATCGCCTGCCGGGGCCGGTGGGGTCGGCTGCGTGCCGGGCTCCGGGCTTGCGGCCACGCCGGCAGGCTTCCCGGGGGCCTCTCCGTGGGAAGCCTCATCACTGGAGCAGCTCACCACTGTGAGAAGAAACAGGGCCAGGGAGGCCGCAAGGCTCAAGCGAAACGAAAAGCGGGCGATGGTCAATGTAGAGGGCATCGATGCGCCGGACCCTAACCGAGGGGCCGCGGCGGGACAACGAAGTACTCTCGCACGACGCCGCGCAAGCGCTCGAAGGGAAATGGGAATTGACACAGCCTCGGCCTCCCGCACAATTGCCTGACATGGGGGGCAGGAAATACGGGTCGAGGGGCTGTGCGCCTCGTCACGGTCTGCTGTTGCTGTTCGCAGCCGCGGGACTGTTGAGCCTCGCCTCCGCGCTCCCCGGCGACCCGCGAGCAGCACGGCCCGACGAGGAAAGTCCCGCATCCATCGCGGCGGTCGGCGCCGAAAGCCCGGACCCGGTGGACGGCCGCAGCATGCTGCTGCTCACCGACCCCGCCCTGGCGCTGCGCAGCGCGCGCGAGCTGGCGGAGCAGGGCGAAGGCCCGACTGCCCTCGATCTGCTGGCCGCCACCGCACGCCAGCATCCTCTTGTCGCCGACTACGCCGATCTCCTGCGGGCCCGCCTGATCTTCGAGCAGGACGAGAATGCCCAGGCGGCCGACGCCAGCCTGGCCGCCCTCGAGGCGCACCCGAAGAGTCCCCTGCGACCCGAGTTCTACTCGATTCTGGGAAGCGCGAGGGCAGAGATCGGTGACGAGATTGGGGCGCGTGCGGCCTGGAAGGCGGCGCTCGACGAGACCAGCCGGGAAGAGCGCCGGGCCGCCCTGCGCCTCGAGCTGGCACAGTCCTTCGAACGCGACGCCTACCTCGCCGAGGCGGTCGACGTCTACCGCACGCTCTGGATGCGCCACGGCACCCTCGAGGAGGCCGAGATCGCCACCGCCCGACTCTCGGTCCTCGAGGCAAAGAAGGGCGCCCTGCGGCGAAAGGCTTCGGACTGGCGCCGGCGGGGCGACCATCTCTTCCGCAAGCGACGCAACGAGCTCGCGCTCGCGGCCTACGACGAGGCCCTCGCCATGGGGCTTCCGAAGCGGGACGTGAGTCGGGCGCAGAAGCAACGCGCCCACACCCTCTTCCGTATGCGGGACTACTCGAAGGCGGTCGAGGCCTTCTCCGCGCTGCCCCAGAAGGACGACGTGCCCATCTGGCGTGCTCGCTCCATGGCGCGTTCGGGACAGGTCCCCGAGGCCATCCGCGAGTTCGAGGCCCTGGCGAAGCGGAGCAAGGGCTCGATCGGAGTGCGCGCGACCTACCTGGCTGCCCTCCTGCTGGAGGGACGCGACGAGAAGGAGAAGGCGCGGCGCTACTTCGACAAGGTCTCCCAGAGCCGCGACTACGACGGCCTCCGCAACGCGGCCACCTGGCGCCTCGGCTGGAGCGCCTATCGCGGCGCGCGTCACCGCGAGGCGGTGCGCTACTTCGAGCACCTGATCGACGGGCAGGAGGATCCCATCGGTCGCCTGCGAACGCGTTATTGGCGTGCCCGCAGCCTCGAGCAGCTGGGCGACGAGGCCATCGGCCACGAGTTCGCCGCCATGGCGCGCGAGTACCCCCTCTCGTACTACGGCTGGCGGGCCCGCACGCGGGCTCTCGACGACGGGACCCAGGCGCCACCCATCGACGTCGCCCGCGGCCGGGATCGGCTCGCGCCGCGCGAGCTCGAGCGCGTCCAGATCCTCATCGGCGCGGGTCTCGAGGAGCAGGCCGTCAACGAGATGCGCGCCATCTCGAGCCGGGCGGGCAGCCTGCGCGACCGCCTCGCCCTGGCCGAGCTCTTCAGCGAGGCCGGCGAATACCACCGCGCCCAGCGCCTGGTCGTCGATGCCTACACCGAGCCCCTGGCCCGGGGGCCCCTGCCGAGCCTCGAGGAGCTCTGGTGGCACGCCTGGCCTACCGCCTACGGGACTCTGGTGCGCGACTGGACCCGGGCTCCAGGCAGCGTGGAGCCCGCCCTCGTCTTCGCCATCATGCGCGAGGAGAGCGGCTACCGCGCCGAGGTGGTTTCTCCCTCCGGTGCGCGGGGGCTGCTCCAGATCATGATCCCGACCGGTACCCAACTCGCGGCCCGGATGGGCCACGCCGGATTTTCCGCCGACGACCTCTTCGATCCGAGCACGAACATCAAGCTGGGCTCCCACTACCTCGGCGAGCTCAAGCAGCGCTTCGACGGTCGGCTCTCGGCCTCCATCGCGAGCTACAACGCCGGCCCCGAGGCGGTAGCCAGCTGGCTCGGACCCGGGGCACCCACGGAAGACGACGAGTGGGTGGAGTCGATTCCGTATGATCAAACAAGGGGTTACGTAAGAAGGGTCATGCGAAGTCTCCACGCCTACAAGGTTCTCTACTGACCTCGAGACCAAGCTCGCAAGGGCAGGGCGCGAAGGGCAGGGCTCTGTGCTCCCTGCAGCCCCACCGCCCTTTCCATGTCGTCGGCCTGGGCGAGATCTCCCTCGACACGAGCTGCGCGCTCTCGGGTCTCGCTGCGGGAGAGGCCGGAGTCCGCTCGCTCCCGATCGGCGAAAAGCGGCCGCTCGAGGCGCTGCGCGAGCTGCCGGGAGGGCAGATCGCGACGGCGCTGCTGGGCTGTGCGCGCCTCGGACTGCGCGTGGGCTACATCGGCTGCGTGGGAGACGATCGGGCCGCAGAGGCGGCTCTCGAGCCCCTGCGGGAGGCTGGTGTGGATCTCTCCGGTGTGCGCGAAGTGGCCGGGGCGAGCAGCCGCCGGGCCGTCGTGCTCGTCGACGCCGCCTCGGGGGAGCGGAGCATCCTCTCGCACCGCGATCCACGACTCGCCCTCGAGCCTCGCGATCTCGACGCGGCCTCGATCACCCGTGCGCGCCTGCTGCACCTGGATGCCGTCGATCTGGACGCCTCCGTCTGGGCTGCAGAGCTCGCCCGGCGAGAGGGCATTCCCGTGGTGCTCGACGCCGACACCCCCCAGGAGGGCCTCGCCAGGCTGCTCGAAGTGGTCGATTTCCCTGTGGTGGATCGCCGACTCGCCGAAGAGTTGGGAGGAACGGGATCGACCGCCGACGGCCTCCGGGCCCTCGGGAGCTACGGCGCGCGCCTGGCCGTGGCCACCGTGGGAGAAGAGGGCGCCCTTGCGTGGGACGGGGAGCAGCTCATCCGCAGCCCCGGCTTCCGCGTGACGGTGCACGACGCGACCGGGGCCGGGGACGCCTTCCACGCCGGCTTTCTTTGGGGGCTGGTCGCGGAGCTTCCCGCAAGGGAGTTGCTGCGCTGCGCCAACGCGGTGGCGGCGCTCAACTGCCAGGCGGCCGGAGCCCAGGGAGGCTTGCCGGTTCGTGCCGCGCTCGAGCGCTTCTTGAGCGCGCACCCAGCCGAAGACGACGACCGGTCGATCCGGGAGTCAGGGAGCTGAGACGATGGCGGGAAAGGGAAAATCGGGCGGCGGCGGCGGTAGCCTCCTGCTGCTGCTGGTACTCGTATTGGGAGTCGGGGCCGCAGGCGCCTGGAACTACCAGCGCAACCTCGAGCGCGAGAAGCAGGAGCAGGGCAGGCGCCCCTTCCAGGGCTATAGCGACGAAGACCTCTCGGCCCTCGCCGAGGCCTACCGAGCGGAGATCGACTCGCTGGACCGGCGCTACCGCGCCGCACGCGGGACACGAAGCGAAGTACGCGACCAGGGATTGCTCGGCGAGCGAGTCAGAGAGTTCGAGCGCATACGCACGTCCAACGAGAAGATCCGCGAGGCGACCGCAGAAGTGGCCCAGCGTGAGGCGCGACTTGCCGAGGTCACCAGTGAGCAGGGTTACCGCGACCAGGCCTCGTCCCAGAGCCTGATGCTGCACGTCGGTCGCCTGACCAAGATCTGAGCCTGCGAGCAAACGGGGCCGAGAAGAGGGCGCCTATTCCTCGCTGCGCGAGGTCGCGGGGCCCCGCGCCGGTCTGGCCTCTTCCTCCTCTTCCAAATCATCGTGATCGGAGGCTTGGCTGGCGTCGTCGAAGAAGTCCTCACCCGTTTTGGGCTTGGTGCGGGCCCCGGCACCGATCTCGATATCCTCCCCCCGATCCGGCGTTTCGTCTTCGTCCTCGAGCAGCGGCGCCATGGGGCGCACCACGACCTTCTTGACGCGTTCGGCCGGGGGCTTCGGGCTCTCTTTGGGCTTTTCGCGCTGATCGACACCGCACACGGGGCAGACAGGCGTTTCCCTGTTGAGGTCGTAGAACTTCTTCTCGCAGCCGAAGCACTCCCACTTGTAGCCGAGCTTGGGGTGCCGAGGCCCCTTCGGCGCCGATGAACGCGCCGCGGACTTGCCGCCAGGTCCACTGCCGGCCTTCTTCCGCTTCTTCTTCGCGGCCGGCTTCGCGAGCTCGGCGGCCTTGGCGGCTGCCTCCTTCTTCGCAGCCGCTTCCTTCTTCGCGGCTTCCTTGCGCTCCGCCTCCTTCTTCGCGGCTTCCTTCTTGGCTGCCGCCTTCTTGGCTGCAGCAGCCTTCTTGACCGCAGCGGCCTTCTTGGCTGCAGCGGCCTTCTTGACCGCAGCGGCCTTCTTGACCGCAGCGGCCTTCTTGACGGCAGCGACCTTCTTGACGGCAGCGGCCTTCTTGGCTGCAGCGGCCTTCTTGACGGCAGCGACCTTCTTGACGGCAGCGACCTTCTTGGCTGCAGCAGCCTTCTTCGCGGCTGCCGCCTTCTTTACTGCAGCAGCCTTCTTCGCGACAGCGGCCTTCTTTGCAGCAGCGGCCTTCTTGACGGCTGCCGCCTTCTTGGCCGCGACTGTCTTCCCGCCCGCCGCGGGCTTCTTCCCGCCCGCCCCAGGCTTCTTCGCGGCGCTCTTCTTCTTGGAGCTCGTCTTCGCAGAGGACTTCTTCTTGATCGGACTCATTGCCCCATTCCAGATGCAACTCGAATCACATCGCCCGCTTCGGCCACGTTTCTGAACGCGGCCTTTGCAGCGTCCTCCGGGCCGTCGATGATTGAATGATCTATCTCGATTTGCTGGATATCGGCAGCGACCTCGGTTCCGGCGCTCTCGAGCCAGCGCCGGTACTGCGCCGTGAGGTCCTGTCTGCAGCTATCCGGAGAATCGTTCCCGGTGGCGTTCTTGATGGGGGAGAACTCGTCCTTCGCGCTGGCCTCGAGTACGCAGACCTGCTTCGCGGAGGCGAGGGCGTCGAAGACGAAGCGTTCGAGCTTGACACCGTTGGGCTCCTCGGGCGTCGCCAAACGCGCCTCGGCGTCGATGCACGGGATCTTCTTCGCCGAGGCATGGAAGGGCAGCAGCTCGAACGCCCGCTCCGAAACCCGGCGGACGAAGCCGGTGTTCAGCACGTGGATCGCGAGGTTTCCGGCCCAATAGAGCAGCTCTCCAGCCTCGTTCCGTGCGAAGCGCCGCTCATCGTCGAGCTCCGTGTATTCGACGATCCCCACGTCACCGTCCACCCGCGCAACGATTCCGACCTTCTCCATCGGGTCGATCTTGCGAACCACCTTGCAGGACATCTCGGCCGAGCGCTCGTCGTGGAAACCGAGATAGACCGGATCCCCGATTCGCACCAACGGGTTGTCGACCTGGTAGTAGAAGATCGTGTCGATGCCCCGGCGCTCCATGTCGTCGAGGGCGCCCGAGGCCGCCAGCGCGGTGAGGGAGCCGCCGTGCCCGTCGGGACTCTCGAAGATGCGATGGGGCGCCTCGAGGATCAATCGCCCAGCGAAGTCGAAGGCGGGAACCATGGCCTGGGGGAAGATCCAGACGTCGTTCTCCGACAGGCCAAAGTGGTTCTCGGCCTCGAAGAGGGCCCGGGTCTCGGCGTCTGTGGCCTCGCTCGTCATGACGTACCAGGGAACCGGACGCCCGAGGCGCCGGATCAGGCCGCGGATCTTCTGGGCCTGGATCGCGAAGAGGCTGCGATCGGTCACGGGACCGACCGGGTAGGCGCCCTTCGGCGCGTCGAAGCCGAGCCGCGTCCCCTGGCCGCCCGCCACCACGAACGCGGCTACGCGACCGTCAGCCAGCATTGCCTCGCCGCGCGCCCGGGCCGCCTCGAAGCGAGTGGAATCACCCCCGTCGCGAGGAAGCTCGATGGCGTCGACGGGTTCGATGGCCGGCCCGCGCTCGTCATCTGTCTGCCCGAGGGCCTTGTCCCGGGCCAGGATCAGGTCTCCGAGCTCCTCGGCGATGCGCGCGGCCTGGGAGCCCAGCGCAGTGCGCGACCCAGCGTCGAGCTCGTCCCAGAAGGCGAATACGTGTTCCTGGCCGTGGGCTGCGAACCGGCTGCGAAGATCGTCGATGTCTGCCGCTCTGGCTTTGGTCAAATCTGCCTTCCGGCGAGTCCCGCCAATGCAACGCGAGAACGTCGGCGCCCGTATAGCACAGGCTTGGCATACCTGAAAAGGACCGAGCCAATCCGCTGGAAGAACAGGGCTTTTGCCGCCTTGGACCACGAGGGCGGGGAAGCGCCGGCAGCCAGTCCCAGGCCCCAGGCGGACCCAGCTGCTATCAGAACTCTATTTGACATAATCTATCTTATCGGACGTGCGATTGTAGTACCCAGATAGAAATGTCCGGTTTCTCCAAAGTAGAAATGTCCGCTTTTTCCATCAGCCCGCGGTATCCCCACGGGTATGGAGACACTGACATTGAGCTACGAGGAGCTGGATCGAGTGAGCGTGATTGAGCGGGTGATCGAGAAGCGGCTGACGCAGCTCGAGGCGGCCCGGATGTTGGGATTGACCAGC
>JAFDEK010000140.1 GCA_019310385.1 Deltaproteobacteria bacterium
GGAAGGCGTGAGCAGCTGGCAGCGACGCGTGGTCTGGTTCTGCAGCACGTACCAGATCTGGCCCCGGTACTGGTGCCGGTAGAGCCGGGTGTGACCGCTACGGCGCGGCTTGAGCTGGGCCACCCGGTACCAGGAGGAGCTGAGCAGGGATTCGCTCATGGTGTCTTCGTTTCCTCAGAGTCCTCAGGGCAGCCACGACCAGGTCCGAAGCCGCAGCCAGTCCGTCAGGCTGTGGGTCCAGATCCAGATCAGGCGGCGCTGGCCAACCTCGATCTTGGCGACGCCCTCCATGCCGGGGCGAAGGCCGGGCACGGGTTCGTCGAGGTGCGCTTCGACTCGGAAGTAGTTGCGCCCGTCCTCGGCGATCGAGACCGGCGTGATGCGCCGTACGGTGAGGGGCAGGGTCTGCCCCGGCAACGCGGTGAGGGCCAGCTGCCCGCTCTGGCCGGCGGCCGGCTCGGCGATGTCGCGCTGGTCGACCTTCAGGATGATGCGATAGCCGTCGAGGGGCGCGACCTCGAAGAGCAGCTCCCCCCGCTCGACCGGGGAGCCGAGGGATTGGCTGAGATCGCCCTTGACCACGATCCCGTCGAAGGGAGCCACCAGGCGGGTTCGCTCGATCTGGGCGTCGAGCAGGTCGAGCTCGGCGTTGGCCTGATCGATCTTCGCGCTGAGGAAGTTGACCTGGCTGCGGTCGTGCTCGGCGAGGGCCTTGCGGTGCTCCTTGACGAACTGGGACAGCTTCCCGGCCCAGCTCCTTCGCTCGAGGCGCAGGTCACGGTCGTCGAGGCTTCCGAGCACCTGTCCGGCCTTCAGCAGGTCGCCTGCACGGACGTTCGCCTCGGCGATATAGCCGTCGAGGCCGGCCACGATGGCACGCTGGACGCGACCTTCGAGGGTGGCATCCGCCTTGACGCGATATTCGCCATCGACCAGGCAGAGCAGCAGCAGCGCTGCGAGACAGCCCATCACGCCGGCCTTGAGCTGGGGATGGCCGGGGCCTCGCAGATGAGCGAGCTGCCGGCCGAAGAACTCGCGCGTCTCTTCGAGCCAGCTCTCCCGCGCCCGGCGGGTGAGATCGAGAATCGGGCCCAACAGCGCACCGGCGTCCTCGCAGAGCTCGAGGGTCGCGGCGTCGAGGCCTTCCGCGGCGGACCGCTCGAAGGTCATCGCGCCGCTTACCCGTCCCTCGCTGCCCAGCGGAACGGTCCACGCCAGTGCGGCGCCGTGGCTGCGCACCAGGGTCTCGTGCGCCATGGCGACCCGGGGCTGCCCCCCGCCGCGGGGCGGATGGATGACGGGCGCGTCCTGATCCGCCGCCTCGTCCATGGCGGCTTCGATGTCGCGAATGAGGCCTGAGCGCGCGTCGAACTTGGCGGTGTTGGAGAGCGCCTCGACCCGCATCTGCCCGCGCCGGGAGACCCCGATGCTGACCCGCACGCAGTCGAGGCGAGTGGCCAGCTCCGTGGCGACGGCCGTCGCGGCCGAGTCCAGGCGGTCCTGCTCCAGTGCGCTCGCCACGACTTCGAGAGCCGTCACCAGGCGCGCTCTCGTGCCGACGCCCCGGAGCAGCCCTTCCAACCAGGCGGCGCCCGCCTGCAGATGGTCGACCGTTCGCTTGCAGGCCGCGTCTGCCATCGTGGCCGTGTGCTCGACCCGTACCGCGACCACGCCACCGAAGGGGCTGCCGGGGCCGAAGGGGACGGCGACATCGCTCCAGCATCCCGTCACTTCGGGCGGCTGGTCGCTCGCGCGAACCACGACCTGCCCCTCCGCGAGCGCGGCGCGAGCGATGCCCATGAGATCCGAGGCCTCCGCTTCGGCCTTCGGCCAGCGGGCCAGCGACACGGGAGCGCCCGCTTCGGCGCAGCGCTGCACCACCAGCCCCTCGGCGGCGCCCGGGAGGGTCTGGCAATGAAGAGCCAGCCACGGCTGGGCCACGTCTTCCGCCAAGAGTCTCCTCCCAGCCCGGCTCTAGATTCAATCGGCGTCCCAGGAGGACGCTCGATAGCGGGCGGTCCGGGGATTTTTCGGGTGGAACCCTGCATTTCTTGAGCAGCCGCCCTCCCCTAGTGCGGTCCGCCGTTGCCTTTTTTCTCACCCTGTCCGCGCGCCCTGCCGATAATTCTGGGAGCGCGGTCCGCCGAGAGGTCAGGGCCGCCCAGGACGGCCACGGTCGGCCGTCGAGGAGTCGACCAGAATGCGATGGTCTCTGCGCAGCACCCTGCTCGTGATCGTGCTGCCCCTGACGCTCGCCACGCTCTCGCTGTCCGCGAGCCGCATCTCCGATCTGATCGTCCACCAAGACGACATCGCCGAGCTTCGTGCAAGCGCCTTCCGTTCGATCTATGCCGAGCGCTACGCCCGCTATCTGCAGATGCTGCTCAAGGAATCCTACGACCACCTGGCCGGACGCCGCGACCGGCTCGAGAACGTCGCCGCTGCCCGAACCGGAATGGTCGCCACCCTGGAGCGGCTGCGTCCCCTGGCTTACAGGGGGCCCAGCGACGAGCCCACGGCCTCCGAGCTGACGACGACCACGCTGAACGAGTGGGCGAAGGTCCAGGAGCAGGTCGACATCTACCTCGAGCGCGCCGTCGCTCTCGCCCAGAACGGAGAGGCGGCGCGTGCCCGCAGCCTCGTCGCGGACGACCTCGAGGTGCTGCTCGACAGCCGGATCTTCTCCTCGATCGATCGGAAGATCCAACGCGAGCAGGAGCTGCTCGAGGAGCGCCGGGTGCGCGTGGCGCGCGCCGCCGATCACTGGCTGGCGCCCTACGTCGGAGCCGTGGACGTGCGCGAGCAGCTGCTACCCGACGTCTACGAGACGATCCTGGCCGAGCGCTTCGCCCGCAACGCGTACGCGGAGCTCAAGTCCTTCACACACTATGTGGTCGAGGGCCGATCACTCGAGGCGTCTGACGGCGAGGCGGCGAGCCATGCCATCGCCCAGCTCAGGCGACTGCAGGCCGGAAGAAGCGACGACGGCCACGCGGCAGCCGAGAGCGAAGCCAGGGCGCTGGGCGAGATCTACGCTCGAGTGCGGGACGCGTACGCGCACGCCAAGGCGCTGCCCCCCGCATCCAGGCACAGCCACGGACCCGCCCTTCTGCAGCGCATCGACGAGGTCTTCGACGCTTCTCTCCTGCCGCAGACCAGCGCGATCATCCGGGCCCACGAGCAGTCCATCGCCGAGGAGATGGCCCGCCTGGACCTCTTCATCACGGGCATCATGTACGTCACCGTCGGGATCGCGATGATGGCGCTGCTGCTGAGTCTCGGAAGCCCCTGGCTCGCCAACCGGATCCTGCTGAGACCCGTCCGCGACCTGTTGGAGACGGTGAGCAGCTTCCGCGGAGGCGACCGGGATGCGCGACCGAAGCTGAGCCCGAGGAACGAGCTGGGCGTGCTGGGGCGCTCGCTGAAGGCCCTGCTCGACGAGCTGCAGGAATCGGCCCAGAAGGTGCGTGACCTCGCCTTCTACGACAGCACCACCGGCCTTCCCAACCGCCAGTTCTTCCAGGAGCGACTGGCCGGCGCGCTCACCACCGCCCGGCTGCAGGGACGCTCCATGGGCCTGCTCTCCCTGAACCTGACCGGGTTGAAGCAGCTCAACGAGACCCTCGGTCACAGCGCGGGCGACGATCTGATTCGCCAGATCGCCGCTCGACTGCGCGACTGCGTGAGGATGAGTGACATCGTGGCGCGCCCCAACGAGGAGGATTACGCGTCGGAGGTCTCGCGCCTGGAGGGCGACGAGTTCACCATCCTGCTCACCAAGATCACCCAGGCCTCGGACGCCGCCATCGCGGCGCAGCGCGTCCTGGTAAAGATCACCGAGCCCTTCGTGGTGAAGGGCCGCGAGATCGTCGTCAACACGAGCGTCGGTATCGGGATCTATCCCCAGGACGGCGGAGACGTCGAGACCTTGCTGCGCAATTCCGCCGCCGCGATGAATCACGCCCTCAAGCGGGGCGGCAACGACTACCAGTTCTATTCCGAGGCCATGAACGTCGCGAACTCGAGGAAGCTCCACGTGCAGAGCCGGCTCGCCGGTGCCATCGCGCGTGACGACCTCTCGCTGCACTACCAGCCGCTTCGCGACGCGAAGAACGGCCACCTGAGCGGCGCTGAGGCGCTGCTTCGCTGGACCGATGCGGAGATGGGTCCGATCGGGCCCGAGGAGTTCATCCCGATCGCCGAGCACGCCGGCCTCATCGCACAGGTCGGCGCATGGGCGCTCAACGAGGCGTGCACCCAGGCTCGCGCGTGGCAGGAAGCCGGCTATCCGGAGTTCCGCATGTCCGTCAATGTGAGCGCCAGCCAGCTGCGCGACAACGGCTGGGTGGCGAGCGTCGCGCAGTCGCTCGAGGATACCGGGCTGAGCCCCGGCTGCCTCGAGCTCGAGATCACCGAGACCACGATCATCCAGGACGACACCAAGACGACCGCCGCGCTGGAGGAGCTCTCGGGGATGGGCGTGGGGATCGTGCTCGACGACTTTGGGACGGGCTATTCCTCACTCTCCCACCTTAGAAGCCTCCCGATCTCCCGGGTCAAGATCGACCGTTCCTTCGTATCGGAGATCACCGAGAACCCCGATGGCGCCGCGCTCACTAGCGCCGTCGTCGCCCTCGCCCACAGCCTCCGCCTCAAGGTCGTAGCCGAAGGGGTCGAGACCCACGAGCAGGCCGACTTCCTGCGCAGCAACGGCTGCGACGAGCTCCAGGGCTACCTGATCAGCCGGGCGGTCCCGGCGGCGGAGTTCGAGCGCTTCTTGACTCCAGAGAAGTCGGAGTAGCCGGACTAGTCATAGAAGTCGGACTAGCCGAGCCCGAGGCCGCCGCGGCGCAGCCTCGACCCCAGCGCGCCGTCTCTATCTGCTACCGGGATCTGCTACCGGCCAGCCTCGTCCGAAGCCACGGCGAGGTCGAGCAGCAGCCCCTGGGTCGGGACGCCGAGTCGATCTTCGCGATCGACAGGCTCGACGTGGAACTCGAACTCTCCGTCGTCCCAGCTCATCAAGGCCGACAGATGCTCGCGGGGACTCAGCACGCTGTTCGGCGACTCGGCGTCGATCACGCGCCCCTCGCTGAGGAAGAGGACGACCTCCTCGTCGGCACGGCGGAATTCGAGTGCGCCCGTGAGGCGCTCCTGGTCGAGTAGCCACAGCGCGCTCGGCATGGAGATCTGCGAGAGCCGGCCGCTGAGATGGGACTTCCCGCCCGACGACGACTCACCGGCGTCGGCTTCCGCGTCGCCGAGGACGGAGCGTGCCTCGGGCACGAGCTCCTTCCACATGTCATCGATGAGCGACTCGGCACCGGCGAGCGCCTCCTGCTTTTCGGCGTTGACCGGCGCTTCGAGGGTCTCGGCGCTGTCGGAGTTCTCCAGTGCCGCGCTCTCGCCGGCCGACTCGTCCTCCACGAGGAAGATCGGGACCCAGAAGCGCGTTGCCCCGTCGGCCTGCACCGATTCGGTGATGTCGCCGACGACTCCCGTGACTTCCCGCTTGCTGCCGCCCGCCGAGGCGTCTACGAGCAGGCGAACCTTCGCTCCGGTCTCGACGCAGGGCCTCGCGTTGTCGGCGGCTCCGGGATACGCCCCCTCGACCGCGGCGGCCTGGAAGCCCCGGATCCCGAGCTCCCCCGCCTGCTCGGGGTGCTGTTCGGCGATGTAACGAACCGTCCTGGCGATGGAGGCCCGGGTGGCCTCGTCCGAGGGAAGGAACTGGAAGGACACGCCCGGCTCGATCGAGCTCCAGCGCGCGTCGTCGCCGCGGACCACGCGAGCCAGGCTGGCCATGGTGGTGAAGCTGTGGACCTGGTCTTCGCTGCTCACCTCCATCACGCCAATGTCACCGGTCCGCCCCGGCCAATTGTCGGCTTCGAAGAAGAATCCGGTCGCACAGATGTCCCCGCTGCGCCGGACCGGATCGCTCTCGCGGCCAATCACACGCACCCACATCTCGGTCTCGATGCGAAGACCTCCCCTCCGCTCCTCGTCCCACGGACTCTCCGGCTCCTGCTCTTCCGCCATCCCGACCCATCCCCCTCCGTCCCCCCCCTATCGTCACAACCCCCCCCCCCACTTCACCCCCTAACGCAAGCTGGGGGACGGTCCTTAACGGAAGGTCCGGCGGGGGACCTTCCGTTAAGGACCGTCCCCTGGCTTGCGTTAGGGGTGTGCCCCTCGGGTTTAGGCTTCGGGGAGGGCGGCTAGGAGGGGGGAGGGGGTGCCGACGGAGGTGAGCCAGAGCTGGTGGACGGCGCGTGTGGCTCCGACGTGGAGCAGGCGGCGGGAGGCGGGGAGGTCGGGGTAGTGGACCGCTGTGACGTCGGCCAGGATCACGTAGTCGAACTCGAGGCCCTTGGCCTGCTCGATCTCGGTGACCTCGATGCCCGGCGCGAAGGTGAAGTCCTGATCCACGATGCGTCGCAGGCAGGGGACGTCGCTGGTTGCGAGGCCTTCGGTGTAGGTCCGGCTCGCCTCTTCCGAGGGGGTCAGGATCGCCACCGAGGCCAGGGGCTCCGTACGCATCAGCTCTCGCAGGGCGTCGGCGAGAAAGGCCACACAGGCGCCGCGATCGGTGAAGCGGAAGAGCTCGACGGGGGGCCCCGAGCGCGTAGCCTCGGGCATGGCCTCCTCCTCCTGCAGGTCGCCCAGCAGCGAGAAGGCGAAGCGGACGATCTCCTCGGAGGAGCGATAGCTCACCTTCAGGGTCTCGACGGCACTTCCCTCGATACCGAGGTGCACGAAGAAGTCGCTCCACGAGCTGAAGCCGCTGGTCTGCATGACGTGCTGCTGGGTGTCTCCCGCCAGGGTGATGCTGCTGTCGTCGCCGAGGCAATCCAGCAACACCTGCACCTCGAGGGGCGCGAAGTCCTGGACCTCGTCGAGGACCGCGTGGCGGTAACGCAGCAGGCGCCCTCCCCGGCCCCGCAGCGGTCCCACTCGCAGCTGCCAGGCCCGTAGCAAGAGCGCATCGTCTTCGGGATCGAGCTCGCCCACAGCCCCGGGCTCCCCCGCCAACGCGCCGCAGAGCTCGTCGATGCGGCCGCGGTTCCAGTCGACGAACTTGGCGATCTCGGCGGACGAGAAGGCGCCTTCGCCCAGGCGCTCCTGGGCCTGCTCGATCCCCCGGGCCCCGCTGAGGACGCTGGACCAGTCGTCGAAGGCCTGCTCCCAGGTGGCCGAGCCGGCAACCTGTTTCACCTGCTCCTCCAGGGCCGCCGCCAACACCGGGTGCAGCTTCAGCCGCTGGACCAGCGCCGGCGTGTCCTCGCGCACCTTGGAGGGCAGACGCGGGAAGTGGCGCCTGCGCTCTTCCGCGACCCAGTCCGGGTAGGTCACGACCCGCACCTGGGACAGGCCGAGGGAGGGCAGCAGATGGCTCACGTAGTTGCGCAGCCCGCGCGAGAACATCACCACCAGGGTCTGGGAGGAGTCGATTCGCTCGTCGTCGTAGGCCAGGTAGGCGACGCGATGCAGAGCGACCGTGGTCTTGCCCGAGCCCGCGGCACCGCGGATGACCAGGAAGCCCGCCGCCTGCCGGGTGATGAGCCCGAACTGCTCGGCGTCGATCAGGCCCGTAATCTCGGGGAGCCGCTTGTCGGCCCGGTACTCGAGGCCGTGGTGATCGCTGCCGAGGCGCCTTGCAGCGCCCTCGCCGGGCCCGTGGGCCCGCAGCGCCACCGATTCGCCGCCGGCCAGCCGCGCGGACCGGTGCTCGCGCCGCCTCCAGCCCCCCGGCGCTTCGGACTCGGACTCGAAGTCGCCCTCCGGCGCCTGGACGCGCTCGAGGGCTCCGTCCCGGATCCTCACCAGGCGCCGCAGCACCACCTCGCCCATGCGCTCGCGGCCGGCGATCTCCTCGTCGAAGGACTCACCCTGTTGGTAGCGATAGAAGATCTTCGAGATGGGGGCGTCGCGCCAATCGACGATGCGCAGGCCGCGCTTGATGCAGGTGACCCGCCCCAGACAGAGGTCCCGCTCCGCTCCGTCCTCGCGCAGGCGCAGATGGGCGAAGTAGGGCGAGCCGGGATCGACCTGGGCCGGCGCACCGGCGCGGCGGAGCTGGCTCAGCACCGCGGCCTGGTGGTGCCACTGCTCGGTCAGGGCGGGAAGATCTTTGTTCTCGCCTCCGGAGATCATCACCTCACGCAGGCGTTCGAGCTCTCGCACCAGCGGGGCCTGGGAGGCGTTCTTCGCCTCGGGCAGCGCCTCGAGGGCGCTCCGCACCCGCGACAGCAGCTCCAGCTCCTCGCCGACGACGGGATCGAAGGAAAGGTCGCCCTCCCCGCCCCCCTGCGACGCTTCCAGATCTTCGGCTCCGCGCGCCGCACTGCCGCGCGCGATCGGCTTCTCGCTCAAAGTCCGCTCCCGAGTGACGACGATTCCCGAATAGCGACGCTGACGCTGTACTTCCGAGAGCCCTGTAGTGTAGACGCTCCGGCGTCGAAAGCCGGCCTGCATCGCGGCGATTGCCGCCGCGGGCTCGGGTTCTCGGATCTGGGTTCTTGGATCTGGGGGCTTGGATCTGGGGGCTTGGATCGGCTGGCTTAGATCTGCGGGCTCAGATCTGGTACGTGTAGGATTCCGCGTCCGAACGCCGCACGGCAGTCTCGCCGGCGCTCCGACACAGATCGTCGAGGCTCGTCTCTCCCAGCACGCCCGCGAAACGTTCCGAAAGGGTTCGCCACAGGAAGTCCGGCCGATAGCTCTCCGGTCCGCCCTCCGCGCCCTCTCCGGCCAGCCCACCCACGGCCGAGTCCATGGACCCCTCGACCGCCTCGACCACGTCGAGCAGGGTGATCTCCTTGGGCGGGCGAGCGAGCACGTAGCCCCCTCCCGGCCCGCGCTTGCCCTGCACGAGCTCGGCCCGTCGCAGGCGCTGAAAGATCTGCTCGAGATAGCGAGTGGGGATCTTCTGGCGCTCTCCGATCACACGCACCTGAACGGGAATGTCGTGGCCGTTGTAGGCCAGATCGAATATCCCGCAGATCGCGTAGTGAACTTGGAGAGAAAGGCGCATATCGGGGTCAAGAATGCCCGAAGCCGGCGCGAGACGCCAGCCGAGCCGCCCTCGGCTCCGTGACGGCCGCCTCGACGCCCTGTATGCGGCCCGATAGACCCGGTAGAGTGGTGGAATGAGCGAGCCCGCACTCGATCCCGCGCCCCTGAATCAGGCCATGACGCGCACCCACCGCAGCGTGCTCGTCCTGCTGGCCGCCTGCGGGCTCTTCATTGTGCTTCAGCCGGGAGCCGCCGCGCAGTCTCCGCCGCCCCTCTTCACCGGGGTCGCCGTGGGCCTGGCCGTGGGGTCGATCCTGTGCCGCCGTCTCTCGGTCTCTCCGGCGATGAGCCCGAAGCCGAAGGTCGGCCTCGCGGTGGCGGGCCTGGTGTTCGCCGCCCTGGTGGGCGTGACCGCGGTGGCGCTGACCCAGGTCGAGGGCGACAAGCAGAATGCCCTGCTTTTCGTGCTGGGCGCGGCGATCCTGAGTCTGCGCCCCCCCATCCGCATCGTGCCGACCGCGGGTGCCTGAGAGGAGATCACAGGTCATGGACCGCTCCCGGGGGATACCCAGCTGGCGACGACAGCGCAGCCTCTTCCCGGTACTGCAGGACGCGGTCTATCTGGATCACGCCACCCGCGCTCCCCTGTCGACCCGGGTGATGGATGCCCTCGCCCGCTGGGCCCAGGAGGCCGCCCGCCCCCACCTGGGCGAGCCCGGCGCAGCGACGCGGGAAGGCGTCCGAGCCGACGCCGCCCGCCTGCTGGCAGCCGATCCCGCCGAAATCGCCTTCACGAGCGGCGCCCAGCAGGGCCTCTCGCTACTCCTCGAGGGTCTCGACTGGCGGCCCGGCGACCAGCTCGTCTATTCATCAGCCCGCTCCGCCACATCCGCCCGCTCCGCCGCATCCGCCGCATCCGCCCGCTCCGCCACCTCCGCAACATCCGCCTTCCCAGGCGCCGCGCTGCCCGCCGCGGCGCACCTGGCCGCCCGGGAGGTCGAGGCCGTGCGGCTGCGTCTTCCCTCGGCCGCCGGACCCGGCGCACTGCCCCCACGTGAAGTCGCTGCGCGCACCCTCGAGCTGGTCGAGAAGTCCCTCACCGGCGTCCGCACCCGACTGCTGCTGCTCCCGGCCGTGAGCCCCCACGACGGCGCCCGCCTCGACCTCGCCAACATCGGAGAGCGCTGCCGGGAGCGCGGCGTGCTGCTCGCCGTGGACGCGAGCCTCGCCCTCGGCGCGCTTCCCCTCGAGCCCGGGCGCCTCGGCATCGACTTTCTCGTCGCGGACGCCCACCGCAGGCTGGGCTCCATCGAGGGCACGGGCCTCCTCTACTGCCATGCCGGAGTCGCGAGCTGCGTCCGCTCACCCGACACCGGCGCCCGCGCGGGCCGCGACGCGCGGCGCTTCGAAGCGCCCGGTCCGGCCGGAGCCGGCATCGCCTGCCTCGGCGCCGCCCTGGCTCTCGTTCTGGAGCTGGGTGTTCCCGCCATCGCGGAGCGCATCCTCGAGCTGGGCGCCTACCTGGCTCACGGCCTGGAGGCCCGCGGCTATCGCGTGCGCAGCCCCCTGCTCGGAGCCGGCGCCTCGGGAATCGTCTGCTTCGCGAGTGGCCCGCGCTGGACGGCCCCGCTGCTGCGCGCCCGTCTCGCCCGGCATGCAGTCCACGTCGGCCTCGCGAGCCATCCCTCTCTGGGCGAGAGCGGCCCCGCCGACCTGCTCGCCGTCTCGCCCCACTTCTACAACGACCCCCTGGACCTCGACCAGCTGCTGGACGCCCTGCCCGGCTGACGCTGCACCGTCGACGCGATCATCACCATGCCGGGCCGCCGGCTTGCTAGGCTGCCCGCCGTGCTGCTTCGACTCGACCAGATCGCCAAGGGAATTGGCGGGCGGACTCTCTTCCGAGACGCCTCTCTCGTGGTGCGTTCGGGCGACCGGATCGGGCTGGTGGGACCCAACGGAGCCGGCAAGACCACCCTGCTGCGCATCCTGGCGGGCAGCGAGAAGGCCGACGCCGGGAAGGTGGCCAAGCCCCGCGGCGTGCGTATCGGCCTGCTGCGACAGGAGATCGATCCCACCCAGGCGCACTCGGTGCGCGAGGAGGCGGGCAGCGCCCTGCAGCGTCTGGACGAGCTCGAGGCAGAGCTGCGCTCCCTCGAGGCCGAGATGGCCAGGGGCGAAGGCGAGATCTCCGGGGACGTCGCCGAGCGCTACGACAAGGCGAGCAACGAGTTCGCCCACGGCGGCGGCTTCGAGCGCGAAGCCCGGGTTGCCGAGGTGCTCGCGGGCCTGGGCTTCGACGAGGCCATGGCGGCTCGCCCGCTCCACACCTTCAGCGGCGGCTGGCTCATGCGCGTGGAGCTCGCGAAGCTCTTCCTCTCGACCCCCGACGTGCTGCTGCTCGACGAGCCCACCAACCACCTCGACCTGCCCACCATCGAATGGTTCGAGGCCAGCGTCGACGCCTTCCGCGGCGCCGTCGTGACCGTGTCCCACGACCGCACCTTCCTGCGCCGCCACGTCGGGCGCGTAGTGGAGGTCGACGGCACCGGCCGCTGCAGCGTCTATGAGGGCGACTACGACCGCTATCTCGAGCAGCGCGAGCTGCGGCGCTCCGAGCTGCTCGCCCGCAAGGCCAACCAGGACCGCGAGATCGCCCACATGGAGCGCTTCGTCGATCGCTTCCGCGCCAAGTCGACCAAGGCCAAGCAGGCCCAGAGCCGCATCAAGGCCCTGGACAAGATCGAGCGCATCGAGGTGGAGCCCGACTCGGTCCGCCGCATGCGACTGCGTATCCCCGAGCCGCCCCGCTCGGGCAAGCGAGTGGTCGCCGCAGAGGGGGTCTCGAAGCGCTACGGCGACAACGAGGTCTACACCGGAGTCGACATCGAACTGCACCGGGGGGATCGCGTGGCCCTGGTGGGTCCCAACGGCGCGGGCAAGTCGACCCTGCTGCGGATCCTGGCCGGTGCCATCGAGCCCGACGACGGCGAGCGCGTCCTGGGCCACAACGTCGAGGTCGCCTTCTTCGCCCAGCACCAGCTCGAGGCCCTACACGCGAGCGCGACGGTCCTCGAAGAGATGGCCTCGGACGCCCTCACCGACGACGTGCCGCGCCTGCGCGGACAGCTCGGCGCCTTCCTCTTCAGCGGCGACGACGTGGACAAGAAGGTCGGCGTGCTCTCGGGCGGGGAGAAGTCGCGCCTCGCCCTGGCGAAGCTGCTCCTGCGCCCGGCCAACCTCCTGGTCCTCGACGAGCCCACCAACCACCTGGACATCGCGGCCTGCGAGGTGCTCGAGCAGGCCTTGTCCCAGTACGCCGGCACCCTGGCCTTCGTCTCCCACGACCGCGCCTTCCTGAACGCCCTCGCGACCCGCATCGTCGAGGTGAAGGACGGCCGCCTGCGCGAGTTCATCGGCAACTACGACGAGTACCTCGCCAAGGTGGCCCAGGAGCTCGAAGGGCCTGCGCGGGCCGCGGAATCCCCGTCGAGCACGGCCACGTCCGGCACCGCGGGGGCCAGCGAGTCGCGTGCGAGGGACGCGAGAGGCAGCGCAAAGGGCCGCACGAAGGGCGGTGCGAAGGGCGGCGCGAAAGGCGACGCGAAGGGCGGCGCGAAGGGCGGCGCAGCCGCAGCGAAGGGGCCCGGCAGCGCCGACCGCACCGCCGACGGCAAAGCTGCCGGCGGCGGCGAGGCGCCGCGCAAGCTCAGCAAGGCGGAGCGCGCAGTCGAGCGCGAGCGACGCAAGAACCTGGACCGCGGCCAGCGCAAGATCGCGAAGCTGGAAGAGGACATCCAAGCTCGCGAGGCGGAGCTGGAAGCGCTCGGCCACAGCCTCGGCGACCCGGCGGTCTACTCCGACGCCGAGCGCGTGCAGGCACTGAACGCCGAACGCCAGGAGATCCAGGCCATCATCGACGGCCTCTACCGCGAGTGGGAGCGCCTCGCCCACGAGGTCGAGATTTTGCGGGACGTCCTTTCCTAACGGCCTTAGTCGAAATATTAGAGAAGAATCCAATAGACACCGGCTCTGCTCCCGATTAGGATGATTCTCGGTAGATGAACTCAGTCTGGTGACGCGCACCGCCCAGCTTCGCGGGATCACGCTGACACTGTTGCAGGACATACCGAAAAAGCGCCAAGGGACCTGACCAGGACCGTCCGGCGCACTCGAAAGGGGATGAGTAGATGAGAATGAGAATGACAAAGAGCCTCGCGCTAGCAGCACTGGTAAGCGCCTGCTCGGCGCTGCTCGCCTTCGGCGCACACGCAGCAAGCATTGGCTTCGTGCCCTCGTCGCAGACGGTGGCGCCGGGAGACCTGGCCTCTGTCGACGTCGTGGTCTCCGATCTTGCTGGAGAGATCGTGAGCGCCTACGACCTGGACATCACCTACGACGATTCCGTCATCTCGGCACAGAGCGTCGTGCTGACATCGGCCCTCGGCAACGAGTCCTCTTTCGAAGCATTCTATGACTCCGATCTCTCCACCTCCGGAGTCGTGGATATCGCGGGGCTCTCCCTGCTTTCGGATGCCGAGCTCCTGTCCCGCCAGGGCGGGGACTCGGTGGTGCTCGCCACCATCACCTTCAGAGCGGGAGACGCCGGAACGTCGTCGCTCGATTTCGTGTTCGATGCCTTCAACGACATCAAGGGCTCGAACGGCCGGGTGCTGGACGTCACTCCCGAATCCGGATCGATCGGAGTAGTCCCGGAGCCGACCAGCGCGGCGCTCTTCTTCGTGGGCTTTGCGGTCGCCCACGGTGCGATTCGGAAGGGCCGAGCCACGACACCCTGAGCGCGAGACCGGCAACGGTCTCTCCGTGCCCATACGACACCCCGGTAGTCAGCTGAAGAGCGGCTACCGGGGTGTCTTTGCGCGAGGGCCGCGCCCACGACGTCTCGGCTTTGCGGGACCCCCTTTCCTGGCAGGCTTGCCCGAGCGCCCGCCGCCCTTCGCCCCCCGCTTCCTGGAACCGCCCTTCGCCTTCTCTCGGCCATTGCGCCTGCCACGAGCCTGGGCTTCGCCCTGCTCGCCGGCCCCGGCCAGCACGAAGCGGATCCAGCCCTTCACGATGTCGACCTCCTCGACGCGGATGCGCAGGGGATCGCCCAGGCGGTAGCGGCGGCCCGAGCTGCGGCCCACGAAGGCGTGCTGGCCCTCGTCGAGCTCCACGTACTCGGGCAGGCTCCACACGGGCAGCAGGCCGTCGACGTAGAAGGCAGCGAGGGTCACGTAGATGCCGTGGCGGGCAACTCCGCTGATGCTGCCGTCGAACTCCTCGCCCAGGTGGCGCTCCATGAAGACGCAGCGCTTGATATCCCCCATCTCCCGCTCGGCCTGCACGGCGAGGCGCTCGCGAAAGGAGATGCGCGAGGCAATGCGCTCCACCATGGCGCTCGCCCGGGGCGGAGCCTCTTCTCCCGCCATCAACTGCTTCAGGCGCCGGTGCACGACGAGGTCCGCGTAGCGCCGAATGGGCGAGGTGAAGTGCAGGTAGCGCTCGAAGCCCAGGGCGAAGTGCCCGCGGTTCTCCGCCGCGTAGCGCGCCTGGCGCATGGAGCGCAGGGTGACGAGGTTGACGAGGCGCTCCTCGGGCCGACCCGCCGCTCGCAGCAGCGCGCGGCTGATGTCGAGGGGCTCTAGCGGCGATGCCTCCTTCTCCTTTTTTCCACTCCCCTTGCGGCCCGCACCGCCGCGCCGGGCCGCCACCAGGCCGTAGGACTCGAAGAGCTGGCGCAGGTCGGCGAGCTTCTCGGGCGCAGGCTCCTCGTGGCAGCGGTAGATGGTCGGCAGGCCGCTGCTCTCGAGCGCCTTCGCGACGGCGCGATTGGCGGCCAGCATGGCCTCCTCGACGGCCCGGTGGGCCAGGGTGCGCTCGCTCTCCACCACGTCGTGGGGCATGCCCTCGTCGTCGAGGACGATCTCGCCGGTGGGCAGATCGAAATCGATGGAGCCCTCGGCGAAGCGCCGCTCCATCAGGCGCTGGGCGAGGCGCGCGAGCAGCTGCAGCTGATCGGTCACCAATGCCGGATCGGGTGGGCCGGCCTCGTCGTCCCAACCGGCGCGCAAGGCCGCGAGGCCCCCGGCGCTGTCGGCCGCCTCCATCACGGCCGCCGCCTGGGCGTAGTGGAGCCGCGCCCGGCTGCGGATCACCGCGGGATAGAAACTCGATCGGGTCACCGCCCCCTTGCGGTCGATCAGCAGCTCGACCACCAGCGCCAGGCGCTCCACGTCCGGGCGCAAGGAACACAGATCTCCCGACAGCCGCTCGGGCAGCATGGGGACGGAGCGATCGGTGAAGTAGACGCTGTTGCCGCGGTAGAGGGCCTCGGCGTCGAGGGCGGAGCCCTCGGCCACGTAGTGGGATACGTCCGCGATGGCGACCCAGAGTCGGATGCTGCCCTTGTTGCTTTCCTTGCCTTCCTCTTCTTGCTCCTGCCCGCTTCGCCCGGGCTGGCCTCGGTCTGCGGCCTCCACGCAGACGGCGTCGTCGTGGTCGCGAGCGTCCGGCGGGTCGATGGTCACGAAGGCGCGATCGCGCAGGTCGACCCGGCGAGCCAGCTCCTTCGCCGAGACGGCCAGCCGCGCGGCCTTCGCCTCGGCCAGGGTGGCGGCCGCGAACTCCACGGGCAGTCGATAGCGCCACACCACCGCGCGGAAGTCGGCCTCGGGCTCTCCCGGGCGTCCCAGCTGCTCGACCACCCGGCCCCACGGCTCGCCGTCGCTCCCGCCTCGCTTGCGGCCGTGGGCCGGCACCGCGACCACGACCTCGCCGTCCGACGCGCCGCCACGGTCACCCCCCGCGATGCGCACCCGCCATTCGCCCTGGTCGCGGTACGGCGTGAGGAGCGAGTGGCGGCCCTCGCGTCCCAGGATTCCCACCCAGTGATTCCGGGCGCCCTCGACGACGTCGAGCACCTGGCCCCGGCGGCGGCCATCGGCCTCGCCGCCCAGGGGTTCGACCAGGACGCGATCTCCCGGCGCAACCGGGACCGCGGCCGTCACGGACCACTCACATCCGCCGTCGTCCACGGCCCGGCCCTGGCCGAAGCCGGGCAGCGACGGGGCCTGCCTCCCCGGCGCATCCTCGCCCGCGGGCTCCGAGAGCTCGAGCCAGGTGGCCTCCACGAGTCGATCCCGGCGCGCCAGGCGGTAGTGGCGCCCGGCGAGCTCGACAGCGCCCTCGGCGACCAGCTCCTTGAGCAGTTCGCGCAGGGCCTTGCCCTTGCGGCCGCCCTTGCCCTGCCCCGGCGCAAGCCGGGAACGAATAGCCGCCGCGCTCAGCGCCGGCCGGCTCTTGCCGCGCAGCGCTTCGAGCACACCCTCGCGATTGATCCCCATGTCGCTACTTCCCCTCCCGCTCTATCCGCCTTCATCCGATATCCGCCTTCATCCGACTTCGTATCCGCCTTCGCGGCTCGCCGCGCCCGCTCATGGTTCATTGACGCCGGGTCGCCGGGATCGTAGTCTCCCGGGCCCTTGCCCGGGTGGCGGAATTGGTAGACGCGCTAGGTTCAGGACCTAGTGTTCGCAAGGACGTGCTGGTTCGACTCCAGTCCCGGGCACCACTCTATCCCAGCATTTTTTCACTGCTGACGAGACCTTGCAGGAATTCCTGAAATCGAACTGAGGGCGCTCGGGACACTTCCGGGACAACCGGGACAGTTGCGCCAGCCCACGCCACACGCAGCGGCCCCAACTATCGGCCGAGC
>JAFDEK010000205.1 GCA_019310385.1 Deltaproteobacteria bacterium
GATCAGGTATTCGAGGGTGTTGTACTCGTAGCTGGTCAGCTCGATCTCACGCCCCTGCAGCCGGACGCTCTTCGATCCGGTGTCGACCTCGAGGGCGCCGAAGCGAAAGACCGGCTCGGCCCGGCCCCCGGCCCGGCGCAGCAGGGCGCCCAGCCGGGCCTTGAGCTCTTCCATGTGGAAGGGCTTCACCAGGTAATCGTCCGCGCCGGCCTCGAGGCCCGTCACCTTGTCCTGCCAGGCATCCCGCGCCGTGAGAATCAAGATGGGGAAGCTGCGGTCGGCGCCGCGCAACCGGCGAATCAGCTCCACGCCGTCGAGCCGCGGCAGGCCGAGGTCGATGATCGCGAGGTCGTAGGGATTCTCGCTCCCGAGAAACAGGGCCTTCTGGCCGTCGGCTGCCGCGTCGGTCGCGTAGCCGCTGCGGCTCAGCTCCCCCACCAGCTGCTCGCGCAGGCGCGGCTCGTCTTCTACGACCAGCAGGCGCATCCTAGTCTCTGTTGCCTCGCCCGGAGTCTTCGGACTCCTTGGATCCCGCCCCGCCGCCGTTGCGGTCGGGGTCGCGGTCGGGGTCGCGGTCGGAGTCGGGCACGCGAACGATCTTTACCTTCCCGGAAGGCTGCAGGAGCTTCACCCGGTAGGCGCCCTCCTCCCGCTCGACCTTGAGCACCCGTCCGCCGTACTGCTGCTCGGCGATTTCGCGCAGCGGCCTGGGCGGCGTCGTCCGCAGCTGCGGGTGCGCCGCCCAGGCCAAGGATCATGAGCACTGCGCTCGCGACGGCGGCTCTCGGGGTCTTGCTGAAGATCCGCACCGGTCTCCTCCCTTCGAGCTTCGAGTCGCGATACACCAGCCCGGGTCAGCGTCGGGGCTTGACGTCGACGTCGACCTTCATGCGCCGACCGGGATCGTCTGCGAGGCGCGTGTGGTGAATGCGCCCGCGGTACTTGTAGTCGACATCATAGCCGACCACCTGCCGCTCCCAGCTGACCTCTTCGCGTGTTTCGCAGCGCTGCTCGTGGCGCTGCTCGTGGCGCCGATCGTGGCGCTGCTCGTGGCGATAGCCGACTGCGTCGCGGTGGCGCCCGTGCTTCCGGCCGTGTCGGCGACCGATGTCATGGCCCACGCTGCCGCCGATGAGCGCGCCCATGAGGGTCGCGACTCGCCGCTCCCGGCGGTCGTGACCCATCTCACTTCCCAGCAGCCCTCCGAGGGTCGCGCCGACCAGCGCCGGCGTGCGGGAGTGGCGCCGGTGGTGCCGATCGCGGTGCGGCCGCTCGTAGGAGACCCGCTCGGTCCAGCACTCACGAACCGGCGTGACGACCCGGACGCGTTCGTGGATGGGCGTGGACCGCAGGACCCTGGCCCAGCGGGCGTGCTCCCCATCCCGCCGATCCCGGTCCCGGTCGCGGTGACCCGCCGCGGCCGGCAGGCCGAGCAGCAGACTCAAAATGACGATCCAAGTGGCATGACGCTTCATGATGATCTCCTTCGTTTGCTGAGGAACATCTCTACGAACGCGATCAACCTACCTGGACCAAGCTGAACGGGAGCTTAAGGAGCGCGAAGAAAATGCAGACTCTGCGAATTCTTGCCCACGGGGGCCCTGAAGATCGTCCAGGGCCCCTTCTCTGGCCCTCGCGCTTCCTTCGGGGGCTCGCGGGGCCAGAGCAGCTTCGGTATCAAAGGGCCGCTATGACGGCCCGCATCCCTCATCCCGAGCTCACCAAGAACCTGATCTTGATCGGAGGGCGGGGCTGCGGCAAGAGCTCCATCTCGAAGCGCCTCGCGCGCCGCAACCGCAACTTCATGCTCTTCTCCCTCGATGCGCTCATCCGCTACGAGGCCGGGGGGCGCTCGATCCCGGAGATCGTCGAAGGGGAGGGCTGGCCGGGCTTTCGCGCCCTCGAGCTCGAGGTGGTCGAGAAGCTCGCGTGCTTCCGGAATTCGGCGCTGCTCGATTGCGGGGGCGGCGTCGTCGTGGAGCTCGACGAGGCGGGCGAGGAGGTCTTCAGCCAGCCCAAGGCGGCGGCCCTGCGCGAACACGGACTCGTCGTCTACCTGTACCGGGAATCCGACTATCTCTTCGAGCGAATCAGCGGCGACGGCAATCGCCCCTCCCTGTCGGAGGGCCGCTCCTTCCACGAGATCATGGCTCGGCGCGACCCCTGGTACCGCAGCGCGGCCCATTGGGTACTCGACTGCAGCTCGCTGGGGAAGACCGAGATCGCGGACCGGGTGCTCACCTGGTTCTATGGCGAGATCGGCGTCGATCCGGGCGAAGCGCTGCGCTACGGGCGCGACTAGCGATCGGGGCTCAGAGTCGTAGGCGGGCGGTGGCCTGATCGATGCGCCGGATGTCCTCGGCGTCGAGGTAGTCGCGGAAGCCGCCGATCACGCCGCGGCGCACCTTGAAGGACTCGGGGTCCCCGGGATCGCCGGGCTGCAGCATCACGCGGTTGACGTGGCCTTGCTTCTCCATCTTCTTCATCTTGTCGAAGGAGGAGAACTCGATGCTCTCTCTCAGCCAATCGTCCCGCACGGGACCGAGGTCGGCGAACTCGAGCACCTGGCGGAAGTGCTTCTCGGGGTCCTTCCGGCAATCCTCGTAGTTCCAGAGCATGAATCGGTCGGTGTCGCGCCACTCGTCGAGCCAGTGGTTGATGATGTCCACCGTGCTCTCCGCGCCGTAGAGGGGGTCCGCGACGCACTCCTTCACGCTGCCCTGGAAGGCCGCGCCCGACTTGAAGCCCCGCTTGGTGAGCTGCAGGTGGAGGGACACCATGAGGTCTCGCAGGTCCCGGTAGAGGAGCAGGATCTTGGCCGATCGGCGCTTGTTCCTGGGTATGAGATAGAGACCGGTGGCCCGTCGCCAGAGCGCGGGCGCGGTGCGATGGGCCCAGAGGTCGTGGGTGAATTCGACCCGGGGCAGACCGCTGCGGTCGAAGAGGGGGGGCTTGGCGCTGAATTCGACTCCCGACGCCCGGCACATGTAGTGGCGCAAGAAGAAGCGCAGCCAGGTGCGGCCGCTCTTGGGCACCGACACCACGAAGGTGTGGGTGCGCAGCTTGTACACGCCGAGGGGCGTCAGGTTGCGAGGGACTTGCTCGATTCGTGGGTCGGGAGCTGCGGGCGGCATGGCGGTCTCTGGGCTGCGGCCGGGTGGTCGGAGAGAGCCTGAACCATCGGCTCCGTTCCCCATGGGACCCGGATCGTGCGGGCCGGAGCATCGTTCAGTTCGCGCTACCGGGCAAGCGTTCTCGCGCGAACCCGCTGGAAACACAGCGGAAACGCCGCTGTACTTGCAAAAGCTGTACTTGCAAATAGTAGTTGCGAATAGAGGACGAAGAGAGCAAAGAGGCCCCCGGGCTGATTAGCTCCGGGGGCCTCCATAGAACGCAGCTCGGCCGCGTTCAGCGAATCGTTTCGTTGCCAAGTGTATGGCGTCCAGCGCCGTGATGAATGACTCGAAACGAGTCAGGTCTGGCGGTGGCCCCGCGACGTTCTGAGCGGTAGGTCGTGACCGGCCGCGAGCGAAGGTCGAGACGAGTTCAGATTGGGGTCGGTGCCGGGCTCAGAGCGCGCCGGCCGCAGCCGCAGAGGGCGAGGGCGGCAAGGGCAAGGCCGGCCCGGGACAGCCCCGGCATGGGTCGCGTCACCCGCAGCACCGCTTCCAGGGCATCGATGCGGCCGTGGCCGAAGGTGTTGTTCGGCACCTCGTTCGGTCCGTCTCCGCCACAGCCCTCGCTCGTCGTAAGAGGAAGCACGCTGGCGAGGATGGCGGCCTCGAGGGCCTCTACGTCCCCCGCCAGATCGGGACGCGCAGAGATGAGGAGGGCCGCGAGGCCGGCCACGTGGGGCGCCGCCATGCTGGTTCCGCTCTTGTTCCCGTAGCCTCCGCCGACCACGCTCGAGCGGAT
>JAFDEK010000141.1 GCA_019310385.1 Deltaproteobacteria bacterium
CGCAGCTCGCGCGGCGGGTCCTGCCAGGCGGCAGTCGGGAAGGGCTCGAGGGTCGCCGGTGCATCCGCGGGGGAGGTCTGGGCGAGGGAGGTCTGTGCGAGGGCGAGGGACGCGAGCGCGATGAGCACGGCCGACGAGCCGTAGGGGAGATTTCGCCGACGAGGACTGGGCAGCATGGGTCTCGGAAGAGATAGCCGATGGAGAGCACTGCCTACCAGAACCCGGCCGGCACAGCGCGCTCGCTGATGAGCCCGCGGGTCTCCGAACGAGTGCGCGACCCACGGCTTTGGGGAAGAGATGCCACCCGGCGCGAAGCGGGAAGAACCGGCACACGCGCTCGCTGATGATCCCGCGGGTCTCCGAACGGGTGCGCAACCCAGGAACCCGGGAAGAGACGCCACCCGGCACGCAGCGGGAAGAACCGGCACACGCGCTCGCTGGTGATCCCGCGGGTCTCCGAACGGGTGCGCGACCCACGGCTTCGGGACGCGAGCGGTGTCCTATCCTTGTGAACGCCCGGCTTGCCCCGCGCACCGGGGCAAGGAGCGCGCATGAAGGCTCTCGCTCAGATTCTCACCCGGGCGGTGCTGGCCGCCGCCCTGCTGATCCCCGCGGCCGCTCTCGCCGATGGCTTCGGCCGCGCGCCGTCCCCCGCCCAGCGCGCGAAGCACCGCCTCCAGGCGATCTCCGCCCAACGCCAGATCCAGGTGAAGCGCGATGGCCTGGAGATCCGCCGCACCCTGAGGCGCCTGTCCGACGAAGCGGCCATTCGGCGCTCCGGGTCGCCGGCCGGCGTGGAGCGCTACGCGCGTAGCGCCAGGCTGCGCAACGCCATCGACGATCAGTTCCTCCGCGAGGATCTGCGCCGCGATTGGGCTCGCACGCAGGGCCAGCGGTCGCGGGCCCTGGTCCGGACCTGGGGTCGGCCACTGCCCGGGCTGGTAGCGCGCGAGCGGCTCGCGGATACCTTGGTGCGCAGGCGCTTTCTCGCGGACGTCGACCTGAAGCTGCGCAGCCAGGACCTCGCACAAGACGTCGCACGTGGCCTGGCACGAGAGCTCGCCCGGCGCAAGCGTGCCGCGCCGCAGATCCTCCTCGGCGATTCGAAGCCCAGCGGTCTGCGGCGCCTGCTCCCCCTCCGCTCCTTCTGATCGCCCGGACCCAGAGTCAGGCCCCTCCCCATCCTCACGCCCAGGCCCAAGCCCCCGCGCGTGAAAGTTCTGTGAGAACTCCCGGACCCACGATCGCTGCATTCCAGGTCTCGTACCATGCTGATCGTCGCACTCCATCGTCGCAGAACACCACCTGGAGACTCGCTTCCGTGCACGTTCACGATCTGTCCTACTACACCGCCCGCGAGGAGATCCTCCACACCCTCACCCACGGCCTGGGCCTCGTGCTGAGTGTGGCCGGACTCGTGGCCCTCGTCGTCGCGGCGAGCCTGCACGGCAGCGCCTGGCACATCGCCGGCTGCACGATCTTCGGCCTCACCCTCGTGCTCGTCTACGCGACGTCCACCCTCTACCACGGCGCTCGCAGCCTGCCCATCAAGCGCGTGTTCCAGCGGCTCGACCACGCGGCCATCTTCCTCCTCATCGCGGGCACCTACACACCCTTCACCCTCACGAATCTGCGCGACGGCTTGGGCTGGCCGCTCCTAGCCCTCGTCTGGGGGCTCGCCCTGCTCGGCATCACCCTCGAGGCGGTCGTCCCGCGCAGCTCGCGTCGCCGCTCCATCGCGATTCACCTCCTGATGGGATGGCTGATCGTCATCGCGATCGAGCCCCTGGCGCGCTCGGTGCATCCGGTGGGGATCGTGCTGCTGGTGCTGGGCGGCCTGACCTACTCCCTCGGAATCGCCTTCTACGCCTGGGAGAAGCTCCCCTACAACCACGCGGTCTGGCATCTCTTCGTGATGGCCGGGAGCGCGATGCACTTCTCCTGCGTCTACGGCTACGTGATCCCGAGCCCGGTGTAATAGCGGCGGCTGAGCGCCCGCTGAGCGCTCGCGATGGCGAGCGGCTACCCTGGAACTCTCCGGTGTCGGCCGACACCCAGGGGGCTAACGCGAAAAGGCGGCCTGTCCGCTTCCGTGTCGGCTGACTGACAGCCACATTTGGCCTCTCTTCCCCGTCTCGCCCGAGGCTGGTAGGATTGCCGCCGAAAGTCGTTTTTCTTCAGTCCACGAGGGAGTTCCACCATGATCAAGACTATGCCGACCGCCCTGAATCTGTTCCTGGTGCTTGGCGCCGCAGTACTGACCTTTGCTTGCGCGGGCAGGCCTCTGCCCGACCAGCAGCCCTTCGCCGTCCCGCCGGTGAGCTTCTCGGCCGACCAATGGCGAGAGGTCGACAACATCGTAATCATCTCGGACGCCTCGGGGAGCCAGTACTACAACGAGACTCTTCGCGAGAGCAAGGCGCTGACCCGCTCCTTCGTCGGCTCCCTGCCGGACCCGAGCCAGCGCGCTCGCGATTCGCGCAACTACAACGCGGGTCTGATCGTCTTCGGCGGCGACGACCGGGTCGTGGTGCCGCTGGCGGGCTTCGACCGCTCGGCACTGAACACCGCGGCCGCCGGCATCCAGCCTCTGGGCGAAATCTACAATCGCGGTGGCACGACGCCCCTGGCCCAGGTCTTCGGCGAGGTCGCCAGCTCCCTCGCAGGTCGCAGCGGCAAGACGGCCGTGGTGCTCTTCAGCGATGGGCTCGCCGACGATGACGATGAGGCGCTCGACGCCGCTCAGGCGATGCTCAATGGATACAGCGGTCCCATCTGCCTCCACGGCGTGCAGGCCGGAAACAGCGAGGAGGGCACGCGCTTCCTTCGCACCCTCTCCGAGCTGAGCTCGCCCTGCGGCAGCTTCAACGACCGGAACAGCCTCGCGAGCGCTACCGCGGTCGACGCCTACACCGTGGGTCTCCTCGCTGGAGCGGCCCCGCGCCCGCCGTCGACTCCGCCGGTCGCGGCCGCCACGCCCTGCGAGCAGACAGTGCACCTGCGCGGCGTACGCTTCGAGTTCGACAGCGACGAGATCCAGCCCGGCACCACTTCGGGTCTCGATCGCGCCGTGTCCCAGCTGAATGGCTGCCCCGATGTACAGGTCCAGCTCGAGGGCTACACCGACTCGGTCGGTCCCAATGCCTACAACCAGGGCCTCTCGGAGCGCCGAGCCGGAGCGGTCAAAGAGTATCTGCTGCGCAACGGACTCGGCCGCGATCGCATCCAGTCCGTCCAGGGCTTCGGATCCAGCAGCCCGGTTGCGCCCAACGACACCGACGAAGGCCGCGCCCAGAACCGGCGTGTAGAGCTCGAGCCCCACGGCTTCTGAGGTCGATCGAGGTCGGCTGGGTCGACTGAGGCCAGCTGAATAGAGAGGCCCCCGTCCGGGTTCGGGCGGGGGCCTCTTGCATTGGAGTCCCCGTCAGGCGTCGCCCGGAGGCCAGTACCTGGGGTCGTCCGGCAGGTTCTCGGGCCGATAACGGGCCTTCTTCTCGAGACGCTCCGCCACCGATCGATGAACGAAATCGGTCTTGAGGATCTTGCGGCGATTCTCTCCCAGCGGTTTCCAAATGCCCTTGAAGGAGCTGTGGATGGCTGCGCCGGGACGCGGGTTCACGTGCTCGTCCACGTAGCTCTGCTTGAATTGCACGCCGTGGTGGAGTGCCCGATAGAGCATCCAGTTCAAGGCGATGTCCGAGAGGCCAGGATTGGCATAGCCCCCGCCCACGTCCGAGTGGACCCCGGCGAACCAGGTCTGTAGGACGCGCTTGTCACGCTTCCAGTGCAGCACGGGAAAGGACTTGCGCCGCTCGTCGATCGCCATGGCGTGGTAGCCGGCGACGACGTTTCCCGATAGCACATGGTCGTGGTAGTCCGGGTCGTTGGTTGCCTTCACGGTGTCCCAGACGCCGACCATTTCGATGGGGGTGTCGAAGAAACGTCCTTCGCGCTTGAGGGCCCGAGCCGTGGTGAGATCGCGCTCCCGGTACATCTCCCAGCCCAGCTCGGTATCCGCCGAGTTCTTGGGGATGCCGCTGTGGGCCACGAGTCCGGCGAGCCGCCGCGCTGTGTAGGCGCCGCGGCTGAAACCGATGATGAAGACACGGTTCTGCCCGCGCTCCCACTTCGGATCGGCGAAGCAGTTGCGCAAAAAGCGATATCCACCGAGCACGCGCTTGTCGAGCCCGTAGCCGTAGATGCCGCCGGGCAGCGACTCCCATGCGCGCGAGCCCACTCCCTTCTCGTAGTGGTGGCGCTGGCGCCCGGGGAGCCTCTTCAGGGCCCGCAGGAACTTGACCACGTTGGTGGGGGAGGGCACGCCGTCGCTCATCTGCTGGGGCTCGTTCCAAGTGCCATCGCAGCCGATCACGAGATTTCGGGTCTCGCTCATGAGCCCAGACTCTCTCTGGGGCGCGCGGATGGGGTTCGGTTGTGCATTGAAGCTCCAATCAGATCGCTGCCCGGTCGTCTCTCATTTCAGCCCCAGCTCAGTCCAGCCCCAGCTCGCGCCGCAGCCGACTGAAGTCGAAGCGGCTCTCGGCGGGAATCCTCTGTTCCATGTTTTCCATCTGTTTGAGCAGCGCGTCGACCTCGCGCTTGCCGTCCGCGCTGCGCACCGCCTCCCGAGCCGTCTTCCCAGCCAGGGCCGGAAGAGCCTCGTCGGCCCAGTCGGCATAGTGACGCTTCTTGTACTCGAGGACGATCTGCTGCTCTTCCGGTGATGCCTGGCGCTCCTCGTCTTCGTGGCCACCCGTCAGCGGCAGCTGCGCGAGGGGGTCGGAGTGCTCTCGAGCCCGGTGGCGTAGCAGGTCGCCGCAGGCGTCCTCGACTCTGGCGCGGAGGGTGTCCGCGCGCTCGCGGGAGTTGCTCTCGATGTGAAGCCCACGCTCGTCGAACCACACGCGACCGATCAGGGTGTTCCGGCCTTCGGGCGCCGGCGGGCCGGCGGGACGCACGAACCAGTAGGAGGGAGACTCATCGTCTGGCTCTGGAGGCCGGACATCTTCCATCGCGCCGATTCGCGCTTCGACCTCGGCTCGAGCGCCCGCGGCGGGTTGAGCGCCTGCGGCGAATTGAGCGCCCGCGGCGAACAGAAAGTGATCGGTGGTCACGAGTACCGCATCGCCGTCCGTGTTCTGCATCTCGGGCAGCTCCGAATACCGCTCGTAGAGCTCCTCGCCCGCCTCCTCCCAGCGCCGGATCAGGTAGCGGCCGAAGCCCTCGTCGCGCAGGCGCTCTACAGGCACGGCGCGCTTGCGGCGAAGCCTCGAGCGCGCGCGCCGGACGACCTCGGCGGCCTCCAGGGGTGGCAGCGGCTGTATGTGGCAGCCGCACAGCAGCGAGCCTCCCTCGTAGTCGACCACCCGTCCGAGCAGGGCGTCACGCAGGTTCAGGGACTCGGACGCACTGACGTCGCGTACGCTACGCACTTCGTCGGAGAGCAGGTCGCGCAAGGTGACGCCGACGCCGCGCTCCACGCCCGTCACCTCCCAGACCGAGAGCCAGGCTTCTCGCTGTGCGTCGACCCACTGGCGTTCGGCGGATGCCAGACGCTTCGCGTGCCTCTCGAGGTACCACTCGACGGCGGGCCGCCCCTCGATCAGGAAGTGATACACCGACCAGTGGGCGGCGAGCTGCAATCCCTCCTCTTCGTACCTGAGGTCGTCGAGCGCGCGCAGCCAGTCGTCTCCGAACTCGTTCGCCGCGAAGTGCGAGATGTCGTAGAGGAGGCGGCGGTCGCGTTCGTGGACATTCGCGACCCGGCTCTCGGCACTGCGCTGCGCCTCGTCGGTCCGGGCGCAGCACTTCTTGTACTTCTTTCCGCTGCCGCACGGGCAAGGGGTATTGCGGCCGATCTTTGCGGATTGGGCCGGGTGGGCCGGGTGGGGCGTCGACTGGGCCATCTGCGGCGAAGGCTCGTCGAGGCCGGGGGCGTCCGTCTCGAACAGGGGCAGGGCTTCGAAGGGTGCGGTGAGGCGAACACTGAGTCCCGCGGCGTCGGCGTAGGACTCGGAGATGGGGTTGTCTTCGCACCGCTCGAGGGCTCCCCGGTGCTCCGCGAAGAAGCGGGCGAGAGCGATCGCGCAGGCTGTCGCGACTCGCAGGCTGCGCTCGCTGAGCGGCTGCGGCTCGCCGCTCTGCTCCCAATGGGTGATCTGCGGGTAGGCGAGGGCGTCTGCGACGGGCCAGCCGTGGTCGGATATCTCTCGTCGCATGGTGCCGGGCAGATTGGCTCCCCTCTCGAAGGTGAACGAGAGCCAGGATGTCGTGAAGCGCGGCGATTCCCCGGCCTCTTCGGCCGCGATCCCGACATCCAGGAAGTCCTCTAAGCCCGCGAGGGAGGGGAAGAGCAGAAAACCGGGATCTTGACCGAGACTCCCGACGACCGCGATGCAAGCGCCTTCGAGGCCCATCTCGGGGATGTCGAGGCGCAACACGTCTATGTCCCGGGTCGCTTCCCAAGGCACCACCCGATAGAGCTGCTCCGCGGCCACGAAGACCTCGCCGAGCAACTCGGGTGCGAGGCGCCCGCCCTCGAGGTAGCTGTGTTCGTTTCCGTCGCCCGGTGGCATCGAGTCGGCCATCTCGGAAACGATCTCGGCGAGCTCGGGGATCGGGGCGATGTCGATGGGAATGGCGTTTCCCAGCACCTGCCTGACTTCGGACGCGATGAACCGGCTCGCGACCCGGATGCGGTCGGGGCTACGTGGTGGCCCGGCCCGCGGGCTCTCCATGGCCGCGGCGAGCACCCGGCCCACAGCCCCGGGTTTCTCCTCCGGTGGGACGACCTCGCTTGCGACGATGAGACCGCTGGGCAGCTCCAGCCACAGCACCATGTCGGGGCGGTAGGGCTCGTCGCGATCCGTGACGAAGAAGGGGGCCTCCAGGCGTCCCCCGACCCATTCCACGGGGCCGGCTTCCTGGCGCCGCCGTTGCCGTGGTTGTCGCTGTCGCTTTTTCTTGCGGGTTCGAGACCCATCGTGCCGGCGAGACATGCGGCGAAGCTATTCCACCGGGCCGGTCGAGACAACGGTTGACCGGAGTCCACGCGCAGCGAAGATCCCGCGGGTCTCCAGACTGGTGCGCGACCCAGGGATCTTGGAGGGGAAGCGATCACCGGCGCGTTGTGACGGCCTGCCCGGCGTTCAGAGGGCCAGCCGCAAGCCGCCCAGGCGCACGAAATGACGGAAGTCGTCGTCGCGTGTCACCAGCCGAACGTCGTGGTCGATGCAGGACTGCGCGATCAGCGTGTCTGCCAATCGGGCGCGGTGCTACCGATGGCAACTACCGATCCTCTCTCAGCGTGTCCAATTCGATGCTGAACGGAACCTTGCCGCGCAGCTTCCTCAGCTCGTCGTACGCTCTGCCAGCCGCAACGAGGGCCAGGCCCTGGCGCACGGTCGCTGTCACGTCGCCCCCCGACGAGCGCAGGGCACGCTCCAAGAGATCTCCGGGGACCTCAACGGTGATCTTGCGAGTCTCCGACATGGATAGAGCTTAACAGCCACGCTACCGGCATCGATACGGGCATGGGCCAGTTCAGCGGCGAGCTGTCACGTCAGCTCTCGCCCGACTTGAAGATTCCCGCGGGTCTCCAAACGTGTGCGGGAGCCACGGGATCCGGCCGGGGAGGAGATCAGTGCACCCGCGTCACTCCTCGCCACCCTTGCTTCCACCCTCCCCATCGAGCACCCGGTTCGCCGTGATCTGCGAGATCCTGCGATAGAGCCGCTTGATGCGTTCGTCGCACATCACGTCCTCGCCCCGCAGCGGCCGCTTGATTCGCAGGCCGTCCAGGGAAGGGCAGCGGCTCAGGGCTACGTAGGTCTGCCCCTCGGTGAAGGCGCCCCGGTCGAGGTCGACGACCACGCGCTCGAGGGTCTGGCCCTGGGCCTTGTGGATGGTGATGGACCAGGCCGGGGCGAGGGGAAGCTGGGTGTAGGAGCCGACCTCCTCGCGCTTCAGCTTCTTCTTGTCGGCGTCGTAGGCGTACTTGTAACGGGGCCAACTGGCAGGCTTGACCTGCGGCGAAAGATGGCCGCCGCTCCGGGTTTCGACCTCGACGCGCAGCGACTCCTTGCTCACCTCGCGTACCGTGCCCATGGTCCCGTTCACCCAGAGCCGGCCGACGTCGTTCTGGGTGAAGATGACCCGGGTGCCCGGCTTGAGGCGCAGGCGGTAGGGGGAAGGCAGGCGGCGCTCGAGCTCGTCCTCGCTCAGCTGGCTGGCGGGCCGCGTGCCGCCGAGGAAGTCGCCTTCGAAGCGGCCCACCCACTCGACGGCCTCGCCGGGAAGCGCGTCGAGGCGGCGATCGTTGATCTGCTGCGCCGCACTGCGGGTGGGGACGAGGACGGGCCAGGCGGCGTCTTCGAAGTGCTCGTCGAGGCAGCGGCGGTTCAGCTCGGCGACCGCGGCGGCGCTGTCGTCGTCCTCGCGAATGCGCCGCAGCAGCTCGAGGAAGCGCTCGTCCTCCTGACGAAAGCCGCGGGTCAGCTCGACCACCGAGGGCTCGACCTCCGCCAGGGCCTTGGCGTGATGGAAGTAGGGGCTGGCATAGTGGGCCTCGAGGAAGTGCCGCTCCTCCCGGGACGTGACGACGGGTGGCAGCTGGTGCAGATCCCCGACGCCGATGATGGCGACCCCGCCAAAGGGGGCGCCCTCGCTGGGGCCGTTGAGCTCGAGGAAGCGCGCGATGGCGTCCATCATGTCGGCCCGCACCATGGAGATCTCGTCGATGATCAGGATGTCGAGCTTCGCGTACACGGCGCGGCTGCGCCGGGGCTGGATCTCGTCCAGCTCGATGAACCTCGGCGGAAAGCCGAAGAAGGAGTGGATGGTCTGGCCGCCGGCCGTCAGTGCGGCGAGGCCGGTCGGGGCCACGATGGCGATGCTCGCGTCGAGCTGGCTGCGCAGCCAGTGAACGAAGGTGGTCTTCCCCGTCCCGGCGCGGCCCGTTACCAGCAGGAAGGGCGCGCGCTTCTTTGCGAGCCGCAGCGCGAGCTCGAACTCCGGGGTGACATTCAGCTTTTCGCTCAGCTGTGCCTGGCGCTCGCGGATGACCATGCGGCGAAGCTATTGCACTGGGTTGGCGGCAACAATAGTTGATCGTGGTTCATGGCCAACTGCGGTTCACGGCCAACCGTGGTTCACGCTCGACAAGAGCTCACGGAGCAGGCGCCCCTTGGTCTCTACCGCGCCAGCACCGGCTCGATGCGCGGCCAGATGCTCGCCGCGATGTGCCGGTGACCCTCGGCGTTGGGGTGGATGCCGTCCGCGAGGTTGAGGGCCGGGTCGCCGGCCACGCCTTCGAGGAGGAAGGGGATGAGGGTGGCGGCGTTCTGCTCGGCGAGGGTGGGGAAGACGGCTTCGAAGCGGGTCACGTAGGCGGCCCCGAGGTTGGGGACGGCGCGCATCCCGGCGACGACGAGGCGCAGCTCGGGGTGGCGGGCCCGGGTCTCGCGGACGATGGCGTCGAGGTTGCTGCGCAGGTCGTCGACGTCGAGGCCGCGCAGCATGTCGTTGCTGCCGAGCTCGAGCACCAGGACCGCGACGGGGAGACGCAGGAGCCAGTCGAGACGGCGCAAGCCGCCCGCCGAAGTGTCGCCGCTCACGCCGGCGTTGACGACGCGGTAGTCGAGGCCCGCGTCGTCGATGCGCCGCTGGATCAAAGCCGGATAGGCCTGGTCGGAGGGGAGGCCGTAGCCGGCCGTGAGGCTCGTCCCGAGGAAGAGGAGGACGGGGCGCGCTTGCGCGGCGTCCGGCCGCGCCGCTGCCGAAGCGGCTGCGCCCCGCGCCGGGCCCTTTGCCGGGCTGCGCGCGGAGTCGGCGTCCTGACTGCAGCCGCCGAGTGCCAGGACGAGGCCCGCCAGGCTCAGGGCGAGCGCCAATGCGCTCCATGCCCGGCCCACGCCGGGTGCCACGGTGCTCCGCGCGGCCCATGCGGGTGCCGTTGCCAGGCAGTACCCTCGCTGCGACCGACTTCTCCAGCGAGCGCCAACGCCGCGGGTAGTGCATCCGCGGCTCGCGCCTTCGAGTGTCCTCATCCCCGATGATCGTCGCCCGAAACCTCACCCAGCGCTACCCGCGCGCCGACGGCGGCGGTGCGTTGACCGTGCTCGCGGGCGTCGACCTCGAGGTCGCAGCGGGCGAGGTGCTCGCCGTCCTCGGCCCCTCCGGCAGCGGCAAGACGACGCTGCTCGGGCTGCTGGCCGGCCTCGACGAGCCGACAGAAGGCGGTGTAGAGCTGGCCGGCGCGGTCCTCGCCGATCTCGACGAAGATGCTCGCGCGGCCTTGCGCGCGGACGCGGTGGGCTTCGTGTTCCAGAGCTTTCAGCTGGTCCCCACCCTGACCGCCCTCGAGAACGTGCTGATCCCCCTCGAGCTGCTGCCGCCGGCACGCCGGCCCGCGGCGGCGGACGCCGAGGCCCGGGCCCGCGCGCTGCTCGAGCGGGTGGGCCTCGCCGGTCGCCTGGATCACTACCCCGCGCAGCTCTCGGGGGGCGAACAGCAGCGCGTCGGCATCGCGCGGGCCTTCGCGAACGAGCCGCGGGTGCTCTTCGCCGACGAGCCCACGGGCAACCTCGATCGCGAGACGGGGCAGGGCGTGGTGGACCTGCTGCTCGAGCTCAACCGCGAGCGGGGCGCGACGCTGGTCGTCGTCACCCACGACCTCGAGCTGGCGCGCTGCGCGAATCGCATCGTCCACTTCTCCGGCGGCCGGATCGCCCGC
>JAFDEK010000142.1 GCA_019310385.1 Deltaproteobacteria bacterium
GGTACCCTGACGGGTGTTGCCGGGATCAGCATGTTGGCGGGCGTGATTGGCTTCGTGTTCTTGTGGACCTACAACCTGAGCTTTCAGACCCACCTCCGTGAAGACAAGGGGTTCATCCGTTTCATCACGTCTCGCCGGGTCTTGATCTGGGCACTTCTCCTGGGAGGCGTGCACATGTTCTTCATGGGTTATTCCGGATGGCTCGATCCAGCGGGTTGGCAGGGCGGACTTCCGCCGATCAGCCTCGTGGCGTTCGCGTTCTTCGCGGTCGGATACCTGCTGAACCTGATCGGAAGGGAATAGTCGAATCCCGACTCGGCATGCGAGAATCTGGAATCCTCCGCGCAGTCGCGCGGCGCGTCAGCCCACCGGCCCGAATGACTCGCTGTGGATCTGCTCGGGCGCCACGCCCCGAGCCTCGAGGTCGGCCGCAAGCTCAGCCATGAATCCGACCGGTCCGCACAGGAAGTACTCGGCATCGAGGTCCGGCAAGATCTCTTCGAGCAGGGCGCCGTCGAGCCGGCCCTCACTCTCGTAGTGCTCGCCTGCGCGGTCCTCGGCGCGGGGCCGGCTGTATGCCACGTGGAGATTGGCGTTCTCGCGTGCCGTGACGACACTGCGCACCTCGTCGGCCAGCGCGTGGTGGCGACCGTCCCGGGCGCCGTGGACGAAGTGGATCGGGCGGGTCGGCTGCTCGACCAGGGCGTGCAGCATGCTGACCATCGGCGTGACCCCCACGCCGGCGCTCACCAGCACGACGGGTCGGGTGCCGTGATCGAGGACGAAGTCTCCCGCCGGAGCGCGGGCCGCGATGATGCTGCCTACCCCGACGGTGTCATGCAGATGCCGAGACGCGAGGCCCTGGGGCTCGCGTTTCACCGAGATGCGGTAGCGGCCCTCTCTCGGCCCGTTGGACAGCGAGTAGGTGCGGGAGACCGGATGCGTCTGCCCCGGGATCGCGAGCTCGATGGGCAGATGCTGACCCGCCTCGAAGGAGGCCAGCGGGCCCCCGTCCCGGGCCTCGAAGACGAAGGAGACGACGTCGTCGCTCTCGCGGATCTTGTCCACCAGCCGGAGCGAGCGCGCGGAGCCAGTCGACTGCGTCCAGCGGATCGGGAGTGCCGCCTCGAGCTCGACGGACTCCTCGAGGTGGAAGCGGATGAGCCGCCGGGCGCCGGGGAAGCGCATCGCCTCTTCCTTGCCCCACTCGATCTCGGTACGGCCGGTCAGCTGTAGGAGAGATCCCACCTCGAAGTCCACGAAGAGCAGCCCCGCGCGCGGATCGAGCATCAGGTTGCCGATCGTGTTGAAGTGGTTGTTGCCGGCGTAATCGGGGATCACGAGGGTGCGATCGTCTTCGACGTGGACGAAGCCCGGCGGGCCGCCGCGGTGCGACGCGTCCATACCGAAGGTCCAGTCTTCGCCTTCGCCTCGGTGGCCGGTGGCGATGAAGAAGGTGTCGGCCTCGCCGATCGAGCGGATCTGGTGCGTGTCGAGCCGCTCCTGGACCTTCGGTGGCGGCGGCTGGGTGGGCTCCGCCGCCGGCTGCCAGGCCCGCTGCGAGATGTACTGCGGGCAATTGCCGAAGCTCTGGTCGATGTCGAGCCAGAGGCCGTCGTCAGCGTTTCGGCGAACCTGGCCATTCGCCCGGTTGCGCCGCCGCGTCTCGAGCTCGATGCCGAGCAGGCCCACGTCGGTACCCGGCCGCAGCGCGTCCTCCAGTGCATCGCCGGGCACGAGGCCGGTATCGATGACCAGGGTCCGTGGATCGGGCGACGCGACGAAGCCGGGGCGCCCGGCCACGATCGTGGCCCAGGGGCGCCCCTGCTCGTCTCGCGCAGCAGCCACCACGAAGGGCAGCTCGGCGAAGAAGGTCCGGAACTCGTCGGGCAGGAAGGGCCGCACGACCTTGCGGGCCCAGGGCTCGATCGCCTCGCGTACACCGAGGCGCTGCTGGACGGCACGCTCTCCTTCGTGGAAGGGCGACTGGACTCGGTCGTGGCTCGACATGTCGGACTCCTTGCTCTCGGAAGGTTGAAGAAGGAATGCGGGAAGTCGTTCGCGGGCCCTTCAGGAGGGCAGGGCGATCAGCTCCATGCGGATGCCGCCGGGAATGGTGCACATCATGTGGCGCGCGGGTCCGGCGCCCAGAGGCTCCGGTGCGAACTCGATCTCGACACCCGCGGATTCGGCCAGCCGCTTGTGCACGGCCTCGAGGGCTTCGGCGTCGGCGACGCGCAGTGCGAAGTGGTGCAGCCCCACGACCTTTCGGCGGTCGAAGGCGACGGGGTCGGGGTCCTGCACCTGCCACAAGGTCAGCATGACGGTGCCGTCGGAGAGGAAGACGGCCGGGTAGTCGGGCACCTCGCCGACCTGCTCGAAGCGCAGCACGCCGGTGAAGAAGTCCTTCGTGGGCTCGAGGGCCGGGACGGTGAGACCCAGGTGGTGCAGGCCCTGGGTGAGGGTCGGGTTGATCTCGGTCATGGAATCCATCCTCCAGAAGGGCGGGTCGGGGCCCGCCGCGGGTTCTGGGCTTCCTCCTGGAAGCCTCGAAGGGGAATATGGGAACTCAGGAAGAGCGAATAAATGCTGCAAAAGTGATATGTTTACTCAGGAAAACTGATTAAAGTTGAAATTGGTGAACAAATTCAATGCCATGCAGACCTTCGTCCGGATCGTGGACGAGGGCAGCCTCACGCGCGCGGCAGATTCGCTGGGCAAGGCCCTGCCCACCGTCGTGCGAAGCCTCGCCACGCTGGAGGAGTCCCTGGGCGTACGGCTGCTTCGGCGAACCACGCGGCGCATGTCGCTCACCGAGGAGGGCCGCATCTACGTCGAGCGCTGCCGGCGCATCCTGGCCGATGTCGCCGAGGCTGACGAGGCGCTCACGAGTCAGCAGGCGGAGCCCCGCGGCGAGCTGCGGGTGACGGCTCCGGTGCGCTTCGGCGAGCTCCACGTGGCGCCCGCGGTGGTCCGCTTCCTCGAGGCCCATCCGAAGGTGAAGGTGGAGCTCCTGCTGCTCGATCGCGTCGTCAACCTGATCGACGAGGGGATCGACATCGCGATTCGAATCGCATCGCCCGCCGATTCGACACTCGTCGTCACCGGCGTGGGAGAGGTGCGCCAGGTGGTGTGCGCGAGTCCGGAGCTGCTCGATCGGATCGGCGAGCCCAGTCATCCGAGCGAGCTCGCGCAGCAGCCCACGATCTACTTCCAGGGTGCCACCCCTGCGCCGCTGTGGACCTTCGCCGAGGCCGGTCGCATGTTCACGGTCCCGATCGACGCCGCCTTCGCCTGCAACCAGGCCGCCGCGTCGGTCGAGGCCTGCGCGGCCGGGCTTGGCTTCGGACGCTTCCTCTCCTACCAGGTGGATTCGTTGATCGCCGAGGGCCGGCTGCTGCGGGTCCTGTCGGCCTTCGAGCTTCCGCCGATTCCCGTCCAGGTCGTCTTCGCCCACGCGCGGCTCATGTCGCCGCGCATTCGCGCATTCGTCGATTGGATGAAGGAAGCGCTTCCGCGCTCCCGCGAGCGCAGGCAGTCGCCCGCACAGGCTCAGTCGAGCCGAACTCGCCCGGGATAGCCTCTGATCGCCCGATATTTCAGCGCGGAGAGGTGGCGGAGCGGTCGAAGGCAGCGGTTTCGAAAGCCACTACCCGCCACGGGTCCCCGTAGCGGATCGACATAGCGTTCATGCTCGGACCTCGAGCCGACAGCGCCCTGTCATGCCCGAGTCACATCGCGCCACAGCTCCTCGATCGAGATGCCGCGATCGGCTTCCGCGAAGCGGGGGTCGAGGCTCGAGATCTCACCCGGAATGCTGACCGTCTCGCCTCGCCAGCCGTTGACTCGGGTGTCGATGGCGCCGGACGGGATGTCCGAGAGAGTGCGCCAACGGCGCGACCGCCTCCGGGTTGCGGAGCTGCCGGTGTCCCGGGGCGGTTCGGATCTTCCCATGGTCTCTCGAGACCAGAGCTCTACACGAAGTCGCGCAGCCACTCCGGCAGATCGACGGCGAAGCCCGAGGCATTGCGGTGGCCGCCGCCGCCGAGGCGGCCCGCGACGAGGGAGACGTCCACGTCCCCGATGGAGTAGAGGGTGGCGTGCACCCGGTCTCCGGTCATCCGGTAGACGCAGCCCCAGGCCGGACCGAAGCGCGCCCGCTGGGCGAGCTCGTGGCCGATGCGGGCGCGGTTGATGGTGGCGTTGACGGCCTCGACCTGCTTGCCGTCGACCCGGATCACCGAGGCGGTCTTGAGGGCCCGCGCCACCTCCATCGCGTTGGCGCGCAGGATGGGCTCGCCTTCGCGCGCCAGCTCCTCCACCGGGCGTTCTGCGAGCTCGTCCCAGACCTCGAAGCGCCGGGGGTAGGAGGCGATGGCGGCGTTGACCTCTTGAGAGCCCGGCAGCTTCCAGCTCCACAGGTCCTGGTCCTCGACGTAGCGCAGGAGATCCGGGACCGGCTGCTCGGGGTGGAAGTAGCGCCAGGTCAGCACCGCGCCGGAGTGGCTGAGGTCGAAGAGGAGCTCGTGGCCCATCTCCTCGGCGCTCTCGACCAGCTCCGGCTCGGCCTCGATGCGCTGCTGAGAGGAGACGTGGTGGTCGAGGATCGTGATTTGATCCGCTACGTCGGTCAGGGCGCCGAGCTCGGCGTTGGACGGCGCGATGTCGGCGTAGACGATCCGGTCGCCCGGGTGGTCGGCGGCGTCGATCTCGTCGTCGTGGCCGCGCGCCACATAGCTGGCCTTCGCTCCCCAGGCTCTTCGCGCCGCCCAGGCGGCGCCGAAGCCATCGGGGCATCCGGCGTGATAGAAGCAGACTCGTCTCACGCTTCCCACGATACCCAATCCGTGTTCGCCGGGCTTCGCCGGGTTTCGCCGGCAGGGGGCTGGGGGGATTCGGGGCTTCGGGCGCCGCAGGAGTCGCTGCGGTAGGGTTCTAGGCTTCCGCTGGAGGCCCCCATGCCGCGCGCCATCGGGTGCACAGCAGTCCGCCTGCGCGAGCTCCCGCGGCTCTTGGACCCGCTCGAGGCTTTCGAGAGTCTGCGCGGGGATCCCTATCCCTGGCTCCTCGACAGCGCGACCCGCTGCGCCGGAGGCGTCGCCGGACGCGATCGTTACTCCTTCGCGGGGGCCGATCCCTATCTGGTGCTTCGTGCATTCTCGCGTCGCATCGAGCTGGAAGGACGCCGGGCTGTGCGACCGGGGATCGGGCTCGGCCGGGAGGTCGTCCGCGGGGATCCCTTCGACGCCCTGCAGGCCCTTCTGCCGCCGGCTTCCGAGCTCGAGATCCAGACATTGCCCGGGGACTCGCCGCCTGCATTGCTGCCCTTCGTTGGCGGCGCAGTGGGCTACCTCGGCTACGAGCTCGGCGAGTTCGTGGAGCCCGTCGCCTCGAGCGGGCGCAACGATCTCGAGCTCCCCGACCTCTGCCTCCTCTTCGTGGACCGGCTGCTCGCCTTCGATCATCTGGAGGGACGCGCCTTCGCGCTGGGGCTGGGCTTCGCACAGAGCGCCGCCGAGGCAGGGCAGCGAGCCGAGCTTGCCCTTGCCGAGCTGCAGGAAGGGGTCGAGGAAGGGGTTGGGAAAGGGCTCGAGAAAGGGCTCGAGAGAGGGGTCGAGAAGAGGGGCGCCTCGCGCAGCCGCGCGGGTCGCGCCGCCCCGGCTGCTCTGCTCGCCCTGGATTCGGGCAACGAGGCCCTCGCCAGCCGGCGGCGGCTGCTCGCCACCGAGCCGCCGGCTTCCTGCAGTGGCCACTTCTCCGCCGGCTCCTACGCCCGGGCCGTCGAGGACATTCGCGAGGAGATCGCCGCTGGCAACGTCTATCAGGCGAACCTCACCCAGCGCCTGGAGCTCGCCCTGGAAGACGCCGGAGCGCGACAGGGCGACGCCTGGTCCCATTACCGGGTCCTGCGCGAGCTGAGCCCGGCCCCCTTTGCGGCCTACCTCGAGCTCCCCGAGGTCGCGATCCTGAGCAGCTCCCCCGAGCGCTTCATCGCCCTCGACGCGGAGCGTGGCGTCGAGAGCCGCCCCATCAAGGGCACGCGTCCACGCGGCGGCAGCGGCGCGCAGGACGCCGAGCTCGCGGCGGAGCTGGAGCACTCCGAGAAGGACCGCGCCGAGAATCTCATGATCGTCGACCTCGTGCGCAACGATCTGGGACGGGTCTGCGAGACGGGGAGCATCGCCGTGCCCGAGCTCATGACCATCGAGGCCTACGCGAGCGTCTTTCAAATGGTCTCGACGGTGACGGGCCGCCTGCGCGAGGAGCACCACGCCGTCGATCTACTGCGGGCGACCTTTCCGCCGGGCTCCATGACGGGAGCGCCCAAGATCGCCGCCATGGGGATCATCGATCGCCTCGAGCCGGTGCGACGGGGCATCTACTCCGGCGCCATCGGTTACTTCGACCTGCGCGGGGGGCTCGACCTCTCGGTGGTGATCCGGACTCTCCTGCTCAAGAAGGGTCGCGCCTATCTCCACGCCGGTGGCGCCGTCGTGGCCGACTCGGATCCCGCGGCCGAGTACCGCGAATCCCTCGACAAGGCCCGGGCCCTGATCGCAGCCCTGGGTGCGCCCGCCATCGAGGACCGCCGGCGCCGCAGGGCGCCCCGCGGCGCCCCATCGCCGGATCCGGGTTAAGCTCACGGCCCATGAGCGGAAAGGTTCGCGCGGAGAAGGAGGGCCACGTCGGCTGGATCCTCTTCGACCATCCGGAGCGCCACAACGCCATCACGGGCGAGATGTGGCGCGAGATCCCCCGGGTGGCCGGGGACTTCGCCCGGGATCCCGAGCTTCGGGTGATCGTCATGCGCGGCGTGGGGGAGGCGGCCTTCGTGTCGGGCGCCGACATCTCGGAGTTCTCCCAGAGCCGCCGCGGACCCGGGGCCCAGGAGTACGACCGGCGCAACGCCGAGGCCTTCGCGGCTCTCTCGAGCCTGCCCGTGCCTCTCGTCGCCCAGATCCACGGCTACTGCGTCGGCGGAGGCTGCGCGATCGCGCTCTGCGCCGATCTGCGTTACTGCGCCGACGACGGGGTCTTCGGCATCCCCGCGGCACGCCTCGGCCTGGGCTACGCGGCCGACGGCCTCGAGAACCTGGTCCGGGTCGTGGGTCAACCCACCGCGAAGGAGCTCTTCTTCACGGCGCGCCGCTTCGGCGCCCAGGAGGCCCTGCGCATGGGCCTCGTCAACGACGTCCTGCCCAAGAGTGAGCTCGACGATCACGTGCAGAAGCTCGCCGAGGGCATCGCGTCCAATGCTCCCTTCACCGTGCGCAGCGCGAAGCTCATCCTGGGAGAGCTCGCCAAGGACCGCGGCCAGCGCGACCACGACGCCATGGAGGCGTCGATCCGCCGCTGCTACGAGAGCGACGATTACGGGGAGGGGGTGAGCGCCTTCCTCGAGAAGCGCCGCCCCCGCTTCCAGGGGCGCTGACGCCCCGCTTCTTTCTGCGACCACCCTCGCTCTGCGATCACCCTCGCTCTTTCCGGGTCTCGGCCCCTCGGATCAGCGTCGCCAGCGCGCCGTTGAGCGGCGCGGGCATGCCGTGTTGCGCGGCGAGCTGTGCAACCGCTCCGCTGATGGCGTCGATCTCGGTTCTGCGCCCGGCGCGCAGGTCCTGGAGCATGGACGATTCGTGAAGCGCGGTGGCGGGCAGCAGCTCGGCATAGAAGCTCTCGAGGTAGACGTCGGCAGTAGGCCAGTGGGTTTCGAAGCCAGCGCCCGCCATGACGGCGAAGACCTCCCCCGCCACGGCCTGCATGATGGCGCGGGTCTCCTCCCGCTCGCCGAGCACACCGTAGGGAACGCCGACCAGGGCACCGAGGGGATTCAGCAGGCAGTTGTAGAGAACCTTGGCCCAGAGATCCTTCGCGATCTCGCGACTGGGCGCGCAGGGTATGCCTCCGACCGCAATGGCGCGACAGAGCTCCTCGACGGGAGCGAGGTCGGCGTCGAAGAGGCTTCCCACGTGGATCGCGTCGGCGTGGACCGTGACCTCCACGGCGTTGGGTGCCGTGCGGCGGAAGCCGGTGATGACTCGGGCGCTGTAGATCCGCTCCCGGGGCAGGTGCCGTGCAAAGAGCTCGGCGTTCCCCCAGCCGTTCTGGCAGAGCACGACCCGGGGCTCGCCTGGCAGCTCCGGCCAGGCCGCGGCGAGGGCTTCGGCGACGGCCTTGGAATCGTGGGTCTTGGTGCACACCAGGATGAGGTTGATGGGTTTGATTGGGTCGATGGAGACGATGGGGTCGCGGGCCAGCGCCGGGATCGAGCGGCACACCTCGATGGCGTCGGGCTCGGCGCGCTGCTCGCCGAAGATGCCGCTGCGCCGGAGGCCCTTGCTTTCGAGCAGTCGCGCAGTCGCTTCGTCGCGCACGACGAAGCGCGGCCGCTCGCCCGCAGCGGCAAGGCAGCTTCCCAGGGCGAGCCCGACCGCACCGGCGCCAATGACTGCGACTCGCATGCTCCCCGCCTCGCGCTCATTCCAGGGCTCTGGGGTTCTAGGGATCCAGGGATCTAGGGATAGTAGAGCCGCTTCGTCTCGTCGCGCAGCCAGTCCCGGTGGTCGGGGTGGGCGACGTTGATGAGCTCTTCGGCGCGCTCGCGCACGCTGCGGCCCAGCAACCGTGCAACGCCGTGATCCGTCACGATGGTGTCTGCGAACTCCCGGGGTATGGAGACGATCTGCCCGGCCGGGAAGGCGGGCACGATGGTCGAGATCTCGCCGCCCTTGGCCGCCGAGGGGATCACCGTGACGGCGCGCCCCCGCTTTGCGAGGAAGGCGCCCATGTGGAAGGCGAGCTGTCCTCCGGTGCCGCTGTAGACCCTGGGCCCGAGGGCGTAGACGCCGATCTGGCCGCTCAGGTCGACGGTGAGGGCGCCGTTGACGGTCACCATGTTGTCGTGGCGAGCGATCACCTTGGGGTCGTTGGTGTACTCGTAGGAGTGCAGCTGGAAGAAGGGGTTGCCCTCGATGAACTCCAGGTCCTCGAAGCTGTTGCCCATGTGGCTCGCGACCATCTGGCGCGGGTGGAGCTCGGCGTACTTGCTCGTGATGACGCCCCGGCGCGCCAGGTCGATGCAGCCGGGCACCGTCAGCTCGGAGAAGAAGCCCAGGTCGTTGTGGTCGTCGAAGGCGCCGAGGATGGGGAGGGCGCCCGTGTGCTTGCCGATCCCGAGCTGCAGGGTGTCGCCGTCCTTCACGATGCTCTTGATGTTGGCCGCGATGCGGTGATCCGCGTCGGGGAAGCTCTCGGGCGTGGGGTCCGGGGCGGCCAGCCGGGGCCGGTCGCCCTGCACGACGGCGTCGAGCTGGGAGACGTGGATCCAGCTGTCGCCGCAGGTGCGCGGCAGGCCGTCGGAGAGCTCGGCGATCACGCGCTTTGCCCGGCGCGTGCTGCTGACCGCGTCCCAGCAGGCGTTGCCCACGCACACGTAGCCCTGGTCGTTGGGGGGCGTGACGACGAGGAAGAGGTTGTCGATGGGGCGCCCCTCTTCGCCGGCGCGATGGTCGGCGGCCTTGTGCTGGTTGACCATGGGGAAGGGGTTGAAGTCGATCAAGCGCTCGCCCAGGGCTTCGCGGTTGTCGGGCGCCAGCGCGTACTGCACCTGCAGGTCCCAGGCCTTGCGCGCGTCCTCGCGGAACCAGCCCATGTTGGGAATCACGACACTGCGGATCGTGACCTTCTCGAGCTCGGCTTCGCGGGCCGCCAGGGCGGCGAGGATGGCCGGCGGCTGATGGCCGCTGGGCATCCAGACGAGATCGCCCGATTCGACGAGGCTTGCGGCCTGGTCGGGGCTCATGAGCTTGCGCTCGAAGTCCTTCTTGGGGTCGACGCCGAGGTCGAGCTTTGCCATGGGGAAGCTTCTCCTACCCGAAGAGACGTGACGGCAGACTATACATGGCGCGTTCTCGACCGATCTTCACGTTTTGCGATCGGGTTCGTGCCGCGCGGTGATACAATGCTCCGGCTTCGTCGTCGTCCGGCTTCGTCTCCATCATCTCCATCATCTCCATCAGGCATCAGGCTTCAGGCTTCAGGGGCTCATGTTCGAGCGGGAGTGCCGCGCCCTATCCCACGAGATCCAGCGTCGCAGGTCGCCCGCGGGCTTCACGCCGGGGGCCTGGTTCGGAGAAGAGCACCTGCTGCTCGCGACTCCGCGCACCCTGCTGGTGGTGCGCCCGTGGGGAGAACGGGCGGGCTGTGAATGGCTCCCGTCCCAGCGTCGCGAGGAGCGGTGGCGGCCGGCGGGCCCCGAGCTGGATCTGGCCGCGCGCGAGGTCGCCGATCATCCCCGCGGTCATCTGCGGGGCCGTCACGGCGGCCACTATTTCGGCTTCGGCGAATTCGGCTTCGGCGAAGCCCAGCCCCGGGGCCCCGAAGCGGCGGCGCCCCGTCGTCGCCGCCGCCGCCGCGCCGATTCGCGACAGCTCGCCCTTCCCCTCGGCGGGCCCCTCGCTGGGGTCGAGCACCCAGCGGCGGGGGGCGATCGCTCGTCGGTCGGGGTCGAGCGCCGCGCCGCCGTGGCGCGCTTCTTCGACGCCATTCCCGGGCGGCCCCTCGAGCTTGCCTCCGGCGCGCAACCTGGCTGCCAGTGGTACCTCCTGCAGCTGCTGAACCGCGGCGGAGAGGGCGCGGCGGATCTCTTCGAGAGCACGCCCGCGCTGGCCGTCCTGCTCACCCTG
>JAFDEK010000044.1 GCA_019310385.1 Deltaproteobacteria bacterium
CAACATGGACCCGCCCGAGCACCGGGACTACCGCCGCCTGGTGAGCTCCTTCTTCACGCCTCGAGCCGTCAAGCGATTGGAGGACCGCCTCGAAGAGATCACCCGGGAGATCCTTGACGAGCTGGCCCGGGACGGCGGTGCCTACGAGTGCGACTTCGTGACCCGCATCGCGGCCCTTCAGCCTCTGCGCATGATCACCGAGCTGCTCGGCATCCCCCGCGAGCAGGAGGATTTCGTCCTGCGCATCACCAACGAGAACTTCGGCCTGGAAGACCCGGAGTTCGCGCGGGAGGGCGATAGCCGGAGCGACCGCCTCGGCTTCCTGAAGGAGGCCGCCGCCTTCCTGTCGGGCATCATCGAGGAGCGCCGCGCCAACCCCACCGACGACCTCGCCTCGGTGCTCGCCAACGCAAGTCTGGACGGCGAGCCAGTGCCCCCCTTCGAGCTCTTCTCCCTCTTCTTCCTCGTCATGGTGGCGGGCCACGACACGACCCGGAACGCCATCTCGAGCGGGCTCGTCGCGCTGATGGAGCACCCCGAAGAGCTCGAGAAGCTCCGCCGCGATCCCTCCCTGGCAGAGCTCGCCGCCGACGAGATCGTGCGCTGGAGCACTCCGGTGAATCACTTCTCGCGGACGGCCACCGAGGACTACGAGCTGCGCGGCCAGAAGATCGAGGCCGGGGACTCGGTCGCGCTCTTCTACGCCTCGGCAAACCGCGACGAGGAGATCTACGCGGACCCCTTTGCCTTTCGCATCGACCGCGACCCGAACCCCCACCTGGGCTTCGGCGTCGGGGAGCACTTCTGCCTGGGAGCCCACCTCGCGCGCATGGACCTGCGCGTCTTCTTCCGGCAGTTCGCCGAGCGCCTCGAGAGCATCGAGTTCAGCGGGGCCGTCGACCTGCTCGCCGCGAGCTTCGTCGGCGGCCCCAAGCACATCCCCATTCGCTATCGCTTGAAACCGGCTTGACAGGCACCGGCGAGCCAACGCCAAGCGGCCCGAGAGTCCGAATTCTCGACGAACATTGGATCGCTGGATCCCTTTTGCGGGCGACGACCGACTGGCGCTCGAGTAACATGCACCGCGCCCGGTCGTAACTCCGAGGGGGGATCCCATGAGCTACCCGATGGCGTGCTACGCCTCTTGCGCGTCACCGCGCGGGCGGACGACCCGGCGCATCCGGCTCGCCCTGCTGCTCGCCGGCCTGACGCTGCTCTTCGCCTGCGCGGGGCGAGGCCCCGCCCTGCCCGCCATCACAGCCGAGCCCACGCTCCACCGCGACGTGGGGCGATTCGTCTGGTTCGATCTCGTGACCGATGACCTCACCAGCGCGGAGCACTTCTACAGCGGCCTCTTCGGGTGGAGCTTCGAGACGGTGCACCGGGGCAAGAACGCCTACTCGCTCATCCGGCAGCGTGGCAGACCCATCGCGGGCGCGGCTTACATCGAAGACGTAGACGACGAGGACAGCGGCGCCCGCTGGCTGGGCACACTCTCGGTCGCCGACGTCGACCTCGCGATCTCCAGCGTACGGAAGCGCGGCGGAGCCGTGATCGAGGAGCCCATCGACGTCCAGGGACGCGGGCGCATGGCAGTGGTGAGCGATCCCGAAGGCGCCCTCTTCGTCCTGCTCCGGTCCGAGAACGGCGATCCACCCGATAGCGCGCTCGCTGTCGGCGATTGGGCCTGGGTGGAGCTCTGGACCCGCGACCCAGACCGCGCCGTCGACTTCTACGCCCCCCTGACGGGCTGGCGCGAGGCGAGCGTCGAGTTTCGGGGCCAGAGCCAGCGCATCCTGAAGGCAGGCGATCGGCCGCGGGCCGGCCTCTTCGCCATTCCCTGGGCGGAGGTCGAGGCCAACTGGCTCCCCTATGTGCTCGTGGAGGATCTCGCTGGGAGCGTGACCCGGGCCGTGGAGCTCGGCGGAACGCTGCTCCTGCGCGATGGCTCCGCGGCGATCTTGCAGGATCCCACGGGCGCGGCCTTCACCATCTATAGTCGCCGCGCCCTGTCCAGGGAGGTCGTGGACCGATGAGACGAATCTCCATCGCATTCCTCGTCGTCGCGATGGGCGCCCTCATGCTGACTCCCATCGCCTGCGTGGGCGGCAGCTACCGTGGCGGCTACTACCGCGGCCACTACGGCAGCGGACCGTGGTACGGCTATCGCGATCGCTACATCGTGGTCGACCGACCGCCCTGCGTCGACTGCGACATCGATCCCGACGAACCCATCGCGGTGCCCATGCCCGAGCCGGGCTACGCCGAGCCCATGCCCATGGACATGGACATGGACATCCCCGACATCCCCATGGACATGGGGATGGACATGCCCATGGACTTCTGAGCGGACCCCGGGGCCTCAGACGAGCTTTTCGATCTCGTCGTCGCTGAGCCCCGCTTCGCCGAGGATGTCCCGAGCGTCGGCGTGGAGCTCCGGCGCGCCGCGTCGCGCACCGATCTCCTCTCCCTCGATACGGAATGGCGGAGACAGGGTCTCGAAGGGCCCGGCGGTGGGGTGCTGGATCTCGCGGAAGCAGCCCCTGGCCCGGGAGTCCTCGATGGCCTCGTCGACGCGCATCACCGGAGCCCAGATGATCCCCGCGGCGTCGAGGCGCGGCTTCCATTCCTCGAGGCTGCGAGCGGCGAAGGTGCCCTCGAGCTCGGCGATGAGGGCCTCCGAGTTGGCGCTGCGCACCCACCCGTCCGCGTAGCGCTCGTCATCGCGCAGGTCCGGCCGCTCGATGGCGCCACAGAACTTGTCCCAGTAGCGATTGGGGTCGATCATGACCAGCATGATCCAGCGGTCCCCCGCCACCGGGTAGCTGTTCCAGAGCGCGTTGGCGTTGCGCTTGCGGTCGTGGCGCTTCAGGGGCTCGCGGACCACGAGGGTGTTGGCGATGTCGACACCGAGCAGGTTCAGACCCGTCTGCAGCAGGGAGACGTCGACGTAGCGGCCCCGGCCCGTGCGGTCTCGCAGGCGCATGGCGGCGAGAAGCCCGGTCACCAGATTGACCGCGGCGGCATGGTCGCCCACGCCGGGACGCAACATGGAGGGGGGCACGCCCTCGTCCCGCGTGGCGTCCATCATGCCGCTGCGCGCCCAGCAGGCGCTGTAGTCGAAGGCGGGCTCGTCAGCGGCCTCGCCCCCGTAGCCGTAGCCGGTGATGGCGCCCATGACGAGGCTCGGGTTGCGCTCGAGGAGGCTCGTGTGGTCGAGGCCGAACTTCTCGCGGCGCGCGGGCAGCATGTTGGTGATGAAGATCTCGGCGCCCTCCATCATCCGCTGCAACGCCTCGCGCGCCTCCGGCCGGGTCAGGTCGAGGCCGATCGAGCGCTTGCCCCGGTTGTCGAGGTGAAAGGGCGGACTCTCCGGGAAGTCGCACTCATAGCCCGCGAGGCGCGGATTGCCACGGCGGTAGATCTCGCCGTCGGGCTGCTCGACCTTGATCACATCCGCGCCGAGATCGGCGAGCAGGGCCCCGGCCGCCGGCACCGCGACGAAGTGGGCGAGCTCGATCACGCGCACGCCCGCGAGGGCTGCTTCCGATTCCGCTGACATCGCTGCTTCCTCCCGCCCCGAAGATACCCGACCCGGGCTGTGAGACCTGGCCTGTGAAAAGATGCGCGGCGCCCGCTACGTTGAGCGCCCCGGAGCCGCCGACACGAGGAGACACGCCATGGAGCTCGATCCCCGAACCCCCGTCCTGGTGGGCGCCGGCGTCGCCAGCCAACGCTGCGAAGACCCCGGCGAGGCCCTCGAGGCCTGCGATCTCATGGTGGCCGCCCTCGAGCGGGCCGCTGAGGACGCCGGCAGCCCGAAGCTCCTGGCCGAGGCCGACTCGGTGGGCGTGCCCCGCGGCTTCTGGGAGTATTCGGACGCCGCCCGCCTGGTCGCCGACCGCCTCGGGGCCGGTGGCGCCAGGACGATTCTTGCTGGAATCGGGATCCTCCAGCAGACCCTCCTCAGCCGCGCCTGCCAGAGCATCGCCGACGGCGCCGCCGAGGTCGTGCTCGTGACCGGCGGCGAGGCCCGCTACCGCACCCTGCGTGCCGGAATCGCGGGCAAGGAGATCTCCGATACCGAGCAGACCGGCGTCGAGCCCGACACGAATCTGCAGCCACACGGCTCGCTATGGGCCGAGCTCGAGGCCGAGCGCGGCCTCCTCATGCCGGTCGCCTACTACACCATCATGGAGAACGCCCTGCGCTACAGCGAAGGCCTCGGCCTCGACGCCCACCGCGACGAAGTTGCAGCGCTGTGGGCGGACTTCAGCCGGGTGGCCACGGGCAACCCCCACGCCTGGAACAGCAAGGCGGTCAGCGCCGAGGAGATCCGCAACGCAACGCCGCGCAACAAGATGCTCGCCTTTCCCTACACGAAGCTCCACAACTCCCAGTGGAACGTCGACCAGGCCGCGGGCCTGATCCTCTGCTCCGCCGAGAAGGCCCGCGCCCACGGCGTGCCCCGGGAGCGCTGGGTCTTCCCCCTCTCGGGCACGGAGTCGAATCATCTCGTCCCCGTCTCGGCCCGGGCCGACATGCACCGCTGCCCCGCCGTGCAGATCGGCGGCGGCCGGGCCCTCGAGCTCGCGGGCAAGACCATCGACGCGGTCGAGCACCTGGACATCTACAGCTGCTTCCCCTCGGCCGTGCGCATCCAGGCCCGGGAGCTGGGGATCGCCTCGGATCGGCCCCTCACCGTGACGGGCGGCATGACCTTCGCGGGCGGGCCGCTCAACAACTACGTGCTCCAGGCCGTCGCGCGCATGGTGGAGGTCTTGCGCGGCGACCCGGGAAGCAGCGGCCTCGTCACCTCGATCAGCGGGATGATCTCGAAGCAGGGCTTCGGCGTGTGGTCGACGGAGCCGAACCCCGCCGGCTTCGCGTGCGAGGACGTGAGCGAGGCGGTGGCGGCGGGAACCGAGACCCGGGAGCTGGTGGGCGACTACAGCGGGCCCGCCACGGTGGCGAGCTACACCGTGCAGTACCAGGGCGATGCGTCACCCCGGGGGACCGCGGTGTGCGACCTGCCCGACGGGCGACGCACGGTGGCGAACACCGACGACCCGGCGCTCATGGAAGCCATGGTGAGCGAGGAATTCTGCGGGCGGACGGTGCAGGTGGGGGATGGGGGGACGCTGGGCTGACCCGGCGTTCAGCTCGAAGCAAGCGGACGGCAACCTGGCCTGCAAGTCCCAGGAGTGAGCTGGCTATCCGGCGCGACACGGCACTTCTCCAGATTCCGAAAAATCCCTTTAACTTCAGATAACTCAGCTGGAAGTTGCACATAAACTTCCGCTCGGGCCAGCACTTTCGACCCGGGACCGCGCCCGCCCTCGCGAGCGAGGGCGTCGGATCGCGTTTCCGGTCCTATCCAATTTCGTTGAGGGTTTTTCCCGACACTTTTGGCCACCACCAGCCACTCATCTCCTGAAATCGGGGTTCTCATTTCGCCCCTGTTTTAGGAGAATCTGAATGCGATCGTTCCATTTCGCTCTGGCCCTGTTCTGCATCTGCGTGTTTGCCGCATCTGCCCAGGCCACTTCTTTGTACACACCTCTGATCGACTTCCGCGATGAGGATCCGTGGGCTGACGCGGAGTACGAGACCCACTACACCGGAACTCAGTCGGGTGTCAGCCTGACCATCCGCGCAAATCCGAGCCCCGCGACTTTCTGGCAGGATGACAAGGACGGGCTCGGGGTCCGCCTCTCGTATGAGAAGGACGAGATCGAAGCCGAGGAAGTTCTCGAAGTCGTCTTCAATACCACTGTCGCCGTGTCAGCGATCTATATCTCGGATCTCTTCATCGAGCGGGGCTATGTGGAGACCGGCTCATACCGCATCAATCGCGGCACCTGGGTGGAGTTCGACGCAAAAAACCTGCCGGGTACCGGAGCGCGCGACAGCAATGGCGAGCACATCATCGACCTGGGCGGGCTGATCGGCGGCGTGCAGCTCGTCGAGTTCAGGGCCCCGGGCAAGTTCTTCGAGGACGAGCATCACGAGTTCGCGCTCATGGGCTTCGACGCGATTCCCGCCGAGGTCCCGGAGCCCAGCACCGCGCTGCTGCTCGGAATCGGGCTGGTCGGCCTCGCCGCACGTCGGCGCTGAGATCGGGGCGTGCCGCGCCCCAGGGCCAGGCGGGGGTCGATCAGGCCCGCCAGGAGAACCATCACCCTCTCCCATCGCTATGTGTCTCCCACTGCTGCTGCGTGGCAGGCGAAGAATCGAGCGCCTAGAATCGCAGCGCACTGGATCCTGAGCCGAAGAAGCAGGGGCCTGCGGGAAGATGGGCAGCCAATCTACCGGGCTATCGACCGGACAATCGACAGGTCAGACGACGACCACCGCTCGAGGCGTCGCACTGGTGACAGGAGCCTCCGAGGGATTCGGACGGGAGCTGGCTCGCCTGATCGCGGCCGACGGCTTCGACCTCCTCGTGGTGGCACGCAACGAGTCTCGCCTGCAAGATCTCGCGAAGGAGCTGGAGACCGAATTCGCGGCTCGGGTTCGCATCCGAAGCGCCGACCTCGCTGACGCGAACGAGCAACGCGCCCTCGCGGACGAGCTCCGTGAGACTCCCAACCTCGCCATCGTCGTCAACAACGCGGCCTTCAGCCTGGTCGATGAGTTCCAGGAGCTTCCGATCGAGGGAGTTCAACGAATGGTCGCCCTCAACCTCGGAGCGCTCGCGACCCTCACCCATGCGGCACTCAACAATCGGGCCTTTCGCCGCGGCGGCATTCTCATCAATGTCGGGTCGGTAGGAGGCTCCTGGCCCCTCCCCTTCGACGCCATCTACAGTGCCACCAAGGCGGCCATCGATCATTTCAGCGCCGCCATCGCATACGAAATCAAGAAGAACCCCGACATCGACGTTCACGTCCAGGTCGCGAAGCTGGGCACAGTCCTGTCGGGCTGGGCCGATCGGTCGATGGGCTCCCTGAATCCCGGCGAAGAGGCGGACAAGACGATCGGGTGGCGGTCGAACGAGCCGGCCTCCGCGGCGCGAGCCATCTGGCGCAAGACGAAGCGGCGCGGCAAGCTGATCGTGACGGATCATTGGTTTGCAAGGCTCTCAGCCTCGTTCTTCGGCCGCTTTCCCAGCCTCGGCGCCGCGCTGGTGTACGGAACGACGGCGCAAGAACTCGCGCGCCGGAGTCGGGAGTAGACGATCGTGGATCGCTTCGTCGTGGCCCTCGGCCGCGCGAGCTCCCCGAGCAGTGCACTCCGGCCTCAGCCGAGGAGGGTCACCTGGCGCCCTCGCTGAAAATGAGAACTCGGACGCAAATAATTTTACTTACCAAATTCAACTATTTACAGGACCATTTGCCGATCTATCGGAATCCGGAATGGAATCTAGTACTCAATAATACTATTCTAGTAGTCGAAAGCACTGAACAGAACGGCTGTACGGAGCGACTCTACGGAGCGGCAATGGCCTCGATTCGAGAACAGGATGGTCGCTACGAGATTCGCGAGTGCCTCAGCACCGAGCGCGGCCCGCGGCAGCGCATCCTCGCGAGCTTTCGCGGCGTGCTGACTCCCGAGGTGCTGGACCGCGCCGAGGAGAAGGCGCTCAAGCCCCTCAAGCGCATGGCGCTGGTGGCCCGCGCCCTCGCGATGGAGATCCCGGTGACACACCGCCGCCGCTATCCCGAGGCGCGTGCACTTCTCGCGAAGCTCCAGCGCGGCGGACGCCTGGATCCCGGCCTGGCCGCGCTGCTCAGGGCGGCCCTCGAACCCCTGCCCAGCGAGTCCCCTCCGGCCCATCTCGAGGACGCCGCGGAGTGGATCGGACAGCCCGAAGGAGTGCGCGGGAGCGCGCTCCGAGGTCTCTTGCGAACCGCGGACCGCATCGTCCGATCGCGTGGGCCGCTGAGGACGCGTCCGCGAGAGCTCTTCCCGCGCTTCAGCTCCGATCCTTCCCAGGCTTCCTAGCCCATGCTCTTCGACGAGAAGATCGTCGCCATCGAACAAGCACTGCAGGGCGCCGACATCCCCCATGCTTTCGGCGGCGCCAACGCCCTCGCGTACTACGGAACGCCTCGCGCAACGGCCGACATCGACGTGAACATCTTCGTTCCGGCAACGAGAGGGCACGAGGTGCTCGCCGTTCTGGGCGCGCTCGGTGTCTCGGCGGACGATCCCGCCCTGCCGGAGCGGATCGAGCGAGACGGTCAGGCCCGGGTCTTCTGGCAGAAGACGCCGATCGATCTCTTCTTCTCCTACGACGCCCTTCACGAGAGCTCGATGGCCAGGCGAAGAGTCGTCGACTTCGGCGGCGACCCGATCCACGTACTCAGTCCGGAAGACCTCATGACCTACAAAGTGGTGTTCAACCGCGAGAAGGACTGGCGAGACATCGCCGAGATGGTCTACGCGGCGAACGAGGCCCTCGATTTCGACTATGTGCGAGAGTGGCTGGAACGAATCCTGGAGCAGGGGGATCCCCAGCTGCAGCGCCTGCAGAAGATCATCGACTCCGGCGGGACCGATCTCGGTCCCTGATTGCCGCGACCCGGAGCGAGGTGATCATCGACTCGAGGCCGACCAGACCGCCTCGATCTCGGCCCCGGTCGCGAGGAAGGCGACGTTGCGCACGCTGTAGCGCAGCGCCTGCTGGGCATACTCCGGCGGATCCCCCGCCACGCAGTCCGTGGGCACGACGACCGTGTAGCCGCGGTTCACCGCTTCGATGGCGGTCCCCAGCACGCCCACGTTCACGGAAACCCCCGTCAGTACGACCGTGCGCACGCCCGTGTTGCGCAGGTAGGAATCGAGTCCGCTCTCGTAGAAACCCGTGAGTCCGTGCTCCCGGCTCACCACCACATCGCCGGGCTGCGGCGCGAGCTCCGCCACGATATCGCCCAGGTCGGGCCCGCCCGGAGCCCCGGACCCCTGGCCGCGCAAGCGGAGCTCGAGGGGTGTGTTGCAGGGGCTGCCGACGCCATCGCGGCGCTTTGCAACCTTGCAGTAGAAGACGCCGGCGCCGGCCGCGCGCGCGGCGGCGAGCAGTACCGCAATGTTCGGCACCAGGGCGCCCGCGCGGGCCGCCGCAGCCAGGGTGGGGAGCTGGCTCCCCTCGCCGATCACACCCTCCTGACACTCGAAGACGAGCAGAGCACACTGGGCGGGAGCGAGTAGCGGTGCGACGTCGTAAGTCATGGGGCTTCGATGTAAGTCATGGGGTTTCGATGTAAGGCATGGGGCTTCGATCAGCTGAGGGACCGGGTCGTCGACGCCACCCGGTCTGCCAGGATCTTGCTCAGATTGGCGTAGATCTGCGCGCCGATCCGCGGGTAGCGGCGGCGCAGGCGCTCGAGATTCTGCCTGGTCAGACGCAGAACGCGCACGTCGGTCTCGGCGTGGACGTCCGCGGTGCGCCGGCCGTAGAAGAGAGCCACCTCGCCTACGGTGTCGCCGCGGCGCATCTCACCGAACTTCACCACGCGATCCTTGGCGCGGGCCGACGCCGACATCACACCATCGATCACGACGTACATCTCGCCGCCCTCTGCCCCGGCCTCGAATATCTGCTCCCCCTTCTCGAAGCTCCGCACGCTCGTCATGATGGCGACCACCCGGGCCTGAGTGGCCCGCAGGCCGTCGAAGAGCGGGATCGCCTTGTGGGGATCGTGTCCGAGATCGAGAGACAGGGCGTCCCACAGGGTGACGATCCGCATGCGCCCGGCCAGAGCCGGCGTGAAGGTGATGTCGACGAGCCAGGCGACGGCGAGGGTGAAGGCCGCGAGGGCGCCGAACTGCACCTGGTTGCGCAGCTCGCTGGTGGTGAGAGTGAGGAAGCCCAGGCAGAGTGCGATGGTCGTAATCGTCACAGGACGCCCGACGGAGCGCAGCGCCTCGGCGATGCCGCGCTCCTCGTCGAGACGCTGGCGAGCCATGCTGTTGAAGCGCGCGAGGAAGTGGATCGTGTCGTCGACCGCGATGCCGAGCACGATACAGGCCACCAGGCCCGTCGTGGTGTTGAGCGTCACCCCCGTGAGCCCGAGCACGCCGAAGTAGACGATGACGGGCAGCGCGTTCGGAATGAGCGCAAGAAAGCCCACCCGCGGCGAGGTGAAGAGAACCGCCAGGATCGCGAAGATGATCAGGAAGGCGACGGAGAGTGAGAGTGCCTGGCCGCGAGCGATGTCGTCGATGGTCTTGGAGACGATCACACCGTTGCCCGTCACCCTCCAGTGCAGGTGACGGGGCAGCTCCGCGAGACGCTGCTCGATCCGCTCGACGAGGAGCGCCGTCTCGGCCGACTCCGTCACCCGGGTGCGCAGCACGATATTCGCCGTCTGATAGCGGGAATCGACGAAGCTGCGCAGCTCGTCGTTGGCCCCGAAGAAGAAGAGCTGGGTGATGAGCCGACGCGAGTCGGGGATGACGAGGTACTGGGGCTCGTTGTCGTGAAAGCCCCGGTTGATGATCTTCAGGTAGTCCACCAGGGAGGTGCTGCCGCCGATCTCGGGCTGGGCCTCGAGCCAGCCCTGGAGCTCCTCGATCTCGCGGAGGTTGACGGGCTCTTTGAAGGCGTCGCGGTACTCCGTCTCGAGCACGACGTAGATCGTGTTGGCGCCCTCGAGGTGCTGATTCACGGCGTCGATGTTCTCCCGCAGGACGCCATCCGGCGGGAAGAACTCGGTGCTCACCCGGATACGGGTAGTCCCCCAGACGGAGAGCAGCGCGACGACGGCTGCAAAGCCGAGGATGGGCCAGCGAAAGCGCACGTCGAAGCGGCCCAGGCGCTCCATCGCCCGATCGAAGGGCGTGTCCCCCCGCGTAGCCGCGACATGCGGGCGGGGCAGGAGCGTCAGGACCGCGGGCGCCGCTCCCAGGGAGGCCACCACCGTGAAGGCGACGCCCAGGGTGGCGATGATCCCGAACTCACGGATCGCGTCGATCGGGCTCACCGTGAGCGCGAGAAAGCCCGCCGCGGTCGTGAGGCCCGTGAGCGCCACCGGCAGCGCGACCTTGTCGAGCGCCGCGCGCACGGGCTCGGGCTCATCGGGCGCCGTGCGCAGCTCGTCGTGATACTCGGAAACGATGTGGATCGCGTACGCGAAGCCCACCACCAGGATGAGCGAGGGCACGAGTGCGGTGACGAGGTTGAGCGACACGCCCGCCGCCGCCACGGCACCGAGGGTCCACACCAGGGCGAGCAGGGTGGTGAGCACCGGCACGAGGATCCCGGGCAGCGAACGAAAGGCGAGCAGGGACACGACGAGGCAGACCGCGATGGCGAGGGGCACCGTGCGCGAGAGGTCGCGCACCAGCATCCGGCCCGTCTCGGCCTTCACCACCGTGCCGCCGGTGATCCAGACCTCCGCCTCGCCCCGCTCTTCGTCGGCAACGCGTCGGATCTGCTCATCGATCCCCATGGCGAGAAGCTCGCGCTCGGGGATGTTCTGCAGGTAGACGAGGATGCCCGCGGCCCCGCCGTTGCGCGCCACGAGGTTGCCCGCGTAGATGGGGTTGTCGAGGGCCTCGCCCCGGATCCGCGCGAGCTCTTCGGGAGCTTCGGGCACGCGATCGACGAAGGGCTCGATCAGCAGATCGCCGTCGACGGAGCGGATGTTGAGCGCATTGGCGAGGCTCACCACCCGTTGCACCCCGTCGAGGAGCTCCACGCGCTGGGCGATGCGTTGGATCGCCCGCAAGTTCTCGGCAGTGAAGACGTCATCATCGACGAGAGCCACGACGATGGTCTCGTCGCTGCCGAAGAGCCGCCGGATGTAGTCGTAGTAGACCCGCTCCTCGTCCCCTTCGGGCAACATGCGGTCGATGGACGGATCGAGCTCCAGGCGCATCTCGCCCGTCAACGGATCGACGAGCTGCAGCAGGGCGAGCACCGTCGCGGCCGCGACCAACGCGAGCATCCAACCGGCTCGTCGCGTCACGAGGCTGAGGATGCGGTCCATGGGCGCGCTCCTCTTGGGTCGGGCTCCTGGCTAGCGACCCCGCCACGCGGGATCTTCCACGGCGTCGGATGGCCCGACATCGGGCCACCCTCCTAATCGCGCGACTGGAGGTTCTGCTCGGAGAAGACCTTGCGGTTGATCTTCACTCCGGGCTCGATCTTCTCGATCACCAGCCGCGTTTCGGTCTCCTCGCGCTCGTCGCGCATGTGAACGAGACGCGGCACCCACTTGTCCAGGGCCTTCTTCACCTCGGCACGCGGCGTGGTCGCCACCTTGCGCAAGCGCTTGCCACTCTCGTACATCTCCGTCTTGAGGGGAACACACATCTTCACATCGATGTACTCGACGATGCGCTCGTAGCCGGAGCCGGAATCCGGACCGGGGAGGCTCTCCAACACGTGGGTGCGTCCCCCTTCGATCTCGAACTCCCCGATCAGGCGCTCGGTCGCGCCGGTCGTCATGCCCTGGATGCGGGTGAAGTCCTCGTAGGTGAAGTCCGTTCCGAAGAGCGAGCTCGACATCATGCGCGTCGACACCCGCCGCGTGCGTCCAAGCTCGGGCAGGTACATGAACTGGTCCGGCATCCGTCCCTTCTTCTCGAGCATCAGCACCCCCGCGCCGCGCAGATCGGGCGGCCCCGTAAAGCGAACCATCACCCGCGACAGGTCGTTATCGAAGCGCTTCCAGTAGAGCGTGGCCTTCGTCTCCGACTCGGCGCCGATCCGGTCCTTGGTGACGAAGGCGATCGTCTGCACACTGGTCGTCTCGGGCAGGTTCGCGCGCATGCAGGCCTGCACCTCCTCGAGGGTGCTGGCGTGGGCGGCCACCGGGAGGGTGAGAGAAAAGGTGAGGACGAGCGCAGAGATCAGTGCGAGAGAGGGGAGCAGGACGATCAGCCGGTCGCGCAAGATGGCACCTCCTTGGCGGAGCATGGTACAACGAGCGCCTCTCCGCGTGAGGCGAAAAACACGATCGGGTCCCGGACTCCTGCACTCGGAAAAACTCGGCTCCGAGGCCTGGCGCCGTCTGGCCCGCCTTCGGGCGGATATCGCCAAGTTGCTGCAATTGCGGACGAATTCAACGCGTCGAAGCCACTTTTGGGGTGCCCGGCGGCGTGGGGACGAAGCGTCACGCGAAGCGGCGAAAACCCGACCCGGGACCGGACGAAACGTATTAGCATGCTGCTTCGTTTGGAGAGCGACAGAGAGCGGCTCATGGCCGCCTCGGAGGAGAAGTTGAAATGCAGGGGATGCACAGGACGCTCGTGATCTTCGCAGCAGTTGCCGTCGCACTGGTGATCCCGATCTCGGCGCAGGCCCAGGCGGACTACGGACGCCCTGGTTGGTACCTCGGAGCGGGGGCCTCGTGGGCGCTCTTCACCGAGCTCACCGGTGTGATCGAGGACGCGTTGTCCGAACCCCTCGTCTCCGAGATCGATGCCAACGTGAGCAGCCCCTTCGGCTTCAATGCTCGCGCAGGCTATCGCCTCATGTCCCACTTCGGCACGGAGCTGCAGTTCGAGTATCTCCCCTATGTCAGCGTCAAGGTGAGCGATCTGCTCATCAATGGCGACCCAAAGACGCAGCGCTCCGAGTTCGACTTCTGGACCCTCACGGCAAACGGCAAGGCCTACATCTCGGACGGTCGCATCCAGCCCTTCGGTCTACTCGGCCTCGGCATGGGCTACACGCGCGTAAAGGGTCTGGTCGACGCATTGGGCACCCACTCCGATGTGGGCTTCGCCCTGCGCGTCGGCGGCGGCGTCGACGCCTACGCGACCGAGAACGTCGCCATCGGCTTCGACGTCACCTATGTCCTCCCCTTTGGCGACATCAACGACTTCGACTACCTCTCGCTGATCCTCGGAGTCAAGTACCGCTTCTGACGAAGGCTCGGGCGTGCGCTGTACGTAGCCCGGGGTGACGAAGCGACGCAGCAGCCCCCCCCCTCACCCCGGCACCACCGGCAGCTCCGCCGGCTCGGCGAAGAAGCGCTCGATCTCGTCCCGGTTCGCCTTCACGTCCTCGCGGCCGAGCTCGATCAGGCGACCGCAGAAGAGAGGATCGAAGAGCAGGTAGCTCGTGAGCTCGGTGATGGCCTCGTCACTCCCCAGGCCGCGCATGAGGTAACGCACGACCCTGGGCACGCGGTCTGCGAGCTCGTGGGCCAGGGCGCCGATGTCCTCGGAGGGATGCACCGCCAGCACGTCGACCCGGCGGAAGGGCTGGCCGGGTAGCGCCTGGGCGCAGCGGCGCACGCTCTCGTTCACGCGCTCGCTGTGGTCCACGTCCACCTCGATGGCGTCGAGCATCACCGCGTCGAGCAGCACGCCGGCGATCTCGGCGATGGAGGGAGCCGACCGGCCGCGGGCCTGCTCGTGAATCTCCCCCTCGGCGCGCGGCTCGCGCACGCCGACGGCGAGGATGCGCTGGGCACCCATGTGGATCGCGGGACTCAGGGGTGCCGTATTGCGGATGGAGCCGTCACCAAACCAGCGCTCCTCGAGCAGGACTGGAGGAAAGAGCAGTGGGATGGCGCTCGACGCCAGCACGTGATCGACTCCGATCTGCGCCCGCTCCACGTGGCGCCGCGCCTGGTTCCACAGCGGCTGCTCCGGAGCGCCATCGACGAAGATGACACCGGTGGCGGTGTGGAGGTTGGTGGCGGTGAGGACCAGGCTGCGCAGCGCCCCCGCTTCGATGTTCCGGGCGATCTGCTCGAAGGGGATCCAGCCCTGGATCGTGCCGCGCAGGGGCTCGGTGTCGAGCAGGGCCTTGGGCGAGACCTTGCCCATGAGGCCGCCGAGGGATAGGTCCCGAGCCCAGCGCACGCCGATCCCGCCCAGGGAGCGCAGGTCCGTGCGAAACACCTGCTGGGCCTCGACGTCGCTCCAGGCCTTGACCAGGGCAAGAATGCCCTCCACCGGACGCTCCGCAAAGGCCGCGAGGCCCGCGGCGTTGATTGCTCCGGCGCTCGATCCGACCAAGACGCCGAAGGGCAGCGGCTCGCCGTTCGCGATGAGGCCGAGGTCGGCAAGGCCCGCCAACACGCCCGCCTGGTAGGCGCCCCGGGCGCCGCCGCCCGACATCACCAGAGCCCCTTCCCCGCCCGCTGGATTCCACGCCTTCATCGTCTGCCTCCCGCTGACACGACCAGCCTCGCACGGTCCGGGGCTCCAGCGCAAACGCCTGGGGCGGATAGGCGGCCAGGTCGTGCCAGAAGGTGAAGCCCGAAAGAGCGACTACCGCAAGGACGAGGGCTACCGCAAGAACGAGGGCCGCCGCAAGGACGAGGACCGCGCGGATCCGGCTGGAGGCCTCGTCCTCATGGGCGGAGTGTCCCCGGCGCGGCTGGATGCGCAGAGATCATACCCTGCCCCGCGACCCCGCTCGATTGCCGAGCCTCAGCGCGCCGCCACCTCGAGCCCCGCCTGCATGAGCAACGAGTTGCGCTGGACGCGCAGCTCGAGGTCACCCGGGTCGGAGTCGATGGCATCGCTCAGGCTCTCGAGGGCGTCGTACCAGAGGCCCAGCTCGGCGAAGGTGCTGGCGACGCGCTCCTGGCCCGCGAGCAGGGGCTCGTCGATCCGGCTCACATAGCCGTCGGAGATACGATCGCGATCGCGGCTCTCCATGTCGGGCACGACGGAGACGAACCAGTGGTACTCGGTGTCGTCGTTCAGGGTGATGCCCAGATCGGAAAGGCGAACCCGGTGGATGCCGGCCCTGGAGGGAGGCTCGAGCTCGAGCTCGATGTCCAGGCCATCGAGATCATCCTCGTCCACGATGGAGAAGAACACCCGGGCGCCTTCCACGGGGCCGTCGACGTGCCAGAAGATCGACGGGCTCGCGTTCACCGTGTAGGCCAGGTGACCGGGCACCAGGGCCAGGGGCGTTGCCAGCGCCTTCGAGCCGCCGCGCACGCCGCCACCCACCTTCCCGCGCTCCGGGGAGCCGCGGCGCGGGGGCTGGTACACGATGGTGGACTGCACACGCTTGGCGCGCCGAGGAACGATGCTCCCCGCGGTGCGGGTGTCGCGCCTCGAGGCTTCGCTCGATGCGACGACGATGGCTCCGCCCGACTCTTCGGTGCCGGAAGCGGAGGGCTCTGCAGTCGTGGCGCGACACAACGCCAGGATCATCACGACAGCGAGCAGAATCATCTTCACGACCTCACCCCAAGCGTGGCGCTGCGCTCTCGGCTCGATGCTCTGCGAGCCCCTGTGCCCGATCCCGAATCGCCCTGCTCGTGCCGCCATGTCGGATCCCCCTCTCGCCATGGAGAACAGTGTCGGCGTTAGGGAGGGCTTCCTACTGTGAAGGGCTTCACACTGGACGCAAATTCGTGCCCGAAAGGTCGCCTACCCGCGGGGCAAGAACTCCTCGAGGACCCGGTAGGCGGCGATTCGCTCGGCTTTTCCCTTGAGCTCCACCTCCCCCTCGGGTTTGAGATGAAACTTGCCGGCGATCAGGTCCCGGGTGCGTCCGCTCACCAGGATGCGACAGGGAAAACGGTCGTAGTCGTGCGCCACCGCGGTGGTGGACTCGAGTCGCTGGGCGTTGACCGCCACCCCGCCCACGACGGTGTACTTGAGCCGATCGGCACTCCCGACGCTCCCCGCCACGACGGCCCCCGTGTCGATGCCGATCTTCATGCGGACCTCCGGCAGATCGCGCTCCCGGTAACGGACATTGAGCTGGTCGAGGGCACGCGCCATGGCGAGGGCGCAGCGCACCGCGTGAACGGCGTCTCGGGCGACCTCCTCACGCTTGCGACGCGCGATGGGAACGCCGAAGTTGGCCTTGATGCCGTCCCCGAAGTAGTCGTCCACCACACCGCCGTGGCGCACGACCTCGCCCGCCATGCAGTCCATGAACTCATTGCTCCAGTCGAGCAGCACCTCGGGATCCATCTTCTCCGACTGTGTGGTGTAACCCCGCATGTCGACGAAGAGCACCGTGGCCTCGAGGCGCAGGGGACGCGGCCGCCCCTCCTTGAAGAAATCCTCCCGGTGGCGCCAGATCTCGTCGGCGACCTCGGCGGAGACATGCCGAGAGAAGATGCGCATGAGCTCGTCGCGCTCCACGCGCTCTCGGCTGGAGACCCAAGCGGTCAGCAGGCCCACCGCGCTCGTCCACGCCAGGACGGGTGCCACGACGGGCACCCACAGCCCCGCCCTGAATGCGACCAGGCCCATCAGCCACAGGGCCCCGGCACCGGCCAGCACGACCACCACCAGGGCCGAGGTGCCCACCAGGGGCTTGCCGCGCATCGCCAGGGCGAAGATGCAGCCAAGTGCCGCCAGGGCGAAGATCAGGAGAGCCTCCTGCCATTCCCCCAGCACCCGCAGCGGCACCGACTGACCCCGGCCGAAGCGCAGCAGCTGGTCGATCACGTTGGCGTGGACCTCGAGGCCCGGGAGCCGCCCCCCCATCGGCGCCGGAAAGAAGTCCGGCAGGCTCTGGGCGTGGGAGCCCATTACGACCGTCTTGCCCCGCACCCGCGTCACGTCGACCCGGCCCTCGAGAAGGTCGCTCAGGCTGAAGCGATCGAATCCCCGCCCGGTCCCCCCGAAGTCGAGCAGGATCTGGTAGCCCTTTGCGTCCTCGCCCGAGTAACCCCCGTCATTGCCCTCGAAGGGTCGCAGGGTCGTGGGCCCCAGCTGCAGCCACTCGGGATTTTCGTGGGCGGGCAAGGCCGCGACACCTTCCGCAGCGAGGGCGATCAGGGCGACCCGCAACGCGAACGCGAAGGCAACTTCGCCCTGTCCATCGTCCTGAAAGAGCAGGCCTCGGCGCACCATGTCGTCGCGGTCGACCAGCAGGTCGTTGAAGCCCACACGCCCGCTGCCTTCCAGCGCGGGTGGACCGGGGATCCCCTCCGACCCCGGGTCGCCGAACTTGTGCACGGCGACGATGCGCGGCTCCCCGGCGAGCAGCCGGGCGAAGATCTCCTGGCCGGGCGTTACTGGCAGATCGCGGTAGATGTCGAGCCCGACCGCCACGGCCCCGGCGTCGACGAGGGTCCGAATGGCGTCGGCCAGGACGCGATCACTGATGGGCCAGTGACCCTGGGCGCGGATGTCCTCCTCGGTGACCTCGAGCAGCACGACGGAGCGGTCGCCAGGCGCGTCGGGCCCCTCGGCGCTCCTGCGCAGGTACTGGTCGTAGACCATGACCTCGGCGCCCTGCAGCAGACCGGCGGCGCGCAGACCGAGCACGGCGAAAAGGATCAGCCCCCCGGCCGCCAGGACGGCCAGAGTGGGAGAACGCCATGTGGCCCCACTGTCCGACACTTCCGAATCCCTCTCCTGCCGAAGACAAAGTACGGCGCCGCTTCAGCCGCCGCCCACGTTCGTCTCGAGGCCTCCCACACTTCCTCTCAATTCCACTCTGCGACCGCGAGCCCCCAGCATACACCCCGAAGCGCGGGTCAGCGCGTCGTGAGACGGACGGGCAGGTGCCGCATGCCATGGTGCTTGTTGCTGGGCGCCTCGATACGAGCACACGGCCGGCTCCCGAGGCAAGCGATTGCCTCCAGTGTACAATGCGGAGCCACTGAACTAGCGTGTTTCGCGCGCCGACCGGATGCCGGGGAAGTGAGAAGAGAAAGTACGGGAAGAGAGAGAATGGCAAGAGAGAGAACGGAGAGGAGCACGGCAATATGAAGGCAGCAATCCTCGAGGCGACGGGCCAGCCCCTGGTCCTGCGAAGCGACGTCGAGATCGCCGATCCCGGCCCGGGCTACGTCCGGGTGAAGATCGCCCACTGCGGAGTCTGCCACTCCGACCTCTCCATCGTGGACGGTGCGATCCCCGCCCCGCTCCCCATCATCCTGGGTCACGAGGCCGCGGGCGTGGTGGACGAGGTCGGCCCCGGCGTGAGCGGCCTCGCCCCGGGCGACAAGGTGGTGCTCTCGCCCTGCCCTCCTTGCGGCACCTGCTACTGGTGCGTTCGCGCCGAGCCCCAGCTCTGTGTCAGTACGATGGGCATGATGACCAACACCTTCACGGACGGCACTACGGGCCTCTCCCGGGGCGGCGAGACCGTCTATCGCGGTGTAAACGTGGCCGCCTTCTCGGAGTACGTGGTGATCCAGGAGTCGGGCGCCGTGAAGATCCCCGCCGACGTACCCCTGGACATCGCCTGCGTGGTCGGCTGCGCGGTACAGACCGGGGTGGGCGCCGTGCTCAACACGGCGCAGGTCGAGGAGGGCGCGACGGTGCTCATCATGGGCCTCGGCGGCATCGGCCTCTCCACCGTGCAGGGAGCTCGCCTCGCGGGCGCCCGCCGCATCATCGTGTCGGATCCGGTATCCGAGCGCCGGGAGATGGCCAAGCGGCTCGGCGCCACGGACCTGCTCGACCCCACGAGCGACGATGTGGTGGCACGGGCGCGGGAGATCACCGAGGTGGGCGTCGACTACGCCTTCGAGACGGCGGGCGTCGCGGATCTCGTCGTCGCAGGCTTCAACGCGGCTCGCAACGGCGGCACCATCGTGATGGTCGGGGCGCCTCCCATCGACCAGTCCATCACCGTGGCGCCGGCCTCGCTCTTCACCGTGAGCGAGAAGAAGCTCGTCGGCTGCCTCCTCGGCAGCTGCAACTCCCTCCACGACATCCCGCGCATGATCGGGCTGTGGCAGGCGGGCCGCATCGATCTCGAGGCACTCATCACGAGCCACCGTCCCATCGAGGAGATCAACGAGGCCATGGATGACCTGCGGGCGAGCCGCGGCGTACGCACCGTCCTCGACCTCTGACATCTCGAGGGACGAGGGTCCGAGCGCAAGCCCGAGCGCATGAATGGGACGACCGCAAACCAGAATACGAGAAGCGCGAGAAGAGAAGAAGGAGAAGCGACATGGGATCCATCGCCATCGAAGAAGAGATCGCGGCATCGGCGGATGCCGCCTGGAAGTCCATTGGTGATTTTGCGGGCATCGGCGGCTGGATGCCCGGCATCGACAGCTGCGACACCGAGGGCGAGGGCATTGGCGCGGTGCGCACCGTCAACATGGGTGCACTCAAGATCGTCGAGAAGCTCGAGGCCCACGACGACGACGCACGCAGCATCTCCTACTCGATCACCGAGGGCCCCCTGCCCGTCCAGAACTACCTGGCCACGATCCAGGTGAGCGACGCCGGCGCGGGCTGCAAGGTCGACTGGACCGCACGCTTCGATCTGCCCGAGGGAGTGGAGGAGGCCGCCATCGCACCGGCCCTCGAGGGCGCCTACGGCGGAGCCCTCAAGGCGCTCAAGGCTCAGCTCGAGAACGCCTGAAGTCCGGCGAGGGAGCCCCATGCAGCGCTTCGGGATCACGATCCCCTTCGACGGGGTCCCGCTCCTCGAGCAGAAAGAGTGGCTCCGGGAGCTGAGCGACCTGGGCTACACGGACTTCTGGTCGGCCGAATCGGGCGGTGCGGACGGCTTCACCCCCCTGGCCCTGGCGGCGAGCTGGGTGCCCACGTGCCGGGTCGGCAGCGCGATCGTCCCCGCCTACACGCGCGGCGCCGGAACCCTGGCGAGCTGCGTCGCGACCCTCGCCGAGGCCGCGCCGGGCAGAGCGGTCTTCGGCATCGGCTCCTCGTCAAAGGTGATCGTCGAAGGCTGGAACGGGATCGCCTTCGACAAGCCCTACCAGCGCGTGCGCGACACGGTCCGCTTCCTGAAGCGTGCCCTCACCGGTGAAAAAGTCAGCGAGGTCTACGAGACCTTTTCGGTCGAGGGCTTCCGCCTGGCTCGTGTGCCCGCGGAGCCGCCCAGGATCATGATCGCCGCGCTCCGCGAGGGCATGCTGGGCCTCGCAGGCCGCGAGAGCGACGGCGCCATCCTCAACTGGCTCTCCGCCGAAGACGTCGCCACGGTTGCCCCCTTCGTCCATGCAGGCGGCGAAGGCCGCGAGCTCGTCGCCCGGCTCTTCGTCCTGCCCAGCGAGAACCGCGACCTGGTGCAAGCCGTCGCGCGGCGCGCCATCGCGGCCTATCTGAACGTCCCGGTCTACGCGGCCTTTCATCAGTGGCTGGGTCGCGGCGAAGAGCTCGAGCCCATGCGCAAGGCCTGGCAGGAGGGCGACCGCAAGGCGGCCATCGAGGCGATCCCGGAGCGAATCGTCGACGCCCTCATCATCCACGGCTCGCCGGAGCGCTGCCGCGAGCACATCCAGCGATACATCGACAATGGGCTCCACACGCCGGTGCTCTTCGTGCTGCCCGGGGACTACGACCTGCGCCAGGCCTCCCGGGAGCTCGCTCCGCGCTAGCCCGACTCCTCTATCACTTCACCCGGCTCGGCGATGATGGCGATGACCTCGCGCACGGGCACCATGACGCCTTCTTCTACCAGGATCTTCGCCAGCAGCCCCCCAGCCGGCGCCTCGATCTCCTGCAGCGCCTTGGCGGTCTCGATCTCGACGAGGGGCTCGCCCTCCTCGACAACGTCGCCCTCGCGCTTCAGCCACTGGGCCACCTTGCCTTCCTTGATCCCCATCCCCCACTGGGGCACCCGCACCTTCGTCGCCATCCAAAGCTCCTCCACAACGCAATCTAGGGGGACGGTCCTTAACGCAAGCTGGATCCCCGACTTGCGTTAAGGACCGTCCCCCCCCCCTTCCTTTAGGTCAGAGTAGCTGGCGGACGGCGGTGATGATTTTTTGTTTGCTGGGGTAGAGGGGGTGTTCGAGGGGGGGGCTGAAGGGGATGGGGAGGTCGGGGGTGGCGACCCGCAGGATCGGTCGCTTCAGCTGGTCGAAGGCCTCTTCGCACACCATGGCCGAGATCTCGGCGGCCGCGCCCGCGGTCTTGTTCGCCAGGTCGACCACCACGAGGCGTCCGGTCTTCACAACGGAGCGCAGGATGGTGTCCTTGTCGAGGGGAACGAGCCAGCGGGGATCGATCACCTCGAGGGAGATGCCCTCGCCAGCGAGCTCCTCGGCGGCCTCGAGGGCGAGGGCCGAAGTCGCCCCGACGGCCACGACGCTGACGTCGCTTCCCTCGCGCCGCACCTTCGCCTCGCCCACGGGCACGAAGAACTCCTCCTCGGGAACCGGCCCGGCGCGGAACCAGAGGTCGTTGTCCTCGAAGAGGATCACCGGGTCGTCGTCGCGAATGGCCGTCTTGAGGATCCCCTTCATGTCGTAGGGCGTCCCCGGCACGGCAACCTTGATCCCGGGTGAGTTCATGAACAAGGGGTAGGGCCGGTCCGAGTGGTGCCCCGCGTTGGAGCCGTTGTGCCACATGGATGCGCGGAAGGTGACCGGAAGCGAAACCTGGCCGCCGCTCATGTAGCGCATCTTGGCGGCCTGGTTCACGATCTGGTCCATGGCGAGATAGACGAAGCTCGCGATGGTGAAGTCCACGATGGGACGCAGGCCCGTGATGGCGGCCCCCACCGCCATACCGGCGAATCCGTTCTCGGAGATGGGCGCACTGCGCATGCGGTCCGGCCCGAAGCCCGCCATCAGTCCGGTCGCGCCGTAGAGCGCGATGTCTTCGCCGATCAGGATCACATCCTCGTCGCGCTGCATCTCCTCGCGTTGGGCCTCGAAGATCGCCTCGAAGTAGCTGATCTCGCGCTCCCCGCCCTGCTCTTGCGCGGAGCCCGCCGCCGACTCTGCCGGACGGACGGCCTCGGCCCCGGACCCGGACCCGGACCCGACATAGACATTCTCGAAGACATCCTCGGGATTCGGAAAATCGCTCGCGACGGCAAACTCCACCGCCGCCTCGATCTCCGCCTTCGCGCCGGCCTCGATCCCGGCGAGCTCCTCCTCGCTGACCCGGTCCTCTTCCAGCAAGCGGCGCCGGAAGAGCGCGACGGGGTCGCGCCGCTTCCACTCCTCGACTTCTTCCGCGGCGCGGTACTTGACCGGGATGAGGAGCCCCTCGGCATGCTCACCGTAACGGTAGGTCTTGGCCTCGACGATGGAGGGGCCGAGTCCCTCGCGCGCCCGCGCGACCGCTGCAAGGGTCGCCTCGTAGACCGCGAGGGTGTCCTGGCCGTCCACCACCACGCCGGGGATCCCGTATGCCGCGGCCCGATCCGCGATGTCCTCGACCGAGACGACGTCCCTGGCCGGCGTGGTCGCGGCATAGAGATTGTTCTCGCAGAAATAGACCACCGGCAGCTTCCAGATCGCCGCCATATTGATCGATTCGTGAAAGGTGCCCTGGTTGCTGGCGCCGTCGCCGAAGAAGCAGACCGAAACCCGATCGCCGCTCCGCATCTGGGCGCTCAGCCCGGCCCCGGTCGCGATGGGGATCCCCCCTCCCACGATGCCGGACTCCCCCACGCTGCCGACGCTCACGTCCGCGAGATGCATGGAGCCACCCCGCCCCCGACAGACGCCGGTCTCCTTGCCCATGATCTCCGCCATGAGGGGCTTCAGGTCAGCCCCCTTGGCGATGGGGTGACCGTGGGAGCGATGGGTTCCCGTGATGAAGTCGTCTTCGCGCAGCGCCGTACACGCGCCCACGATGGCGCCCTCGTGGCCGATGCTCGCGTGGACCGCGCCGGGAATGTGGCCCTCCTCGAGCTGCTCCTTCACGGCCTCGTCGAAGTAGCGCACCAGCAGCAGGCGGCGATAGATTTCCAGGCGGTCTTTCGTGGGCAGGCTCATTGCCTCGCACCTCCGGAACACTCGAGGACGGGAAGCGGCGCGCGCTCGCACTGCGGGCTGCGCCGGCCGGGCGCGTAGCTCGCCAGGGCGCAGCCCCAGACTAGGCGATCCTTCCCCAATCGGAAACATGTGCGGTAACATGTTTCCACCCAAGGCCCCTCAGGGGATGGAGGCAGACGGGTGAGCGACCTCGTCGAGATCGAGCTGCGGCCGTTGGGGCGCACGCTTCGGGTGGAGAGCGGCACTCCGCTGCAGGATTTGCTCCACGAATACGGGATCGAGTTCCCCTGCGGCGGCAGCGGGACCTGTGCGCGCTGCCGGGTTCGCGTGATCGCGGGCGAGCTTCCCCTGTCGCCCGAGCACGCCGCGATGCTCACGCCAGACGCAGCCGCCGAGGGCTGGCGCCTGGCCTGCCGCTGCCGCGCCGAAGGGCCCCTCACGCTCGAGGTGGAGCAGTGGGAGAGCGCGATCCTCTCCGACCACTCGCCCCTGCGCTTCGAGCCGCGCCCAGGCCGGGGCGTCGCGGTCGACCTGGGAACCACCACCCTGGTGGCTCAGCTCCTCGACCTGCAGTCGGGCGAGGTCCTCGCTCTCGAGCGGTCCATGAACCCCCAAGCGGCCCACGGCGCGGACGTGATGAGCCGCCTCGATTTCGCGCGGTCGGCGCCCGGACGCAGGAACCTCGTCGAATCGATCCGCTCCCGCATCGGCGACATGGTCCTCGCCCTCGTGACCTCAGCCACCCGCCCCGAGACTCCCCTTGAGAGCGTCGTGGTGGCGGGCAACTCCGCCATGCACCACCTCTTCTGCGACCTCGACCTCGCACCCCTCTCCCACGCCCCCTTCGAGCCCAGGGAGGGCGGGTCCCACAGCTTCGCCGCTCCAGAGCTGGGCTGGCGGCTACCGGGAGATCCCGCGGTGCGGGTACTGCCCTGCCTCGGCGGCTTCGTGGGCGGAGACCTGCTGGCCGGCATCCTCGCCAGCGGGATCCACGAGACCGACGAGCTGCGCGCCCTCATCGATCTCGGCACCAACGGCGAGATCGTCCTGGGCAATCGCAGTCGAATCCTCTGCGCCTCGACGGCCGCCGGCCCGGCCTTCGAGGGCGGGCGCATCGGCATGGGGATGCAGGCCGTCAGCGGCGCCATCTCCGCCGTGGAGCTTGCAGGCAAGCGCCCGCGCTGCCATGTGATCGGAAACGGGCCGGCGCGGGGGATCTGTGGCAGCGGCGTGGTCGACGCCGTAGCGGCGGGCCTCGAGCTCGGCGTCATCGCCGCAAGCGGCCGCCTCGGCCGGGGCGGCCAGCCAATGGTCCTCAGTCCTCCGGTCGAGCTGACCCAGCACGACATCCGCGAGCTGCAGCTCGCCAAGGCCGCCATCGCGGCGGGCATCCAGATCCTGCTCGAACACTTCGGCGCCAACGCCGGCGACCTCGACCGGGTCTTCCTGGCGGGCGCCTTCGGAAACTACGTCAATCCGGCCAGCGCCCGGCGCATCGGTCTCGTCGACTTCCGGGATGATCAGATCGAGGCGGCTGGAAACACGGCCCTGCTCGGAGCCAAGCTCGCGCTCTTCACCGGGAACGCAGAGGCCGGCCGCTTCGAAGCCTTGCGAGAAAAGGTGGAGCACGTCCCCCTCGGCAGCGATCCGCGATTTCACGAGATCTTCGTCGCCCACACCGCCTTTCCCGCCTGATACGAGCCGAGCGTAGGTAGCGATATGCACACGGGTCGACAGCGAGTAGAGTGATGCGAGCAGGGTGATGCGAGTAGGGTGATCGAGGGGCAGTTCCAGGTCACAGGAGGTGGCATGACCGACAACCCACTGATCCGAGAGCTGCTCGCGGAGGGCACCGTCCTCAGCGACGGGGCCTGGGGGACCGAGCTTCAGAAGCGGGGGCTCCGCGCTGGCGAGACACCGGACTTCCTCAACCTGTCCCATCCCGAGCGCGTCGAGGCCGTTGCGCGAGCCTACGTCGATGCCGGGAGCCGCGTCGTGCTGACCAACACCTTCCGGGCCAACCGTATCGCGCTGGCCCAACACCCGGAGGTCGATCGGGTTGCCGAGGTGAACCGCGCGGGGGTGGAGATCTCGCGGCGCGCCGCCGACGGGCGCGCCTGCGTCTTCGCCTCCATGGGCCCCAGCGGCAAGCTCCTCCTCACGGGCAAGGTGAGCGAGGCGCAGCTGCACGAGGCCTTCGATGAGCAGGCCCGCGCCCACGCGGAGGCGGGAGCCGACGCCATCGTGGTGGAGACCATGACCGATCTCGCCGAGGCGAAGATCGCCATCGAGGCCGCCAAAGCGACGGGGCTGCCCGTCGTGGCCTCCATGGTCTTCGATTCGGGCAAGCAGCGCGACCGCACCATGATGGGCGTGAGCCCGGAGCAGGCCGCCGAAGAGCTCACCCGCTTCGGTGCCAACGTGGTGGGCGCCAACTGCGGCACGGGCATCGAGAAGTTCGTCGCCATCTGCGCCAGCATGGCCACGGCGACCCACCTCCCCATCTGGGTGAAGGCCAACGCGGGCTTGCCCGAGTTCGACCGGGGTGACGTCGTCTACCCCTCCGACTCGGGGCACTTCGCCGGGCATCTCCCGGCACTCCTCGACGCGGGTGCGGGCTTCGTCGGCGGCTGCTGCGGGACCAGTCCGGAGTACATCGCCGCGCTGCGCGGCGAGCTGAACCGGCTGCGCTGAGGCGAGCGCGCCGAGCGCCAACCTCTGCGGAATGAACATCGGATGAAACGCAAAGAACTCGAAGAGCTGACCGGCGCCTTTCTCGACCTCGAGAAGAAGCGCACCCTCGAGGCCACCGGCGTCATCGCCTCGGGCGAGAGCGAGTCGACGGTGCAGGAGGCTGTCGATGCCCTGGCCGGAGCCCTGCAGCGGGTAGGCAAGCGCTTCCAGGAGGGCGAGTGGTTTCTCGGCGAGCTCGTCTACGCCGGCGAGATCGCCCGGGAGGCCATGGATCTCCTCACGCCCCTGCTCCGGGGCGACGCCAACGAAGAGCGGGGCCGCATCGTGGTGGGAACCGTGGCCGGAGATCTCCACGACCTGGGCAAGGACATCTTCACGGGCTACGCAAACAGCGCCGGCTTCGATGTCGTCGACCTCGGCGTCGACGTCGCGCCCGAACGCTTCGCTGACGCCGTGGCGGAGCATCGACCCGCGGCTCTCGGCATGTCCTGCCTGCTGACCATCTGCGCGGGCAGTGTCACCACGGTGCTGGAGGAGCTCGAACGCCGCGGTCTGCGCGAAGAGCTGAAGGTGGTGGTCGGCGGCGCCGCCCTTACCGAGAGCTTCGCCCGGGAAGCCGGCGCGGACGCCTTCGCCCCCGATGCCGTCACGGGGACCGAGATCGTGCGGCGCTGGAGCAAGGCCTGATGGATTTCAAGGAGCGCATTCTCGCGGCGGTGAATCACGAGGAGCCCGACCGGGTGCCCGTCATGGGGCTGGTGATGGACCAGGCCACCGTGAACCAGATCCTCGGCCGCAAGCCGCAGGACTTCACGAAGTGGCTCCGCAAGCCCCTGGTCGGCCGGGCCCTGAAGCCCCTGATGAACACCGAGTGGTTCTGGAACCGCACCTACTACGGCAACTGGCGCGGCGCCGTCGAGGGCGCCATCGAGCTGGGCTTCGACGCCAACTGGACCATCTACTCCCATATGCAGCTGGAGTCCGGCGCCGGGGCCTCCGAGGGCCTCGCGATGCACGACGTGTGGGGACGGGGGTGGGAGCTGGCCCCGGACGGCCGCGGCAACGCGACGGCCAACTACACCCGCGGCCTGCTCGAGGACGAGGCCGGCTGGGAGCGCTGGGTCGAGGAGAAGGCCGGACTCTTCGAGCGGGTCATCGAGGGCGCGCGCAGCTTCCACCGGAGGCTGGTGGACGTCTACGGCGACCGCATCCTCCCCATCGGCTTCGCGGCGCCGGGACCCTTCGAGAACAGCTGGCAGCCCCTGGGCTTCGTGAACTTCACCCGTTGCGTCTACGAGAAGCCGCAGTTCGTGGAGCGCGTAGTCAGCTTTCACACCGACTTCTATCTGCGCTACCTCGAGGCCGTCATGGACTCGGGCGTCGAGCTGGTGCTGTGCGGCGATGATCTGGGCCAGAAGACCGGACCCATGATGCGCCCGGCACTTATCGAGAAGCTCTACGGTGAGAGCTACCGGCGCGTGGCGGACGCGGTACACCGTCGTGGCAAGAAGCTTATCTTCCACTCCTGCGGCCAGATCTACCCATTCCTCGACAAATTCGTCGAATGGGGCTTCGACGGCATCATCACCATGGAGCCCACGGCGGGCATGGAGCTGGCGAAGGTGCGCGAGCAGGTCGGCCACAGGCTGGTGCTGGTCGGAAACCTGGACGTGTCGCGCCTCCTCGTGGAGGGCACGCGCAAGGAGGTCGACGAGGCGGTGAAGCAGGCAATTCGCGCCGCGGCTCCGGGCGGCGGCTACATCCTCTCGGCCGCCCACTCTCATCCCTTCGTCGACGCCGAGCGCCTGGGCTGGATGGTCGAGGCGGCCCACGAGCACGGGAGCTATCCCATCCGTGTCTGAGCGCTCCGGTGCTCACGCCGCCCCTGCACCCGCTCCGCGCCTGACGGAGTGGCTGCGTGCGGCCCTTGCTCCCGAGCCCTGCCCCGCCGGCATGACGAGCCGCGAGATCGTGAAGCGCTCCGTCGAGTACCGCGATCCCCCGCGCATCCCCTACGCGTTCATCGAGCCCCTGCGCAGTGACTTCTTCGAAACGGCCGAGCTCGACCGGCAGCGCCGGGCCCTGGGCAGAGGGAAAGCGGACGAAGGCGGCGGGTACCGCGCCGCGGGCGAAGTCTACACCGACGAGTGGGGCGTGCGCCGCCAGGCCACCGGGGGCTACTTCGACCGGGTGATCGAACATCCGCTGGCAGCGCTGAAGGGCCTCGACGACTACCCGCTGGCCGAGGTCGCCGACCCGCGCCGCTTCGAGTGGCTCGCGCCCCACCTGCGCGCGGCCCACGACGCGGGCAAGTACGTGGTGGCCGCCGATCCCGTCCTGCTCTACGAACGCCTGCGCGAGCTGCTGGGCTTCGAGTCGCTGCTGCTCGCCCCGCTGAGCGAGCGGGAGGCCTTCGAGGGCCTGCTCGATCGCCTCACGGATCTCAGCGTGGCGGCCATCGAGGCCTACGCGCAGCTCGGAAACGCGGATGCCTTCATGACCTGGCAGGACTTCGGCATCCAGACGGGATTGCCCATGAGGATCGAGAGCTTCCGCGAGATCTACGCGCCGCGCCTCGCGCGCATCGCCGACGCCGCCCACGCGGGGGGCATGCACTTCATCTGGCACTGCTGCGGCCACATCGTGGACCTGATCCCGGAGATGATCGAGATCGGGGTCGACGTGCTGCAGCTCGACCAGCCGCGCCTGCTCGGTCACGACCGCCTCGCCGAGGCCTGGGGCGGCAAGCTCTGCTTCTGGAATACCCTGGACATCCAGTGGGCGGCGGGTGGAGTGGCCGAGGAGGCGCTCCGCAAGGAGGTGGCGGCCATGACCCACCCCTTCGCGCAGCTCGGCGGCGGCCTCATGGTGCGCCACTACCCATTCCCGCGCGACGTCGAGCTCTCGCCCGAGTTTCACGCGGCGAGCTCCCGCGCGTTCTTCGAAAGCGGCTGCGCGCTCTAGCCCAACAACCGCAGCTCCACAGAATCCCGGCATTCTTCGGCCTTCGCTGCGCGGCGAAGATTCGCGGCACGCGATCCCATGCTCGAGTAGGATGGAGTGGAGGAGGAGCCATGACGAAAGAGACGCAATGGGTCGACGACTTCTCCGAGGCGTGGGCGCGCGAGTACCCCGATGCAACGGATACCTCCGGCCTGCTCCTGATCACACTGCTGGCTCGACTGAGCGTGCTGATCGACGGCTTCCAGCAGGAGACGCTGGCGCCCTTCGAGCTGACCCCCAATGACTACGCCGTGCTGGCCGCCCTGCGCCGCGCCGGCCCCCCCTACCAGCTCGCGCCCAATCAGCTCTACACCGCCCTGGAACGCTCGTCCGGCGGGATGACGAAGATGCTGAAGCGGCTGGAGCAGCTCGAGCTGGTCCGGCGGGTCGACAACCCCGACGACCGGCGCAGCAAGCTCGTGCGCCTCACCGCCGCCGGAAAGCGCCTGGAAGCCGACGCCTTCCAGGCCTTCCTCACCAGCACCCACGAGC
>JAFDEK010000045.1 GCA_019310385.1 Deltaproteobacteria bacterium
GAGCTGGGAGTGAAGCTGCTGGGCTGCATCCCGTTGGCGTCCCTGCACGAGATGCGCCGCGATCCCGATCTTCCCGAGCGCGTGCACCGCCACCTCGAACGCGAGATCGAGCGGCGCTCAGCTTCCCCGGATCTGGAGCAGGGCGGGGAGCACGACGAGATTGCTGATGACGGTGATCAGCATCCCCATGGTGAGTAGGATGCCCAGGCTCGCCATCCCCTGGTGGGAGGAGAAGGCCAGGGTGCCGAAGCTCACCGTAGTCGTGAGGGCGCTGTAGTAGACCGCGCGTGCTGTCGTGCTCTCGAGCAGGCTGGCTCCCTCCAGGTCCGGGTGCTCGGAGCGGTGCACGAGGTGGATGCCGCTGTCGATCCCGATGCCGAGGAGCAGGGGGATCACGACCACGTTGGCGAAGTTGAAGGGCATGTCGAGCAGCACCATGCCCGCGCAGGTGAGCACCGAGCTCAGGACCAGCGGCGCCAGGGCGAGCAGGACCAGGGACGGGCGCCCCCACAGCAGCCAGAGCAGCAGCGTGATGACCACGAAAGCCGAGATCAGCGCCTGCTTGAAGGAGTCGCGGGTCGCCCGGCCGAACTCGAGCAGGTTCACCGCCACGCCAGTGGCCCTGGGATCGATCGCCCGGACTCCGTCGGAGAAGCGCGCGAAGGAGCTCTCGTCGATGAGGTTCTCGCTGGGAAAGACCTGGATCCGGGCCCGCCCGGTGGGTGTGATCATGCGCTCTACGAGCTCCGGGGGCAGGTCCTCCATGCGGATCTCCGAAGCTTCGATGGACCGGCGCAGTCGCGAGATCTGATCGGGAAAGCTGGCGAGCAGCAGAGTCTCGAAGTCTCGCAGCGCCGCTTCTGGGTCCTCCTCCGCCTCGACACGCCCGAGGAATGCCCCCAGCCGGTCTCGCAGAAGCCGCATGCTCTCGCGCATGGGCGAGCGCCCCTCGTCGGCCCAGGGATCGGAGAGAGTCGCGTAGAGGGCGCGCAGGGCCTCGATCTGCTGGTGGACGTCCATCTCCTCCGCGCCCGCCGTGTCCTTGGGGGTGGGCGGCGGGATGTCCATCAGGAAGGCGACGTCGTCGAGGATCTCGAGCTTCTCCTCCTGGTTCGCGGGCACGTAGTCCGCCAGGGTGAGGGTCTGGGACACGACGTCGAGCTCGCCCATGCGCGCCGCTCGGGTGACGGCCTCGTCGAGGCTCGGAGCGACCGAGTTGATGAACCACGGCGACGCGGTGCCCGACTGCTCGAGGAGGTCGTTGAAGGCCTGCACCGACTCCGTGCTGGGATTGCGCATGCGGATCACGTTGGCGTCGAAGCGCAGCTGGGGCATCAGCGCGACGCTCGCGAGGCCCGCCACGGCGGCGCACAGCGCCACACCCTTCGGATGGCCCTCGAAGAAGCTCCACCAGGCCCTGCGAAAGCGAAGGTGCTCGGCGTCGAGCTTGTCGGGATCGACCGGCAGCCAGCTGGAGAGCAGCGCGGGGAAGAGAGTCAGGGTCTGGAAGACGATGATGAACATTCCGGATCCGGCGATCAGCCCGAGCTCGGCGACGCCGCGATAGTCGGTGGGGATGAAGACGAAGAAGCCGATGGCGGTCGTGCAGGCACAGATCGCCAGGGAGCTCCCTACGCCCTCGGCGGCCCGCCGCAGGGCGCTCGTATGGTCGTGGCCGCTGCACAGCAGATCGCCGTAGCGCATGCCCAGGTGGATGCCGAAGTCGACGCCGAGGCCGATGAAGAGCACCGCGAAGGCCATGGAAACGAGGTTGAGGTGGCCGATGGCGGCGGCCGCGAAGGCGGCGGTCCAGACGAGGCCGACCAGCAGGGTCGCGACCGCGGTGATGACCAGGGGGATCGAGCGCAGCGCGTGGTAGAGGATGCCCACGACGATGGCGAAGCAGAAGATGCCCGCAATGCCGATGTCCCACGCGATCCCGATCAGCTCTTCGTAGTTGAGGGCCGGGTTGCCCGTCACCCGTACCGTCACGCCACGCTCCTCGCCGAGCCGGAGTTCGCGTGCCGCTCTGCGGATCCGGTCGAGGGACTCGCCGGCGGAGAAGACGTTGTCGAAGTCGAGCACCGGGTGGATGACGATGACCCGGCGCGTCACGGTGTCGATGGCGGAGCCCTCGAGGATCAGCTCCTCCCAGGAGATTGCGACGGGATATTCGCTGTAGACCTCCACGGTGGCGTCGCCGACCCGGTCGAGGACGGCGGGCCACTCGTCGCCCTCCGTTCCCTCGTCCCGTGCGAGCTCCAGACCTTCCTGAATCAGCGACGCGAGGTTGGCGAGACTCGAATCGCTCTCGATCTCCGCGATGATGGGCTGGATCCGGGCCATCTGGTCGCCGAAGTCGTCCAGGTCCTCGACGCTGCGATAGAGCAGGCCGTTGCGCTCGAAGAACTCCGCGCCGCCGGGCGTGTAGACGTCCGTGAAGTAGGCGCTCTGCTCTGCGAGGTGGGCGGCGAGGGCGTTGGTGGCCGAGCGCGCGGCTTCGGGCGTGCGGCCGTCGATCACGACGAGGAGCGCGTTCTCGAGATTGGGGAAGAGCTCCGCGAAGGCCTCGTGGTTCCGGCGCGAGGGAAGGTGCTCCGCGATCAGCCGCACGTTGTCGGAGTTGATGCGCAACTCGAGGACCGCATAGGCGCCCGCCGCCAGGGTGGCGAGCAGGATCGCGACGACTACGAGCTTCGCTCGCCGCTGAACGCCTCCCATCCAGCTCGCGATCCAGCCGCTGAGCAGCGCCTCGAGTCGCGCGTGTATGTTCTTCTCGCTCATGGACTCGTGCTCATCGGTCGCTGGGATCCTCGACTCGGGGGAGGATCTCGTACGCCGACATGGATGGGATGGAGTAGAGGGCGCGAAGCGGGCCCTCCGCTTCGGCCGCCGCCCGGTCCAGCTTCGCCTTGTCGAAGACCACGAGCTGGGTCTTGTGCGAGTGATGGGCCACCACCGTGGTGAAGCCCATCTCCCGCAGCGCCGCGACCGCTTCCGGGTCGGGGACCTTCTTGCCCAGCTTCCAGGTCGTTTCGAATTCCACCGGAATGAAGGAGTTGTAGCAGCTCGAGGTGGGTCGGTGGTGGTAGGCGGAGGTGAGGATCTGCATGGCGCGGGGGCCCGGGCTCCCGTAACCGATGGGAAGCTCCAGGACGGGTCCGCGGTTGCCGCGTGCCTCGAGGGACCGGAAGAAGTCGAGCGTCTCGGCCTCGGGCCGCGCCACGTGGGCGCGGTACACCACCGGCGGCTCCAGGCCCAGGGCGGTGGGCCGCAGGGTCACGGCGTAGGTGATCAGGACCAGGGCGAGTCCCGCCGCCAGGGCATACCGGGAGGGCGCGGCGCGCAGCAGCGCCGCCGCCCCCAGGCCGGCGAGCAGCGAAAGGGCGAGGTGGATGCCCGAGGCCTGATCCCGCGGAATGCGCACCGAATCGAAGCCGGGCAGCAGGGCGCCGAGCGCGGAGTAGAAGTCGATGGGACCGGGGAGGTGGGGCCCCATAGCCATGACGAGGATGAGGGGGCAGGCGAGCAGTAGCGCCCAGCGCGGATCGCCCGGGATGCCCCCCAGTGCCCTCTTGCGTCCGAACGCGAAGGCGGCGGCGACCAGGCTGAGCCCGAGCCAGCCCGGGAAGCGCCGGCCACCGGGCAGGAAGACGGAGCCCTCGGCGAAGGCCTGTCGCGTCCGGCTGGCGACCTCCGAGTTCGCGTGGAGATCGAGATAGGGCGAGAAGACCAGCCAGCCCGCAGTCAGGATGATGGCCAGCATGGCGAGGGTGGGGGCCGGCCGCAGCTTGCGCACGCCGTAGTCGACGAGCAGCCAGACGAGCACCGGGACGGCGAGGAGCAGCGCGGCGAGGAAGGGGTAGAAGCTGCCGCCGATCTGCAGCGCGCAGAAGAGCCCGGTGAGCAGGGCGTCGCGCCAGCGGCCACCGGCGAAGAAGCGCCGCGCCGTCATGAGCGCGAGCACGGTCCACATCGTGTCGTTCACGTAGGGGTGGGTGACGTTGTCCAGCTTGACGGGCGCGAAGGCGTAGAGGAGGCCGGCGACCACGCCGGCGGCGGGCACGCCGCTCCATTCGGCGACGAGCAGGTACATCGCCAGGGCGGAGAGGAAGGTCGTCATCACGAGGACGAAGTTGAAGGTGAGCAGCGGGTCGCCGCTTGCCAGATGAGCGGGGATGCCCATGATTCCGAGGGTGATCATGTGCTCGCCGTAGGCGAGGACGTTGGGCGTTGGGAAGCACTCCTCGGCGTCGTAGAGGGCGAGAGGGTCGCTCAATAGGGTGCGGGCGTTGCGGGCGACCAACCATGCGACGAAGAGCTGATCGTTCTTCGAGGCCGTCTTGCCGAAGTTCTCGAGGCGCGTCTCGAGCTCGCCCTCGTAGCGGGGAAAGAGCGGAACCACCTCCCTGGGATCGCCGCTGACGACGATCTCCCAGAAGGGCGTGAGCAGGGAGACACAGAAGACCGCAACGGCAATCCAGGGCCAGACGGAGTGGCGCAGGCCGCCTGGCCGCGCATCGCCTCCGCGCGCGACCTCGTCCTCGCGTTCGCCTCGGGGCTCGCGATCTTCGTCTTCGCGGGCTTCGCTCATCGGTGTCGAGGGCATCCTCTCGGGTTTCGGGACCGATCGCGAGAGTCGCGCGGCAGCCTAGCATCGCCGCGTACAGGGGATTCGCGGCCGTTGGCCCCGGGGGGCGTTGCTTGAAGTGGGATTCTTCAATGTGGCAGAATCGGCCCCCCATGTCGGACCTGAGTCGGAAGTGAGTCGGAAGTGAGCGCGCCCCGTTGTCCGGTCTGTGGAGACACCGATCCCAAGCAACGCTACCAGATCACGCGGTTCGAGATCCTCGGTTGCCGAAGCTGTGCGCAGGTCTACCTCTATCCGCTTCCGAGCCCGGAAGAGATCAAAGACATGTTTGCGCAGCTCTACACGACGGGCGAGGGATCGCTGCCCGAACTCAAGAGCTACTACGGCTTCTGCTACCGCGACGACCCCTCGAATCCCCTGGTGCAGCTCTACGAGAGCTGGCTGACCCAGCTCGAGCGGCACCAGAAGCCCGGGCGCATTCTCGACGTGGGGTGCGGAACGGGGCTCTTTCTCTCCGCAGCGCGTCGCAGGGGTTGGGAACCCTTCGGCATCGACGACAGCGAGGAGGCTACCGAGTACGCGCGCGAGCACTTCGGCCTCGATGTCTGGGTGGGAGACTTCTCGGACTTCGTCGCCGAGGGCCGCAGCTTCGACGTGATCACGGGATGGGACATCATCGAGCACGCGCGCAAGCCCCTCGAGCTCCTGGCGGCCATGCGCGAGTGCCTGGCGCCAGGTGGCGTCGTGGGGCTCTCCACGCCGAACCAGCGCAGCGTCCTGGACCTCATCGCGGGCGGCCTCTACCGCGTGAGCGGCGGCCGGATCACGGCGCCCCTCGAAAAATTCTACATCGAGCAGCACTTCCTCTACTACACGCCCGATACACTGGCTCGCTCCCTTTCGCTCTCGGGACTCGAGGTGGTCGAAATGAAGCGCGAGGTCACCGATCTTCGGCGACTGACCCTCACGCTGCCCATGCGCGCTGCCCTCGAGCTTCTCTTCGTCGCGGCCCGTGCCATGCGCCTCGAGAATCGTCTCTTCACCGTTGCCCGGGTGGGATCGGACCGGGGCTGAGCGCCCGCCCCCTGCACGCCGGTCACTTCCCGCCGATGCGCATCGCTGCTTCAGGGCGCCGCAGGAGAGGCCTCCAAGACTGCGAATCGACGCCGCTTGCGGCCAATCGCGACCGCGAACGCCGGGCGCGGCGGTCACCTCGGGCGCGTATACTTGCCCGGTCAGAGCTGATACCCTGGACCGCCGCGGGCGGTCGAAGGAAGGACTGCGACGACGGTATCGACGTGCAGGCCGCGGCGATGACAAGACAGTGACGACGATACGGCGGCGATACGGCGGCAGCGATACGACGGTAGAGTGATGACGGAAAAGCGCGCCCTGGTAATCCTTCCGACCTACAACGAAGCGGAGAACGTCCTGCCTCTGACGGCGGACATCCTCGCTGCCGATCCCTCCATCGAGATCCTGGTCGTCGACGACAACAGCCCCGACGGTACGGGTGACATGGTGGACGTCGCCGGGAAGTCGGAATCGCGGCTGCACCTGCTGAGGCGAGCGGGCAAACAGGGCCTGGGCACCGCCTACCTGGCCGGCTTCCGCTACGGCCTCGAGAATGGCTTCGATCGTATCTTTACCATGGACGGCGATCGCAGCCACAACCCCAAGTATCTGCCCGTCATGCTGCGTGCCATGGATGAGCACGACATGGTGATCGGTTCGCGCTACGTCCCGGGCGGCGGCATCGAGAACTGGCCCGTGCACCGCCGCATCCTCTCGTCCTTCGCAAACTTCTACACGCGGCTGCTGCTGCGCATCACCGTCAACGACTGCACCTCGGGCTATCGCTGCTACAGCCGGGAGGTTCTCGAAGCCGTCGATCCCTTCAGCGTGCGCTCCTCGGGCTACTCCTTTCTGTACGAGATGGTGTTCCGGGTCAGCCGCGCGGGCTTCTCGATTGGGGAGATCCCCATCCTCTTCGAGCAGCGGGTCGCGGGCGACTCGAAGATCGACTCCTCGGAGATCTACTTCGCGGCCTGGCGCGTCCTGATGACCGCCCTGCGCCCTCCCGAGCTCCCGCCCCGCAAGGGTCCCCGAGTGTGAGCGGGGGCTCGAGCTTCTCCGGGCCGAGCGTCGAGCGGGTCGCAGCCGGGATTCGACTCGCGTGAAGGAGACCCCGATGGCCTCAGAAATGACACGCCGCACCTTGATTCAGGGAGGACTCTACCTGGCGGCGATGGCGGCGGCTGCACCCGTGCTCGGGAAGACCCGCGCCGCTGCCTTGTCCTTCGAGGAATACCGTTCCCATGATGCGCTGGAATTGGCCGGACTGGTTGCACGTCGTGATGTCTCGGCCCTGGAATTGCTGGATCTGGCGATTGCTCGCACCGAGGCGGTAAATCCCCAGATCAACTGCGTTGTAGAAAGACTCTACGACGACGCGCGGGCCGCGATCGAAGGTGGCCTGCCGGAGGGCGCGTTCAGCGGTGTGCCCTTTCTGCTCAAGGATCTGGGCATCGCACTGGAAGGCACCGTGACCACCAACGGCTCGCGCTTCTTCAAAGACGCCCGCATGGACTACACCAGCACAGTCGTGGAACGCTACCAACGTGCAGGCCTGGTGATATTCGGCAAGACCGCCAGCCCGGAGTTCGGCGGTACCGGCACGACGGAATCGATACTCTTCGGAGACACACGCAATCCCTGGGATCAGACTCGCTCGGCGGGGGGCTCCTCGGGCGGTTCGGCGGCGGCGGTCGCGGCCGGCGTACTCCCGATGGCGAATGCCACCGACGGCGGTGGCTCCATTCGCATTCCCGCGTCCTGCTGCGGCCTGTTCGGGATGAAGGTCAGTCGCGGGCGCGTTCCGCGTGGCCCCAGGAATCTCGATACCACCAGCAGCATGAGCGTGATCCATGCAGTCTCGCGCAGCGTCAGAGACAGCGCCGCGTTGCTGGACGCCACCCAGGGTGCCGAGCCGGGCTCGCCCTTCGTCGCGCCCGCAGCCGCGCGCCCGTATCTGGAAGAAGCCGGTCGCGACCCCGCTTCGCTGAAGATCGCGCTCGTCACCACGCCGGTGACCCATAGCCCCGTAGACCCAGAATGCATCAAAGCGGCCAAGAATGCGGCGAAACTCTGCGAGGCCCTGGGCCACGAGGTGGAAGAGGCGCAGCTTCCCGTCGATCCCCGGGAATTCTTCGGCGCCGCCCGCCCGGTCATGGGTGTGGGCCTCGTGATTCGGGTTCGTGATCGCGAGCGGGCGCTGGGTCGCAAGGTGACCAGGGATGACCTGGAGCCTGTTACCTGGGAGCGTTACCAGAGAAACACCGCGCTGAGTGCGGAGGAGCTGGCTCGGGGGCGGCAAACCCTGCAGCGTGTCGCCAGGGACATCGCGCTCTTTCAACGGCGATACGATCTGATCCTGAGTCCGACGATTGCCACGCCCCCGGTGAAGCTCGGGGTATTGGGCCTGAACCAGGACTACGCGAGCTATGAGCGCGCTGCGATCAACGTGTCGGCTTTTACCATGCTCTACAACGCCACGGGCCAGCCGGCGATGTCCGTACCCCTGCACTGGAGTCCCGAGGGCTTGCCCGTTGGCGTGATGTTCGCCGGGCGCTACGGCGACGAGAGCACGCTGTATCAGCTCGCCGGCCAATTGGAGCGTGCCCAACCCTGGTTCGATCGGGTGCCCGCTGGATAGGCACGGGGGCCGCTGAAGGCTCTTTACCTTCAGGGTCCGCTGAGGGCTCAAAACTGGAAATAGATGAACTCGCCGCCGACGCCGGAGACCGCGATGGCGGCGCCCACGATGGCTCCGGCGAGCAGGCCCTCGAAGGCGCTTCCCCAGGCCCTCTGGCCCAGCTCGAGCTGGAAGGCGCCGAGGCGCGGTCGGGCCAGGCGCTCGAGCAGGTGTGCCGCCATGCACAGGGCCACGATCCCCGTCTGCATGACGGGCCAACCCACCAGGTAGCTGCTGGTGAAGAGGCTGCGGAGAATCGTGGCCGCGTCCGCGAAGGAGCCGGCGCGGAAGAAGATCCACAGCAGGCAGGTGCAGTTGAAGAGCAGCAGGATGCGCGGCGCATCGCTCCAGCGCAGGGGAGCGGAGACGTCGCCCGAGCGCCGCCCGAAGGCGCGATGCAACATGAGCATGATCCCGTGCAGGCCGCCCCAGGCTACGAAGGTCCAGGCGGCTCCGTGCCACAGGCCTCCCAGGAGCATGGTGAGGAAGAGGTTCACGTAGGTGCGGTTGCGACTGTGGCGATTTCCGCCGAGGGGGATGTAGAGGTAGTCCTGCAGCCAGCGCGAGAGGGTCATGTGCCAGCGGCGCCAGAACTCCGAAGGGTTCCGCGCCAGATAGGGCTCCATGAAATTGAGAGGCAGCTCGAAGCCCAGAAGACAGGCCAGGCCTCGAGCCATGTCGGTGTAGCCCGAGAAGTCGAAGTAGATCTGGAACGCGAAGCTGTACACCGCGACGAGGTGAAAGGGCGCGGAGGCGACTCCCGGGATGTAGAAGACGTCGTCGACGAAGGTCGCCAACAGGAAGTCGGCGAAGATCACCTTCTTGACCAGTCCGGAGGCGAGCAGCCACAGCCCCCGGCGCGTGCGCTCGGCGCTGATCTGGCCGCCTCGCTCGAGCTGGGGCAGGAACTCGTAGCCGCGCAGGATCGGACCCGCGATGAGCTGGGGGAAGAAGGAGATGAAGAGGGCGTAGCGCGAGAAGCGCTTCACCGGCTCGATGGAGCCGCGGTAGGTGTCGACGCAGAGGGCGATGATCTGGAAACTGTAGAAGGAGATGCCGAGGGGGAGGAAGAGCTCTGGGACCTGGGGAGTCCAGCCGAAGACCCCCTGGAGCGCTGGCATTGCGCTCTCGATGAAGAGCGCCGCGTACTTGAAGCAGCCGAGGAGTCCCAGGGTAAAGACGATGGAGACGACGAGGTAGGGCTTGGGTCGAGTGCTGCGCACCATGGCGCGCAGGAGCGCGTAGTTGACCACCAGGTCGACCGCCAGCAGGAGCAGGTACGAGGGAATCCAGAGGCTGTAGAAGAGGATGCTCGCGATGAGGAGCAGCGGGTTGCGGGCCGAGCCGGGCAGGCTGCGGTAGAGCAGCAGCAGGACCCCGAAGAAGATCACGAACTGGAAGGTGTTGAAGAGCATCAGTCCGCCTTGCCGGCGGACCGCGAAGCTTCTGCGAGGACCGCAGGCGCGAGGGCCGCGGCTACCCGCCTCGGACCGTCGATCCCGTCCTCATATCGGAAATGTCCCGGCGCATCGACGAAGCCCGCGTCGGGCAAGAGTCGGTGGAGGTCGAGAAAGCGTGCGCCATTGCGCCGCGCGACCTCTTCGAGGGTCGCCAGGGTCTGTGCCAGCCCGGCCTCGTCGAAGAGACCGAGCTTGGCGCAGTGCTCGTAGTTGAGCGGAACCACGTAGACCAGGACGGGGACCTCCGCGTCGCGAAGTGCGCCGAGGGCTGCGTCGAAGATGCGAATCACCGGATGGCTCAGGTCCTGGCCCGCGAAGGCGCCACCGTGGTTGTTCGCGTGCCCCAGCTCGTTGAAGCGCTTCGCCTTGCGGATGCGGATGCGCGAGCCGAGCCCGAGGTAGTAGCGCCGGCGAAAAGCCGAGATCGCGTTGGGGTCCTGGAAGCTCGATGCCCACAGCTCCAGATCCTGGCGGCCTCTTCCCACCCGCGCCTGCTCCCGGACGAAGAAATGCCAGGCCTCGAGGCCAATGCTGCGCTCGACCCCGCGGTAGAAGAGCAGCCGGTCCATGGTGAGCCCGATGTCGTGGACGGGCAGGAGTGCCGCCTCGACGATGCGGCCCGGGCGAATCCAGCTCGAGAGCTCGGGGCGCGGGAAACGGCCGCGCCAGGACCACGAAAATGCAGCGAGGTTGAAGGGGAGGATCACGAGATCGGTGCCGGCCTCGATCACCGCGTCGGCGACGAAGTAGAAGTCGTAAGGGGTGAGGCCCATGGTGGCGAGGGAGTGCACCGCGAAGGGTCGACCGCCCGGCTTCGGGCGACCGAGCTCTTCCTGCAAGCGCTTCGGGAGCCTGTGCTCGGGCGGATACTTGACCACCGTGGAGTCGCCCAGGTAGGCGATGTCGAAGGCCCGGCCGCTCCCTCGGATGTCGCTCAGCCGATCGTCGAGCATCAGCATGGCTTCCATCCCCACGGCGGGAGAGCTGACCTCGGCGGCCTCGAGGGCGCTGTGTATCGATGACAGGACACCGGCGAGAGAGAGCGCGAAGGCCGCGGTGAAGAGCACGCCCCGGGCGACCCTACGCTTCATTGGCTACACCGCGTTTCCCAGTCATCGGCCGCGGATTGTATCGGTGCCGTCACGCCGCGTCACGCGAGTCGGCGCTGCGCTCCGCGCGTCTGGTCCCGCGTCTTCAGGGCTCGCCCTGCGACTTGCGCATCAAGCCGAGCCAGCGCGAGTCGCCGCCGCGGATCACGGCGGCGCGCCCGTAGTGGCTCTGGACGTAGCGGGCCACTTCCGGGAAGAGGGCTTCGAAGGGCGGAAACTCGGGGTACATCAGCGGGTCGTATACGATGCAGCGGGTCTGGCTCTGCTCGAGTCCCTCGATGATGAGCTCGCCGCTCACGTCGCCCGGAATCGTGAGGTCGTAGCGGGTGGGGTTCATCCGATCGCTGAGGAAGTAGAGGATCGGCATGGCGGGCGCGACGAAGATGGGCTCTCCGGGGCTCGCACAGCGGTCGATGAAGCGCATCGCGCTCTGGTAGATCTCGGCCTGAGCGGGCGAAACCCGCAGCGAGGCTCGGGGCAGGCCGAGGGGGGTGGGGTTCCAGCGTGCCACCTTCGATGCATGCTGCACGCCCACCAGGCTCGCCACCGCGACCGTGACGGCAGCCAGCCCACGCCAGCCGCGGGCCGCCGCCGGAAGGCGACGGCCGAGGGCCCGATCCAGGCGGTCGCCCACCAGCCCCAGCAGAAGCAGCAGCGGGGGCATCACGAAGGCGAGGTGGGACCAGATCGCCGAAGGAAAGATCCCCAAGGAAAATACAAAGGCGAAGACCGCGATGATCACGCCCGCACGGCGCGTAAGCGCGTCGGCCAGGTCACGAGTGAGCCAGAGCAGCCAGGGGGCCGCGAGCAGGGCCGCCATCGGGATCCCGTAGGAGAGGCGAATCGCAGCGCTGTGCACTGCTGCGGTCACGGGGAGTCCCAGAAAGCGCTCGCCGTGGAGCATGGTGTTGAAGAGGCCCGGAGGCGTGTAGAGGAAGATGAAGCGCGAGTCGTTCAGCGGGTGGGGTCCCAGAACGGGCGGCAGGGGGTTGTTGTAGGACTCGAGCTGGTCACCGCCCAGCTTGATTACCGTCGAGTAGAGGAAGTCATCCAGGGTTCCGGTGGCGACGAAGTAGAGCAGCACGAGGAGCGCGACCCCGGCGCCCGAGGCCGCGATCGGAATGAGGGAGCCGACTAGAGGGCGCTCGCCCAGTCCACTGTCCCGCCTTCCCCAGAGCAAGCCAAAGAGGCAGGCCAGGAAGACCAGCGCACCGAAGTTCTGCTTGGTGAGGGTGCATGCGGCGATGAGAGCGCCCAGGGCGAGGGCGTCGCCCGTGCGCGCTTCCTCCCGAAATCGCAGCAGGAAGAGCAGGGCGCCCAGGGCCAGGCACACCGCGAGGTTCGAGTAGTTGAACATGGCGAGCACCGGAAAGCTCATGGGCACCAGCGCCAGGTAGAGAAGCGGCGCCGCCAGGGCCCAGCCCGGGCGCATGGCCCGGAGGCCGGTCCGCCAGAGCAAGAGCGCCATGGCGACGTTCGTGAAGAGCTGGGCCCAGCGTGTCACGACCAGGTCGTCGCCGAAGAGGCCGAGCAGCCAGGCGGTGGCGTGGTAGATGCCGGGAAAGATGCCGGTGTGCAGGTCGCGGTAGAGGAGCTTTCCGTGCCGCAGCCACATGGCCACCGAGGCGTGGTGACCTTCGTCCATGGGGACGATTCCACGATCGTAGAGGGGCAGCTGCACCCCGATTGCGAGGAGCGCGATGCCCAGGCCGACGAGGCCGTGGCGGGAGCCCGGTGCGAGGGCCTGCCAGCGGCCCGCGGCGAGGATACGCAGGCCGGCCGCTTCGCGGCCCGCGGCGAGGATACGCAGGCAGGCCGCTTCGCGGCCTGCGGCGAGCTCGGCTCGCGTGGCGGTCGAGGGTCTCTCCTGGTCGCCTTCGCTCATCGCCTCTCCGGCAGCCTCGTCACGGGCGAGCGAGTATAGGAGATGGATGGCTCCGCGTTTTCCGATTCTTGTCGCGGCTGCCGCGATCGGGCATGCTGCGTAACGCCCTCGATCGGAGATGCAACATGTCGATGCGCCACCTGCGAATCCCGGCCCTGCTCGCGGCTTGCCTCCTGGCCGCGATCCCCGCGGCCTGCGGCGGCGAGGATACGCAGGCGGACCGCTACGCGGCCGGCGGCGAGGATACGCGGGCGGACCGCTACGCGGCCGGCGGCGAGGATACGCAGGCGGACCGCGGCTCGGGAGAGACTGGTTCGGACCTTGCTTCCCGAAAGCCGGTTTCCTTTACCGGCGATCCCGGCCTGATCCTCGGCACCTGGGTGGACGAGTCCGAGAACGCCGAGCTGGGCATGCGCTTCGAGAGCGAGACGACCTACACGGCGCCCGATCGTTTCGTCGTCCGAGGTCGCGTGGTCTCCCTGGCGACGGGTGGCGAGCACGCTCTCGAGCTCGGCGGCACCTGGGCGATCAAGGGAGGTCTGCTCACGACCCGCCTGGAGACCTCGAGCCATCCGCTCTTCCCGGTGGGCTCGAACTCGTCCAAGCGCATCGACGTTCTGAACGAGAAGGAGCTCGTCTGCACCGAGGGCGGTCTCGAACTTCGCCTGCAGCGGAAGTCCTTGTAGAAGCCCGCCCCGACCTCGTCACGGCTGCCAGAGCGCCTCGAATTCCGCGGAGTGATATGGCGAACGGAATTCAAGGAAGGCCTTCTCGGCGGGCGCCAGGGTGAGGTCCGGGAGCAGCTGCAGGTAGATGCAGCGATCGCAGCGCTCGTCTACCGGGCTCCTCCACAGGTCGTGCAGCACCAGCGAGAGCCCCTGGCCGGGGAAGTGGGAGTGGAGCAGGGCGTTGCCGCCGAATACGTTGCGCTTGAAGCGCGCGCCGCCCGCGTGGCTGCCCAACCCAGGCGCGTTGTAGAGGATCACGACGCGGCTGTCGGGAGCGAGCCGGGGCTGCTCGGTCTGGATTGCGGTGACGAGCTGAAGGGCGTGAACGCCGAGCAGCGCCTGGGAGCGCAGCCACAGGGTGTGGTAGGGAAGCGCGGCGAAGAGCAGCAGGACCAGGGCCATCTCGCCCGCGCGGCGCCGATGCCGGGGCAGGCTGCGCCAGAGCAAGTCGAGGCAGCCGCCGAAGATCAAGCAGAGGGGGACCTCGATGGGCTTGGAGAAGCGCGGATGGGAGGCGCCGAGCACGATGAAGGGGGTCAGTACCAGGAGTATCCAGGCCGCGCTCACACCGCTCAAGGGAAGCAGCCAGCTCCGCATCCGCTCGCGTCCCGACGCGCTTCGGGCCGCGAGGGTCGCCGCGGCGGCGAGGAGCAGGACGCCGGCCCCGAGGGTGGGGGGGTCGCCGAAGAAGTAGTAGAGCTGTGCTCCGAAATTTCCCGCGAGATGGTCCAATCCGTAGCGGGCGGTGTAGCCCGAGTGGGTCTTCACCGGCGCGATCATCTCGAAGCGGAAGTAGAGATAGAAGGCTGCCAGAAGGAGCTGTGGTGCGCAGCGCTTCAGTGCGCGCAGCGCGGTGGAGCCGGAGATCACCCATCCGTCCAGGTGCAGGGAGAGGAGCAGGAAGAGGGCGGGGTACACAACCGCAAACTCGTTGCAGAGCAGTCCGAGCAAAAGCGCCACACAGGAGAGGAGCTCCGAAAGAAGAGATCCCCGGCGTGCATGATCGACGAAGAAGTGGGTCGACAGCAGACAGAAGAAGCCGGCCGCCACGTAGTGGAAGACCGAGCCATAGAAGATCACCGCCATGGTGGGGTGGCGCGAAAGCGCGAGCAGGGCGGTTGCGACCGCGGCGTGAAACCCGAAGCCCAGCTGCCGGGCGAGGCGGAAGACGACCAGGCCCGAGAGGTAGTGGAGGAAGAGGGCGACGGCGAAGTAGGCGAAGGCGTCGAGGCCGAATGCCTGGAAGCAGAGGTAGAAGAAGCTCTCCATGCCGAGGGGGCGGTACGCCCACCACCAGCGTTGCTCGAGGGGCAGGTAGATGTCCGCCCAGCTCCATACCGGCTTCTGGACGAAGGCCAGGAAGCCGAAGTCGTCCCGGGAAAAATACTCGCGAGAGGCCACCAGGAGGCTCATGACGACGAGGAGCAGGAAGGCCGCCGCTACTCCCGCCAGGAAGGCGCGGGGGAGCTCCCGGTTCGCCAACGCCATTTCCCCCTCCCGCGTTCGTCAGAGCCTTCAGCCCGACCCCCGTCTGACTCTATCCATGCACGCCCTTGCGGGAAAGAGCCCGCGTCAGTCGCAGCGCCTTCAGGTATGCTGAGCCGCGTGACCCTGCGTATCCTCGCCGCGCCCGGTCTGGCCGTCGCGCTGGGCCTGGCACTGGCCTGCACGGAAGCAGCGGATCCGACCGCCACGGCGCCGGACGGCCGCGCGCTTCTACTCGGCTCGGATCCGGGGCTCGATGCCTTCGTGGCGGAGCTGCGGCGGGCCATGGAGACCGGAGACGCTCTCTCGATGGACGCGCTCTTCAACTGGCAGGACATGCCGGAGCACCTGGTTCTCTTCACCCGCATGCGGCTCCTGCCGAAGGGCCCCATGGAGATCGTCGACATCCGGCTCGAGCCCATGCGGGAGGGAGAAGAGCCCTCGGTCGAGCTCGAGGGGGTGTCGTACGAGCTCAACGTCAGACCGGTGGGGACCCTGGTGGTCGAGATGGACGACGTCTCGGTGGGGGCGCTGAGCAAGAAGATGATCGTGGGAACCTTGGACGGAGAGTTCCGCCTCGCTGGGATGAGGCCGAAGCGCTGACCGGGTCGCAGGGAGGCCGAGGGTACGGCCCATGTTGTTCAACAGCTTCGACTTCGCCTTCTTCCTGCTGGTGTGCCTCGCGGTCTACTACGGGCTGCAGCTCGGCGCTCATTGCCGTGCACAGAACCGCGTGCTCCTGCTCGCGAGCTACGTCTTCTATGGCGCCTGGGACTGGCGCTTTCTCAGCCTCATCGCCGCTTCGACCGGGGTCGACTACTGCGTCGCCCTTGCGCTGGGCCGCAGCGACGACCCACGCCGCAGGCGCCTGTTGCTCGGCGCAAGCCTGCTCACGAACCTCGGCATCCTGGGCTTCTTCAAGTACGCCAACTTCTTCGCCGAGAACCTCCAGGTCCTCGGCGCCTCGCTGGGCATCGAGCTTTCGCGCCCCCTGCTGGAGATCGTCCTTCCCGTCGGTATCTCCTTCTACACCTTCCAGACCCTGAGCTACACCATCGATGTCTACCGCCGTCGCCTCGAGCCGACTCGGGATTTCTTCGACTTCGCGCTCTTCGTTGCCTTCTTTCCGCAGCTGGTGGCCGGTCCCATCGAGCGCGCCGCGCGCCTGCTGCCCCAGATCGCGTCCCCGCGCCGGGTGGACTGGCAGGGCTTCAACTCGGGCTCGTGGCTGATCTTCTGGGGCCTGTTCAAGAAGGTCGTCATTGCGGACAACCTCGCCACACTCGTCGATGCCGTCTTCAATCCCGCCTCTTCGCCCACCAGCCTCGAGCTGCTGCTCGGCATCTACGCCTTCGCGTTCCAGATCTACTGCGACTTCTCGGGCTACACCGACATCGCGCGGGGGGTGGCGCGGCTCATGGGCTTCGATCTGATGCTGAACTTCCGTCTTCCCTACTTTGCCACCAGCCCGGCCGACTTCTGGCGGCGCTGGCATATCAGCTTGTCGACCTGGCTGCGCGACTACCTCTACGTCTCCCTGGGCGGAAACCGCCGAGGGAATCGGCTGCGCAACCGCAACTTGATGATCACCATGCTTCTCGGGGGTCTCTGGCACGGAGCGGCCTGGCCCTTCGTGCTCTGGGGCGCCTTCCATGGCCTCCTGCTGGTGCTCCACCGGCTCTTGCAGCCGTGGCTCGAGCAGGTGCGGCCCGCCAGCGTGCTGGGGCAGGGGGCGTGGTGGGTGCTGCGCGTGCTCGCGACCTTCCATCTCGTCTGCTTCGGCTGGCTCCTCTTCCGCTCCGAGAGCCTCGCTCAGCTCGCAACCCATCTCGCGATTCTCGCCGGGCCCGTCGAGGCGGGCTTCGCGCTGAGCTGGCTGCTTCCCCTGGCGGCCCTGATGCTTCCCCTGCTCCTGGTGCAGATCGCCCAGGCGCGCAGCGGCAACCTCGAGGTGCCCCTGGGCTGGAGCCTGCCGGTGCGGGTCGCCACCTATGCGGCCCTGTTCTTCATCTTCGTGACACTGGGAGAGGACGGTGGACAGCCTTTCGTCTATTTCCAGTTCTGATCGCAGCGCCCGCTCGCCGGGCTTCGCGGGGCCGCCCTGGGCGGCGATCCTTGCCCTGCTCCTGATCCTGGCCATCGATCACCTCGCCTTCGGATCCCTCGCGGTCTGGCAGCAGATCCACGCGCGGCTGCACGGGCCCAATCTCCTCGAGTCCGGCGTCGTCCAGGACCGTCTCGAGCTGCTGAAGCTCGATCTTCGGGAGGGGAGCGAGCCCCGGGTCTTCGTCGTCGGCTCGAGCCGCATGCACTACGGCTTCCAGCCCGAGCGCGAGCCGCCCGCTTCGCTTCCCCCGGTCTCCTTTACGAAGCTCGCCCACCCCCAGCTCTTCGCCTTCGAGATCCGCGCCGCGGTGGAAGAGATCCGCGGTCGCGATCCCCGGGTCGTCGTCATCGCGCTCTCCGAGTTCGACACCCACAGCCGCATCAAGCTGCTACCGGGGAGCTCCCTGGGCGATCTCCCCGCCATCGCGGACCTGGCCCGGGAGGCGGGGATCGGCTTCGTGGCCGAGCGACGCGTGATGCTCTATCGCATCGCCTTCGGCGATCTGATCAACGCCTACCACTATCGCGGCGTACTCGGCCGCATCGGGCTCGACCGCGCGCGCAGCTTCCGCCGCGACCGTCGGCTCAGGCTCCCGCAGCGCGCCGAGGGCTCGGTGCAGTTCTGGGCCGGCGACGTCATGCCCATCCCCGACGAGGACCTCGAGCGCATCGTGGCCGAGTTCGATGCGCGTTTTCCGGGCCGCGGTTCGATGATCGAGCGCGCCCAGTTCGGCCTCATGCGCTCCATCAGCCGCGGCGCCCACGCGGATATCTCCATGGGGCTCCTGCGCCGCTCGGTGGAGATCCTGCGCGCCGAAGGGGCCGAGGTGATCGTGATCGAGCCGCCCCTCTATCCGGGCGTCGAGGCGCTCTACGACGCCAGCATCCGCCAGGACTTCCTCGCCTTCGCGAAGGAGCTCGCCACGGACGAGGGGGTGTACTTCGTGCCCCTCGAAGCGGGGCCCGACTATGCGAAGGAGGACTTCGGCGACCTCACGCACCTCGACATGGGCGGAGCTTCGAAGTTCACGCGCCTGGTGGTCTCGCTGGTGCGCGAGCTCCTCGCCGCGGAGTCCGAATCCGCGCCTTCGGCCCCCACTCGCGACGAGGCCGACGCCCGGCGGCGAGGAGCGGCCCGTGCGGGTTGAGAGCGCATTCCAACGCGGGCTGCACCTCTTTGCCCTTTGCTCCTTTGCCTTGCTGCAGCCCCTGCTCGAGCTGCTTGGTCGCGAGCCCGGCTTTCTGGTGGCACACGGGGCACAGGCTCTGGACGTCGTCGCTCTTCTCGTCGCGCTGGGCCTGCTGGCGCCGGCGCTGCTGTGGCTCGCCCAGGAGCTCGCAGGTTGGCTGTCTCCCCGCCTCGGGGACACGCTGCTCGCGATGTGGGTCGTGCTGCTGGTGGGCCTCATCGCCCTGCCCGCGCTGGGGGAGCTCTCCTTCCTGGCGCCGTCTCTGGCCCTGGCGGCCTGCCTGCTCCTGGGGATCGGCGCGGCGGCGGCCTACCGGGGATCCGCGCGGGTGCGTTCCTTCGCGAGCGTGCTCGCTTTCATTCCGCTCTTCTTCGTCGCGGTCTTCGTCTCCCGCGAAGGCGTCTCCAGCCTGATCTTCGCGGGCGACGCCGGCGCCGTCGAGCGCCCCGCGATCGAGGCCGAGATCCCCGTCGTGGTGGTGATCTTCGACGAGCTCAGCCTCACCTCCCTGCTCGACGAGTCGGGTGAGGTCGACCCGATCCGCTACCCCGCTTTCGCAGGTCTGGCCCGGGAATCCTACTGGCTGCGCAACGCGACCGCCGTGGACTGGCGAACCCTGCAGGTGATCCCCTCGCTGCTGACCGGCCTCTATCCCGAGAGCAGGCGACAGCTCCCCATCGCGGAGAATCATCCCCGTAGCCTCTTCAGCCTGCTCGATGGCGACTACCAGATGAACGTTCACGAGACCCATACGCAGCTGCACCGGGGAGGCGAGGCAGGGGTCGAGCCCTTTCCGGAGCGGATGGGCTCCCTCTTCCGGGACCTTTCCCTCGTCTATCTCCACGTGATTCTGCCCGCGCGCTACAGCGAGTCGCTGCCTCCGGTGAACCGAGGCTGGAAGGACTTCGACCTGGCCGGCCCGCTGGACGCCGAAGGCAGCAGGGGTGGGCGGGACCGTGCGGCCATCTTCCGCGAGTTCGTGGCGTCCATCGACGCCACGGAGCCTGCAAGCCTGCACTTCATCCATCTCATGCTTCCCCACAGTCCGTGGGAGTACACGCCGGAAGGTACGCGCTACTCGCCCTCCAGGTTCCATGGCAGCTTCCTCGGAACCTGGCTCGACGAGGAGTGGTGGGTGGTGGAGGCCTGGCAGCGCCACCTCCTGCAGCTCGAGTTCGTCGACCGCTTGCTCGGCGAGCTCATCGACCACCTCGAGGAGATCGGACTCTACGACGAGTCCATCCTCTTGGTCAGCGCAGACCATGGTGTGAGCTTCTGGCCGGGCGAAGCCTATCGCGACTTCGCGCAAACCGATCATCCCGAGGATATCCTGAGCGTGCCGCTCTTCATCAAGGCGCCGGGCCAGCGGGCGGGGGAGAAGCGCCTCGACGAGGTCGAGAGCGTCGACGTCTTCCCCAGCGTGGTGGAGCTGTTGGGGATCGAGCTCGACTGGGAGATGGACGGTTGTTCGGTCTTCGACGAGACCTGCCCGGAGCGGGCGGACAAGGTCGCCTTCACCACCGCAGAGTTTCAGAGCGAGGAGAACCGCACGCTTCGCTATCCGGCCGGGATCGCCCTGCAGGAGGAGAGCTTGCGACGCAAGCTCTCCCTCTTCGGATCCGGGCGCAGTGCCCCGGATGGCCTCTATCGCTTTGGCGAGTACGCTGAGCTCGTGGGCCGCGGCGTGGCCGAGCTGTTGGAGTCGGGTCCTCCCGTCGGCTCCGTCGCCCTCGACCGGGGCGACGCGGTCGGCATCCGTGGAGCGGCTCCCCTGATTCGCGTCTTCGGCACTCTAAACCTGGCCGCGGCGCCTTCCCCGGCCGCGGCGCCTAACCTGGCCGCAGCGCCTTCCCCGGCCGCAGCGCCTAACCTGGCCGCGGCGCCATCCACGGAAGGGGAGACCCCCTACGTCGCGGTCGTTCTGGGCGGAATCGTGCGCCGCGTCGTCCCTGCCGTGAGCGATGGACGCAACCCCCTGCGCGCCATGGCGGGCCGCCCCCTGGAGCCCGATCTCTGGATCAGCGCGTTGCTGCCCGAGGAGGCCATTCGCGCGGGAAGCGGCGTCGAGCTCTACCTCGTGGGCGGAAGCGCGCAGGCGCCGACCCTGCGGCCGCTCAGTCTTCGCTAGCCGGCCCTTCCCAGCAGCTCTCGGCAAGCGCGGCCAGCCCCTCGGCCAGGGCGTCGGCGAGCAACTCGTGGCCGCGCGGGTTTGGGTGGGGGTCGAAGGCCGTCACCCAGAGGCTCGTGGCCTCGATTCCGCGAAAGTGCTCGAAGGAGCGCACGACGTCGAAGCTCCGCTCTTCGGCGGCCTTCGCCACGGCGTCGTAGTAGACGTGGTAGGGGTGCAGGAAGTTCAAGGACTCGAGACGCGTGTGCAGCAGCAGCGCGACGCAGATTCCCCGCTGTGCGGCCAGCGCGGCGAGCCGATCGAAGCCGAGCTCGACATCACGCCAGGCCTTTGGGTTGTGGAAGTAGTTCTGGTCGAGCGTGTACTGATAGGAGCCCGGTGGCGCGAAGAGCAGGTCGACCGTGTTCTTCCAGCTGGGTCCGACGAGGCGCCAGACGCGCAAGGGCGAGGCATAGATGGCGTCGAGCTCGCGCTTCGAGAGGTTCTCGTATGGGTCACGGTAGTGCTCTCCCTCGATGTCGTTGAGGGTATAGCCGTAGACGATCAGGTCCGGATCGAAACGCAGTGCGAGCTCCTCGAAGCGATCCACCACCTCCCCGGTGGCGAGGCCCGAGAGTCCGATGTTGATCACCTCGAAGCGCTGCCCGGGCCGCATTCCGCCCAGGGCTCGCTCGATGCGCGCCGGGTAGGTGTCCTCGTAGCGGACGCCGTATCCCATGGTGACGGAGTCTCCGATCACGGCGACGCGAAAGGTGCCAGCGGCCTTCTCGACCCTGCGGTCGGGGCCGCGGAAGCCGAAGCGATTCGTTTCGAAGAGAACGCCGCCCATGCGTCCCCGGACGTTGGGCCTCGCGACGGCAAAGAGGCCTCGGATCTCGGGCAGGTGGGCCAGCTCTTCGGGAATCGAACGCCGCCCACCCGCTTCTCCTTCGTGTAGGCGCTCCATCTTGAGCTCCCACATCACCCGCGCGACGCCCTCGGCGACGAGGAACACGAAGACGAAGCTCGCGGCGGCGAGACCGAGCTTGAAGGGAAGTCCGGGGCGGCGGGCCGAGTCAGAATCGGGGGGAGCCACGGTGAGTCGTGTGCGTCCTCTGTTGTGAAAGGAGTGTTGTGAAAGGAGTGTTGTGAAAGGAGTGTTGTGAAAGGAGTAAAGTGAAGGGAGTGAGAAGCGAAGGGAGCAGACCGATCGGGACGGCGAATCGTCGTGCAGCGTACAGCAGCAAGGCGCCCGGAACGAACCGGGAGACGCTAGACCGGCGATCGCGAATCGAATAGCCTGTCACGCTCAGGAGGGGAGCCCGGTGAAGCACGCCGCAGAGTCGTCGTCCGTAGGCCCTGGTAGCAGCATCGCCGTGCGCTGGCGGGTGGGGCTGCTCGTCGGCGCGTTCCTCGGACTTTCCGTCGGCCTGGTGCTGGGGCGGCTCTCCGATCGCCGGGTGGAGAGCGTCGCGGGCGATCCGGGAGCGGGTGCTGTATTGCGGGAGGCGCCGGCCGCGACCCTCGCGCCTCCTTCCCAGCCCGAGGGCGAGAGGGTGGTAACGCGTGCCGCCTTCGAGGCGGCGGCTGCGGAGAGAGCGCTGCTCGAGACGGAGCTCGAGCTGCTGCGCGAAGAGGTCGACGCTCTTCGCCTCGCCCTCGCCCAGGAGCGGAGTGGCGCACTGGCGACTAAGCCTTCCGGCCGGCCTTCCGACCGGCCTCCCGATGGGCCGGCCGATGAACGCACGGACTCGAAGCCGTGGTTCGACGACGATGCTCTCGCGCAGGCCGGCTTCGCGGCCTCCGAGATCGAGCACTTGCGCGAACGCTGGGAGCAGTTCGAGCTCGACAAGCTCTACCTCGCCGACAAGGCGGAGCGGGAAAAGGCTGAGGGCAAGCGGCGGCAGCCGGGCGAGCTTGCCGAGCTTCGGTCGAACTTCCGCGACGAGGTCGGGGAGTCGGGCTACGACGCCTATCTGTACGCGACCGGCAAGCACAATCGTGTGGTGATTCGCGAGGTGCTGCAGAACTCGCCCGCCATGCACTCGGGACTCGAGCAGGGAGACGTGGTATTGCGCTACGAGGGCGAGCGCATCTACCGGCCTCGCGAGCTACAGCGTGCCAGTCGCAAGGGAGTCGAGGGCGAGGTGGTGCGGCTCGAGGTGTTGCGCCACGGGAGCCGTATCAGCGTCACCCTGGCTCGCGGCCCCCTCGGTGTTCGCATGGAGGCATCGAGCATGTCGCCGGAGCGGTACTGAGCGACTCTTCAGCACCCTGCTAGAGAGCGATCAGGTGACGGGCTTGCGGCACACCGCCAGCAGATCGATGTCCGCCGGGCCGGCAGGGCCGATGGGGAAGTCCTCGATGGTGGCGTCGGGCATCCCCGTATCGCTTTCCTGGATCCCTCGCCGAACCAGCAGAGCACCCTTGGCGAAGAGCCAGGTGACGAGGCCCTGGGGCAGGAGCTCGCGCAGCCCCAGCGGGTCGAGGCGCATGATCTTCTCGATGCGTTCGAGTCGCTGCTCGAAGTAGGGCGCCACGTTGTGGGAAAGCCCGATCCCCTGCATCTCGACCTCGCCGAACCAGGGCAGCAGACACTGGCGCAGCTCGTCGCTCTCGTACTCGTGGACGTGGAAGGGGTTGATCTTGTCCGAGGTGAGAAGATTGGGTGTAGTAATGAGCGCGCTGCCGCCGGGAGCGAGCAGCCGGGCGATGGCCTCGAGGTAGACCCGGGGGTCTTCGAGATGTTCGATCACCTGGAAGCTCACGATCAGATCGAAGGAGTCCGACGCCAGGGGGATGCCGCGCAGATCGGCGCGCACCCAGCGGGCGCCCGAGCCGCGCGAGGCCGCGTCGGGCGGGACGCGATCGAGGCCCACCACCACCCCGGGCAGCTCCCGGGCGAGCTCCGCGGTGCCGTAGCCCGTGCCGCAACCGAGATCGAGGAGCCGGCCGCCGGCTTGCCGAGCCCGCTCCAGGGCATGGACGTAGGGGGCCCGGTGCCGGGCGAGGTCGACGCCGAAGAGGGAGCTGCCCGCGTGTAGCCGTTCTCCCGTGAAGGTGACCTGGCTCATGCATCTTCCTCCGCGCCGAGGGGCGCGGATTGCGAGGCGCTCAGGGCCTCGCGGGTGAACTCGCGGGCGAAGAGCATGCCGATGGCCGCGCGAAAAACGATGAGGCCCGCCGACAGCGCGATGCTGCTGGCGAGCAGGGACTCGCGGTCCCCGTAGTTACGGAAGAACTCCACCATGCCGACCTGGCTCGGCCCGATGCCCGCGACGGCGGGAAGGGTGCCCGCCAGGGCGACGAGGGAGAAGTTCACGAGGAGGGCGCCGAAGGGAACCATGACGCCGAAGGCCGTGAGGGCCGCCCAGCCCATGAGCTCGAAGGACATCACGAAGGTGAGGCGCAGGAACGCAAGCTCGAGGAGCAGGCGCGGCGGCGTAGTGCGGGCGGCGCGAAAGAGCTCGAGGTCGCGGATCCGGTCGAGGGGGCCAAGGGAGATAGGCAGGCGCAGGGCCGCCAGTCCCGTCACGAGGATCGCGATGACGACGAGCACCATGCCGAACTGCAGCTCGGGCGCACCGGTCGCGATCAGACTCACCCCCACGGCGACCAGCAGCAGGACCATGCCCAGGTCGAACATCATGATGAGGATCACCATGCCCGCGGCGTCCGCGAAGCCGATGCGCGCCCGCCGTCGCAGCAAGAGACTCAGGGTGCCGGCGCCCAGCGCGTAGTGGATGAGGGAGAGGAGATAGCTGGCGGCCTTGATGCGCGCTGCCGTGCCGATATGGAAGTCGTCTCGAATCGCCGGGGGCGCGAGGCGCACCAGGGACATGGACTCGATGAAGAGGCTGACGGCGCAGAAGGCGAGGATCGCGGGCACCAGGATCGCCGCCGCGTGCAGGGTCATGCGCTGCATCACTCCGGCGAAGTCGATGGTGTGGCCGAGATAGGCGATGGCCGCGACGCTCACCGTCAGCGGCGCTGCCACCTTGACGACTTGTCTCGGGCTCGTGAGCTGCCGAAGCGAGGCTCTCATGAAGCGCTGATTCCTCTCCAGGGCAGCCCTGGACCCTCGGTCTTTTCGAAGACGAGTCCCAGGGTGAATGTCGCCAGGATCGCGAGGGCCAGGGCCCCGAGACCGATCCACACGGCTAGCGAGGAGCGGTGGCCCGGGCGCGTCCAGGCGGCCAGGGCTTCGCTGCCGTAGAAGGCGAACGGTACAGAGCAGCCCAGGAGGTAGCCAGCCTTCAAGGTCGCGTACCAGGGGTTGCGCCAGGTGAAGAGGACATAGCCCGCGAGGGTGAGCGTGACGAGGAGCAGCAACGCCGTATCGACGCCGCTACCGCGGCGCAGCGCCCGCGCGAGGCCGCGCAACCCGCCGCTCAGGAAGGCCGCGGTGGGGAGCAGGGCGAGCAGCAGGATCAGCGTGCCCGCCCGCCGCACCGCGCGGTCCTGCTTGGGAAGAAAGTGCCGGTGGCCGTCGAACCACAGGGTCGCGTAGGTGGAGCCCCAGACCGAGTGCAGGAGATCCGGTGCCAGGAGCTGCGGGTCGCTGAAGGTCGCCACGGGGAAGCGCAGGTAATCGGCCGCGCTGCGTTCGCCCGGCGGCATCTCGAACATGAGCGAGTGCACCGAGAGGTCCTTGGGGTAGATGTACCCGTAGCGCTCGAGGTTGCGCGCGTAGTACCAGCCGCCCACCAGCAAGGCCACGGCGGTGAAGAGCGCCGCACAGGCCGTCGCGCGCGGAAGCTCGGAGCGCCGCCGCAGGCCGTGGACGAAGTACGCGCCGCCGACGGCGGCGATGACGAGGAGGCCCGAGAGCTTGGTGAGGAGTGCCAGCCCCGCCGCCACGCCGAGCAGCGCGGCGCGCCACGGTGCCGCGGCGTCGAGGGGGGCGCGCAAGAGCTCGAGGGCGGCACCGGTGATCGCGAGAGAGACGAAGGCGGCGGTCAGGATTTCCTCGTTCAGCATGGCGCTGGTGTAGATGTGCACGGGCAGGATCAGGATCAGTGCGCCGGCGAGCAGGGAGCGGCGGGTCTCCCCGGGTGCGACGCGTTGCACCAGCAGCCCGGCCAGCCCGGCCATCCCGAGGCCCGCGAGGGTGCTGAGCACTCGAATGGCGATGACGGCCGTCATCTTGTCCGTCGAGCCGAGGAGGCGGCCCGCGCAAGCACCGAGGTAGTAGAAGAGCGGGGGATGGGAGGTCGCCCAGCCATCCCCGGGTGCCGGCAGGGTCCAGTCGCCCATCAGGCGGTGGATGTACTGCCAGTTGCCCAGGGCGTCGAAGCCCATGTCTTCCGGGTACATCACCGCGTTGTGGAGACGCGCGGCGACGGCGGCGAGGGCAAGGACGATCCCTGCAATCAGCAGCGCATGGGGCGGGCGGGCCTCGCCTTGCCCGGGCTCGCTCACTGACGGCACCTGGCATCTTCCAGGGCCCGAGCCATCTCGTCGGCGGCGATCTCCCAGTCGAAGGTGCGCGACCACGCCAGGGCGGCCTTCGACATGCGCAGTGCCAGGTCGTCGTCCTCGAGCAGGGCGCCGATGCGCGCCGCGAAGGTCTCGACGTCGCCCATCTCGACCAGGAAGCCCGTCTCCCGGTCCCGCACGGAGTCGCGCAGGCCGTCGGCGTCGGTGGCGACGACCGGCGTTCCGAGTGTGTTGGACTCGATCACCGTGAGGCCCCATCCCTCCTTTTCGGAGGGACAGACGGAGACCCGGCTCCCGGCCAGGAGGGCGTCGCGCTCTTCGTCGTCGATGAAGCCGGTGAAGCGCGTGCGCTCCGCGATGCCGAGCTCCTTCGCCAGGGCTTCGAGGCTCTCGCGGGCGGCGCCCTTGCCGATCACCAGGATCTCGACGTCGGGGAAACGGTCAGCGAGCCGCGCCATGGCGCGCAGCATGACGTCCACGTGCTTGTAGGCTTCGAGACGGCCCACGTAGACGACACGCTGGGGCCGCGGCGCATCGATGTCGGGCAGCAGGGTGGGGCGTTGTATGCCGCAGTGACTGACGCGGATCCGGTCGGCCGCGATGCCGCGGCGCACGAGATCGGCCTTGCTGCTTTCCGAGATGCTGACGAAGGGCTGAATCCGGTAGAGGGGCGGGATCAACAGCTCTGCGCCGTAGACGACTGCGGCTACGGGCCAGGGAACCTGGCGGAAGGCAACCTCGCCGAAGAGGTGGTGGCACAGGGCCAGCACCGGCGCCCGTGAGTACACGGGTGAGTAGAAGGGAACCTTGTTGAGGCACTCCACCACCACGTCGAAGTTCCCGCGCCGCGTCTCCCGCCAGCAGGTGAAGGCCACGCGGGGGTAGTAGAAGGGCAGGCGCCCCAGGCGCCAGGCTCGCATGCCGTCGATGTCCTCGACGGACTTGGAGCCCGGGAAGCTCGACGAGGCGAGGGTGACCTCGTAGCCGCGCTCCGCCAGGCGGCGGAAGATCTCGGCGACGTGGATCTCGGCGCCACCCGTCTTCGGATGGCCGGGATCGCGCTCGTTCAAGACGAGGACACGGCAGGGAGAGCCCAGGTTCTTCACCTCGATTCAGAGGCGTCCCAGCGCGTTGGCGATCCGCAGCCACCAGACGATCCAGAGCGCCTCGAAGGCGATCCCGAGACTGAGCTTGGACGTGCCGCGGGTGCGGTCGACGAAGAAGAAAGGGAGCTCCTTGATCCGGGCTCCGTACTTCACGAAACGGTAGTTCATCTCGATCTGGAAAGCATAGCCGTCGGACTTGATTCGCTCGAGGCCGATTTGTTCGAGCAGCTCTCGGCGCACGCAGCGGAAGCCCCCCGTTGCGTCAGTGGTGGGCATCTGCGTGATCGTCCGGGCGTAGAGGTTGCCGAAGTAGCTGATGAGGATGCGTTCGATGGGCCAGTTCACGACCGTGATGCCGTTCACGTAGCGCGATCCCATGACGATGTCGTGGTCCTCGATCTCTTCGAGCATGCGCGGAATGGCGTCCGGTGGATGGGAGAAGTCCGCATCCATCTGGATGACGACATCGGCGCCGCGCTCGAGGGCCTCGGCGAGCCCGGCCCGGTAGGCCGCGCCCAGCCCCGCCTTGCCGGGCCGGTGGAGCACGTGGACGCGGCCGCTCTCTTCACGCAGCTCTTCGGCGAGCTTCCCCGTGCCGTCGGGCGAGTTGTCGTCCACCACCAGGACCTCGATGCGGGGATCCTGCTCGAGCACCGCGGGCACGATGAGCGGCAGGTTCTCCGCCTCGTTGTAGGTGGGAATGATGACGATCACGCGCGACATCGGGCTCTCCTGGAGAGGGAATAGCTTACTACTTTCGGGATCTTATGGACATGCCGTCTGCGGGGTGCCGAGGGCCGCGCGGGCTCGTCGGCCGCTGCTGCACCCCCTTGCCGGCTCTTTGCTCGCCAGTTGCCGCTGGCCGGGAGATTCGGGCAGTATCTCGCGATGGAGCGCCTGCGTGTGCAGTTCATCCACGGCCTCGAGAGCAGCCCCCAGAGTGCAAAGGCTCGGCTGCTGGCCGCTCACTTCGACGCGCGAACCCCCGCCATGGATACCGCAGACTTCGAAGCCTGCGTGACCCTGCAAGCCGAGACCCTCGCGGCGTTCCGTCCCGACCTCCTCGTTGGATCCTCCTTCGGCGGCGCGGTAGCGGTCGAGCTCCTTCAGCGCGGCACCTGGAGCGGCCCCACCCTGCTGCTCGCCCAGGCGGCCCTCCGGCGCGCCGAGGGCCTGGGGCTGGGTGAAGCGCCGCGGCGGGTTCCAGCGCCGCAGCGGGTTCCAGCGCCGCAGCGGGTTCCAGAGTCGCGGCGGGTTCCAGAGCCGCGACTTCCCGAAGGGGTGCACATCTGGCTCGTCCACGGCCTGGGGGACGAGCTCATCGATCCCGAGGACAGCCGCCGCCTCGCCCGCAGCGGCTCACCGGAGCGCGTCCGGCTCATCGAAGTGGATGACGACCACGCCCTGCACGGCAGCGTGGCGCAGGGCCGGCTGGTCGATTGGGTGCTCGAGCTGGCGGTCGCCGCACGCGCCTGAGGATTTCGAATCGCCCCTCGGGGATCACTGAGACGCCCCTCGACCCCCTCCGGCCAGCCAACAGCGAAAATGATCCATATCAGGTCATTAAAGTCGCGTTTGTGAAAAATTGAAGTCGCTATACTGTTCTCGACCCGATTCCGATAAGGAACCGAGTTGGGGGTCCGCACGCATGGCACTGTTTGCATCCGGCAAGAAGGCGCGCGAGGAGCGGGGCAAGATCGACGGGAGTCTGCATCCCGAGTACCAGGAGGTCGCCGACGCGCTGCGCAAGCAGCTCGAAGGCTACGGGGGCGGAGCAGCGGTGTGCGTGTACCACCACGGCGAGTGCGTGGTGGATCTGTGGGGTGGGACGCGGGACCTCGAAGAGGTCGAGCCCTGGCGCCGCGACACCATGTCGCCCAGCTTCTCGACCACCAAGGGCGTCGCCTCCACCCTGGTGCACATCATGGCCGACCGTGGCCTGATCGACTACGACGCCCGGGTTGCCAAGTACTGGCCGGAGTTCGCCCAGGCGGGCAAGGAAGAGATCACCGTCCGCCACGTCCTCGCCCACCAGTCGGGCCTCTACCACATCCGCCAGATGATCGACCACGCCGACCGCATGCTCGACTGGGAGCACATGGTCGAGGCCATCGAGCGCAGCGAGCCCGCTCATCCTCCGGGTGCGAGAATCGGCTACCACGGCCTTACCTATGGCTATTTGGTGGGCGAGATCCTGCAGCGCGTGACGGGGACCCCCTTCCCGGATCTGGTGCAGAACGAGATCGTGGAGCCTCTCGGCCTCGACGGCATGTACATCGGTGCACCGGAAGCCGTGCTCGACCGCGCCGCGCAGCTCCACTGGCCGGAACCCTTCGAGATCCTGAAGAAGCTCCCCATCGGCTCTACACTCAACCACGTGGGCTCAATAGCCGGGGCGGCCTCGTCGGCCATCAGCCGGGCCCTGGGATTGGTGGGGCTCGATATCGAGCTCACGAGCCTCTTCGACACCCTCGCGCCCCGCGGTATCAGCACCTTCGACTTCGGATCGCCGGAGACCCTGCGCGCCTCGATTCCGGCCGGCAATGGCCTGTTCACGGCGCGCTCCCTGGCGCGCATGTACGCCGCTCTGGCGGGCGGCGGCGAGATCGACGGTGTGCGCCTGATCTCGACCCGCACTCTCCGTCCTGCCCTTCGACATGCGCTGGAGGCTCGGCTACCACGGCGTTGCGACCACCCGCGGCTTCCCGAGCAACGCCTTCGGCCACTTCGGCTTCGGGGGCAGCGGGGCGTGGGCCGATCCCAGCCGCGATCTCGCGGTCGCGATGATCGTGAACAA
>JAFDEK010000046.1 GCA_019310385.1 Deltaproteobacteria bacterium
CCTCCTGGGAAGAATTCCGGTCTTAGGGGTGGTCTGCAAATCGAGGGTAGCAGGATACGTATCAGGATCTGATTCCAGGCAATTCTTGCCGATACCGGGAAGGATCCTGATAGGATGAAGGGCATTGAGTGAGGGCCGCGACACTCCTTCCACCGCACTGCCGGTTCTACACCTATCCCGAGGAATCTCACAATGCGGCGTTGCTTCAATTCCCCGATCCATCTCGCGGGTCGACTTCGCCAACTTCAGATCGCGGTCGTGTTCGCTTGCCTCTCATTCCTATTCACAAGCCCCGCGCTGGCAGTCAAATTGGCCGTCATGGGCGACAGCTTGAGCGATGAATACGAAGAAGATAGCTACGGCCTGTATGCCGAAAACTGGGTCGAGCAACTCGAGATCTACGTGGGCGTCGACCTGGGGCCGACTGCCACTGAAGCGGGCGAGCCGGGGGGCGCTTGGGGTGAGCCACGGCGCACATTGTTCCAGTACAACTGGGCTCGGAATGGTGCCAACAGCAACACGCTGCTTTCCGCCGGACAGCATACTGGCGTGTCGAGTGTGGCCGCGAGCGACGGCGTCGAGTACGGCGTGCTTTTCATTGGAGCGAATGACTTCTTTCCGTCGAGCGCGGCGTATCAGGGCATCTACAACGGGACGTGGACCCAGCTGCAAATTGATTCACATGTCGCGGGTGTTCTGACGAACATCAACACTGTGCTCGATGAGATGCAGAGCGCTGGGCTTCCAATGGTCATACTGAATGTGCCGGATTACGGGATCGCTCCGGCGGTTGCCGTGCTTCTTCCAAATGCAGCGGGCCGCCAACTGGTGACGGATGCAATCGACGGGCTCAATGCCAGCATTGATGCCGAAGCCCAGGCTCGCGGTATGGTGGTTGTCGATATCGGCGCCGGGTTGGTATCCATCTTTGGTACACACGCGTCGCCAATTACCTCACTCCTCGTGGGCAACGTCGCAATCGACCTGACCGCCTCGGACACGGCGGGCGGCGCGAACCCGACGGCGGGATTCGTGCATGACGGCGTGCACCCCAATACGGTGTTGCAGGGAATCGTCGCGAACACGGTGATGGAGGCGCTCAACATCGGCTTCGGGGTGGGTTTGACACTCTTCAGCGAAGCTGAGATCCTGGATCACCGCGGGATCGCCTACGGTGGCTCGGACACACTGTATGCAACCTACGGAGACTACTCCGATTACATCACGGCCTATCCACCGGTGGATATCGTGGTGCCCGGACTCGGCGGAATCGCCTCGCTCGTACTGAGTGCCTTGCTCGCGGGTGCGGGTACGCGGGCGGTTCATCGCTAGCAGCGGGGAACGGGATCATTTCAGCTCACACATCGCCCGAGCTCGCGAACCGCCTGCACGAGGCGGCGACGCAACGCTCATCCCGCCTACCCCAGCGGCCTGCCGCTCAAGCGGGCTCGAGATTCGCGTAGCGCACCATCACGGTCTTTACGCCGGCGCGCTCGAACTTGATCTTGAGCTTCTGGTTCAGGTCCGCTCCCGTCACGGCCAGCACCTCGCCCACACCGAAGACCGGATGACGCACCCGCAGGCCCGGGCGGATGCCCTCGCCCTCGTCGTCGGGCGCATCTTGGGAATAGGAGTAGTCGAAGGAGGAACCGCCGCCGCTGCGCACCTCGCCCCGGGGCCGGGACTCGACCCGGCTACGACTGGCGGGATCGATCTCGATGTGGTCCTCGGGAATCTCGCGCAGGAAGCGCGAGGGGGTCTGGTAGCTGCGATCGCCGAAGCGCCGGCGCTCACTTGCCGAGGTGAGTAGGAGCTGCTCCATGGCCCGGGTCATGCCCACGTAGCAGAGCCGGCGCTCCTCCTCGAGGCCCGCCGCATCGCGGCTCGAAGAGGCGTGGGGGAAGATGCCCTCCTCCATGCCCACCAGGAAGACGCAGGGAAACTCGAGGCCCTTGGCCGCGTGGGCGGTCATGAGCGAGACGACCTCCGAGCGCTGATCGTAACCGTCGAGGTCCGACACCAGGGCCACCTGATCGAGGTAGAGCTCGAGCTCGCTGCGGGTCTCGTCAAGGGTGTCCGCGTTGGCGATGTGGAAGTCCTCGGCGCTGGCGACCAACTCCTTCAGGTTCTCCACCCGGGACTCGGCCTCGGGACTGCCCTCCGCGGCCAGGGCTGCGAGGTAGCCGGAGCGCTCGAGCACCCGGGTGATGACCTCGTCGGGCGGGCGTTCGGGGAGCTCGGCACTCAAGCCGTCCATCATGGCGAGGAAATCGCGAATCTTGTTGGCGGTGCGCGCCGCCGCGCTCGCACCGAACTCGCGCAGACCGTCCATGAGCGACAGGCCTCGCTCCACCGCCAGGGCGTCCGCCCGCTCGAGGGTGGTCTTGCCAATGCCCCGGGTGGGCCGGTTCACGATGCGGCGCAGGGCCTGGTTGTCGGTGGGGTTCACCATGAGGCGCAGGTAGGCGAGCACGTCCTTGACCTCGGCCCGCTCGTAGAAGCGCATGCCCCCGACCACCGTGTAGGGGACGTCGTACTTGAGCAGCTCCTCTTCGAAGCTGCGCGACTGGGCGTTGGTGCGATAGAGGATCGCGAAGTCGCCATAGGGCCGGCCGTCCCGGCGGCTGCGGGTGAGGATCTGCCGGATGACGAACTGGGACTCCTCGCGGTCGTCGGCAGCCTCGAAGTAGCGAATGAGCGCGCCGCCCTCGCGCTCGGTGAACATGGTCTTGGGCTTGCGGTCGGAGTTGTTCGCCACCACCGCCGACGCGCCGGCCAGAATGGGCGAGGTCGAGCGGTAGTTGCGCTCGAGCTTCACCACCTTGGCGTCCTCGTAGTCGTGCTCAAAGTCGAGGATGTTGCGGATGTCGGCGCCCCGCCAGGCGTAGATGGACTGGTCGGGGTCCCCCACCACGCACAGGTTGCGGTGGCTGGCCGCGAGCTGGCCCACCAGCTCGTACTGGACGCCGTTGGTGTCCTGGTACTCGTCCACCAGGACGTACTGCCAGCGCCGCTGGTAGTGGCCAAGCACCTGGGGGAATCTCTTGAAGAGCTCGACGGTCTGGAGCAGCAGATCCCCGAAGTCCAGCGCGTTGGCGTCGGCGAGCAGGCGCTGGTAGGTGGCGTAGAGCTCCGAGCTCAGCTCGTCGTCGATGTCCGCCGCCGCTGCGGCCGCCTGGGCGGGCAGCAGGCCCTGGTTCTTCCACTGGTCGATGCGCCAGCGCAGGCGCTTGGGATCGTGGACCTTGGGATCGAGACCGTGACGCTTGAGGACGTCCTTGATGACGCCGAGGCTGTCGGAGTCGTCGTAGATCACGAAGCCCCGCGAGCGCTCCAGGTGGCCGATGTCCCGGCGCAGGATGCGCACGCACATGGAGTGGAAGGTCCCGATGGCGAGGTCCCGCGCCTGCTCCTCGCCGAGCATCTTCGCCACGCGCTCGCGCATCTCGCCCGCGGCCTTGTTGGTGAAGGTGACGGCCAGCATCGACTCCGGGGGGATCCCGCAGACCCCGATCAGGTATGCGATGCGGCTGGTGAGCACCCGGGTCTTGCCGGAGCCTGCGCCGGCGAGCACCAGGAGCGGCCCCTCGGTGGACTCGACGGCGATGCGCTGCTCGGGGTTGAGGTCTGCGAGTATCGTCTCGGCGAGCAAGGGGTCCCTCCCCGGGGTGATCCGGCGCTGGAGTGAGAGCCCAGCTTAATGCAGCGCTCCCGGGGACTCAACGTTGCGCGCCGGGCACGGCGGCGCACGATCCATGCGCCTACTCCCACGGGCGCCTACTCCACAAGCGCCTACTCGACCGTGACGCTCTTCGCCAGGTTGCGCGGCTGGTCGACGTCGGTGCCCTTGCGGGTCGCGACGTGGTAGGCGAGCAGCTGCAAGGGAATCGCGGCGATGATGCTCGTCAGGTAGTCGCCCAGGTCGGGGATGTAGATCACCTCGTTGGCCTTCTCGGCGATCTCCCGATCTCCCTCGGTCGCGACCGCAATGACCTCGCCGTCCCGGGCACGAACCTGCTCGAGGTTGGAGATGAGCTTGTCGTGGAGGGGACCTTTGTTCGCGATCACCACCACGGGCATGTTCTCGTCGATGAGCGCGATGGGGCCGTGCTTCATCTCGCCCGCCGCGTAGGCCTCGGCGTGGATGTAGGAAATCTCCTTGAGCTTCAGGGCTCCCTCCAGCGCGATGGGGAACATGATGCCGCGGCCAAGGAAGAGGAAGTCGCTCTTCTTGAAGTACTTGTGGGCGAGCTTCTCGATCGAGTCGTCGAGCTGCAGGGTGCGCTCCACGATGCGCGGCAGGCTCATGAGCTCGTGCAGGCCGCGGCGGATCTCGTCTTGCCCCAGCCGGCCGCGCACGATGGCGAGCTTCATGGCGAGCAGGTAGAGGGCGACCACCTGGGCGGTGAAGCACTTGGTCGAAGCAACACCGATCTCGGGGCCCGCATGGGTGTAGAGCACGTCATCGCTCGCCCGGGCAATGGTGGACTCGCGGGTGTTGGTGATGGACAGGATGCGCGCACCCTGGCGTTTACCCTCCTCGAGGGCCGCCAGGGTATCGGCAGTCTCTCCGGACTGGGATACCGGGATCACGAGGCAGCGGTCGTTCAGGATGGGCTTCCGGTAGCGGAACTCGCTGGCCAGATCGACCTCGCAGGGGATCCCCGCGAGCTGCTCGATCATGTACTTCCCCACCATGGCGGCATAAGACGCCGTGCCGCAAGCCACCAGCTGGATGCGGCTCAGCCCCTCGACCCATTCGGGAGTGAACTCGATGCCGTCGAGGTCCACGTCGTTCTCGGCCTCGAGGACCCGGGTGCCGATGGTGTCCGTGATGGCCCGGGGCTGCTCGAAGATCTCCTTCTGCATGAAGCGGTCGTAGCCGCCCTTCTCGGCGGAGACCGGATCCCACTGCACGACCTTGAAGGGCCGGTCCTGGGGCCGGCCATCGGCGTCGAAGACCTCGATGCCCGCCTCGCTGAGGCTCGCGAACTCGCCGTCGTCGAGGAAGATCATCTTGCGCGTGTAGGGCAGGATGGCGGGGATGTCGCTGGCCAGGAAGCACTCTTCTTCCCCGGCGCCCAGGATCATCGGGCTGCCGCCGTTCTTCGCCGCCACGATGGTCGAGCGATCTCCGTCACTGATGGCTCCCAACGCGTAGGATCCCCTGACCCGCGCCGTGGCCTCGCGCACCGCCGCAAGGAGGTCCTTGCCCGCTTCGATCCCCTGGTCGATGCAGTGGGCGATGAGCTCGGTGTCGGTGTCGGAGCGGATCTCGCGCCCCTCCTTCTCGAGCTCTTCGCGCAGCTCGCGGTAGTTCTCGATGATGCCGTTGTGAACGATCACCACCGAGCCCGCGCGGTGGGGGTGGGCGTTGCGCTCGGAAGGCTTTCCGTGGGTGGCCCAGCGCGTGTGGCCGATGCCCTGGTGCCCGGTGAGGGGCGAGTCCTGCAGGCTCGACTCCAGGTTGGCGAGCTTGCCCTTGGCGCGGCGCACCTCGATCGCCCCGCCGTTCTGGATCGCCACGCCGGCGGAGTCGTAGCCCCGGTACTCCAGACGGCGGAGGCCGTCCAGGAGAACCTCCATGGCCGAGTGATCACGGCCGATGTAGCCGACGATTCCACACATGTCTTGCTCCTTCCTCGAAGGCTCTCGTCTCGGGCGCTGGCGCGGGGGCGCGCGTACTCCCGACGCCGCTCTACTTCTTCGCGGCGCTTCTCTTCTTCGCGCCGCCCCGCTTGCCGGCCGCGCCTTTTCTCTTCGCCGCACTCTTCTTCCGTGCGGCGGTCGTCTTCCTGGCAGCGGTCTTCTTCCTGGCGCCGCTCTTCTTTTTACCGGCGCTCTTCTTCGCAGCGCTCTTCTTTTTGCCAGCGCTCTTCTTTTTGCCGGCGCTCTTCTTTTTGCCGGCGCTCTTCTTCGCGGAGCTCTTCTTGCGCGCGGCGCTCTTCTTCTTTCTTGCGGCGCTCTTCTTGCGTGCGGTCTTCTTCTTGCTGCCCAACGCGGGACGTTCCGCGGGGCGGGGGCGGCCGTCGCGGCGTGCGACCCACCCCTCGACATTGCGCTGCTTTGCCCGGGCAACCGCCAGAGCGTCCTCGGGCACGTCTGCGCTGATCGTCGAGCCGGCCGCCACGAAGGCCCTGGCGTGAAGCTCTACCGGCGAGATCAAGTTGGCGTTGCAGCCGATGAAGGCGCCGTCTCCGACGCGACTGCGGTGCTTCGCCACGCCGTCGTAGTTCACCACGATGGAGCCGCAGCCGAAGTTCACCCCCTTGCCCACGTCGGCGTCGCCGATGTAGGAGAGGTGGGCGGACTTGGATCCGGGCCCCATGACGGTGTTCTTCAGCTCCACGAAGTTGCCGATCTTCACCTTTCGCATGAGGTGGTTGCCCGGGCGCAGGTGCGCGCAGGGGCCGATCACCACTTCGTCGTCGAGACGGCTCGATTCGATGCTGCAGTGGGCCTTCACGTGAACGCCTTCGCCCAGCACGCTCTCGCCCTGGATCACGCAGCCCGGCTCGATCAAGCAGTCGCGGCCGATCTCGACCTGGGCGTCGATGTAGGTCTGGTCGGGGTCGACCAGGGTGACACCCGCCGCCATGTGGCGCGCGGCGATACGCCGCCGCAGGACGGCGCTCGCCAGGGCGAGGTCGGCCCGATCGTTGATGCCCAGGCACTCGTCGGCGTCCTCGAGCAGAAGGGCCTCGACGCGCAGGCCCTTGCGCACCGCGTAGCCCACGACGTCCGTGATATAGAGCTCGCCCTGGGTATTGCCGTCGTCGAGCTGGGCGAGCCCGTCGCGCAGTAGGGACGCGGACAGCAGGTAGACGCCGGTGTTGCGCTCCTCGATCTCGAGTTCCTCGGGGCTGGCGTCCTGGGCCTCGACGATGCGCGCGATGCGCCCCGCCGCGTCGCGCAGGACACGGCCCGGAATCGGTCCCTTGGCGGTGAGCATCACGAGATCGGCACCGGTCTCGGCCTTGATGGCCTGCATGCGGCGCAAGGTCTCGGCCCGCAGCAGGGGCGTATCCCCGTAGAGGACCAGCACGTCGCCCTCGAAGCCCGCGAGCTCGGGCTCGGCCTGCATGACCGCGTGTCCCGTACCCCGCTGCTCGGCCTGGAGGACGAAGCGGGCGCCGCCCGCGAAGCGTTCCTGGACCTCGTCGGCGTCGCGACCGACCACCACGAAGAGCCGCGCCGGATCCAGCGCCTGGGCCTGATCGAGGACGTGACCCAACATGGGATACCCGCACAGCTCGTGGAGGACCTTGGCACGTCGCGACTTCATTCGCGTGCCCTGGCCGGCGGCGAGAATCACGACGGCGATGTCCTGGCTCGAATCCTCCATGCTGCTCCCTGCTATCGGTCCTTCGGCCCGCGAAAATGACGTCTCACCTCCGCGGCACCCCTCGGGGCCACGCGCTTGGAGCCACGTCGGTCGGCCTGCACGAATGCTCCGCGGCCGGTACGGGCTCGGGGATCGCCGTAGCTTGCCACACCCTGACCCGGTTCCTAACCTTTTCCGACACCACGCCAGAGAGCGTCGAGGAGCCGTCCATCCAAGTCTTCGGCAATACCCACGGACTCAAGGCGAGCCAGGCTCGCCAGCTCGAGCGTCTGTTTCGCCGCCGCCTCCCCGCCGACTGCCTCCTCAACAACGAGCTGGCGCGGCAGTTGACCGAGATCAGCCGGGACATCCGGCGGCAGGTCGGGGTTCTGCTGGATCGACGCGGGGCCGTCGCCCACGTCATGGTGGGCGGACCGAGCTCCATCGAGCTTCCCGACTGGGGACGCCTGCGCGCCGGACGTGGCCGCCTGCGCGGCCTGCGCTGCGTCCATACCCATCTGGGCAAGGAGGGGCTCACCCGGGACGACCTCACCGACCTCCTCCTCCTGCGCCTCGACGCCATGGTGAGCGTCGCCGCCAGGGAGGACGGGCTGCCCGGGCTCGCCCACATCGCGGCCCTCCAACCGGCCGGTTACGAGGGCGACGGAATCGAGCGCCTGTCGCCGGTGCCGCCGGCGCAGATCGACATCGACTTCCAGGGTTGGATCCGCGACCGCGAGGCCGAGCTCGCCCGGAGCGTCCGCGGTGAGGAGGTTGCCGGCAGCGAGCGCGCTGTCCTCGTGGCCGTCACCGCCGGCCGCTCGGGCGAAGAATTCGAGACCCACCTGGACGAGCTGCGGGAGCTGGCCTTCTCCGCCGACGTCGCGATCGTCGACGTGGTCACCCAGCAGCGCCCGCGGGTGGACCCCAAGACGGTGGTCGGCCAGGGCAAGCTGCAGGACCTGATGATCCGGGCCTTCCAACGGGACGTGGACCTGGTGATCTTCGACCAGGACCTCACACCCACCCAGGCCCGCAACCTCAGCGCGCGCATGGAGCTGCGCGTCATCGATCGCAGCCAGCTCATCCTCGACATCTTTGCCCAGCGCGCCACGACCCGGGACGGCAAGCTCCAGGTCGAGCTCGCCCAGCTGAAGTACCGCCTGCCACGGCTCGCCCAGCGGGCCGACGTCTCGCTCTCGCGCCTCGCCGGCGGCATCGGCGGCCGCGGCCCGGGCGAGACCAAGCTCGAGGTGGATCGCCGCCGGGTGCGCGACCGGGTCGCTCGTCTCGAGCGGGAGCTCGCGAAGCTCGGCGGCCAGCGCGAGCAGCGCCGGCGCCGGCGCACTCGCAGAGGCGTTCCCGTGCTCTCCATCGTGGGCTACACGAACGCGGGCAAGAGCACCCTGCTGCGCGCGCTAACGGGCGCCGATGCCCACGTCGAGGACAAGATGTTCGCCACCCTCGACCCCATGTCGCGCCGGCTTCGCTTTCCCAGGGAGCGCGAGGTGGTGATCACCGACACGGTGGGATTCATCCGCGACCTTCCGCCGGAGCTGGTCGCGGCCTTCCGCGCCACACTCGAAGAGTTGAACGATGCCAGTCTCCTGCTCCACCTCGTCGACGCTGCGGCGCCCGGCGCCGAGCGGCGCATCGAGGCAGTGCAGCGGGTGCTGGAGGAGATCGGTCTCTCACACATTCCGGAGCTGCTGGTCTTCAATCAGGTAGACCGGTTGCCTGAAGGTGTGGGCGCCTCGATCGCGAAGCGCCACGGCGGCGTGGCGGTTTCGGCGCTGGAGAAGACGGGGCTGCGCGAGCTGCTCGTGAAGGCGGAAGAGCTGCTGTGGAGCGAGGATACGCCCCAGCTCGACCCGCGACGCCTGGCCGATCTCGCGGCCGGCTGATTCTGAAGAAGCCGGGAAAGAGGTCTCGTAGCGGGACCACGAAGGGGGAGAAGCATGGCGCGCTCAGGCGCTCGCGCGAAGATCACCGGAACCGGAATGAAGGTGCCGGACCAGGTCGTCACCAACGAAGAGCTCGCGGAGCGGATGGACACCAGCGATGAGTGGATCCAGCAGCGCACGGGCATCCAGGAGCGGCGCTGGATCGAGGAGGGCGAGACACCCGCCGGCCTTGCCCGGGGCGCCACCGAGGAGGCCCTCGCCCAGGCGGGTCTCGAGGTCGCCGACCTGGACTGCATCCTCCTCGCCACCCTGTCCGGTCAGCACGATTTCCCGGGCACCTCCTTCTTTCTGCACGAGCTCCTCGACGCGGGCGAGATCCCCTGCGTCGATCTGCGCGCCCAGTGCAGCGGCTTTCTCTTCGCCCTCAACTTCGCCGACAGCCTGATCGTCAGCGGGAAGTTCGAGCGGGTGCTCGTGGTGGGCGCCGAGGTGCACTCGACGGGCCTCGACATCTCGACCCGCGGCCGCGACGTGTCGGTCATTTTTGGAGACGGCGCCGGGGCGGTCATCGTCGAGGCCAATCACGAGGCCGGCGACCCGGGTGAGATCCTCGAGGTGCGCATGCACTCGGAGGGCAAGCACGCCCGTCGCCTCTGGATCGAGGCTCCGAGCTCGGCCCACCGGCCGGTTCGCCTCACCCACGAGATGATCGACGACGGCCGCATCTTCCCCAAGATGGAGGGGCGCTACGTCTTCAAGCACGCTGTGAGCCGCATGCCCGAGGTCCTCCTCGAGACCCTCGGCGCCGCGAGCGTGAAGGTCGAGGACGTCGACCTCTACCTCTTTCACCAGGCCAATCTGCGAATCAACGAGTCGGTCGCCCAGCGACTCGAGATTCCGGAAGACAAGGTCTTCAACAACATCCAGAAGTACGGAAACTGCTCGGCCGGATCCATCCCCATGCTGCTCGCCGAAGCGACCCGCCAGGGCCGCATCCAGCCGGGGCAACTGGTCTCCATGACGGCCTTCGGCTCGGGCTTCACCTGGGCAAGCGCCCTGACACGCTGGTAGACGGCGCCGCCCCGCGCCACCCCCAGAATGCCGCGATGCGTTGGGATTGGTGCAAATTCATTCGCAACTCCCTGGTTTCTTTAGGTCTGCAATTTCCCCGACCTCCCTTGACGCATAGACGCAGCGCGTTATATTTGTCTGCGTCCCTTCGGGCCCCGCGCGTGCCGTAGCAGGCGCAGAACGGAGGATTTCGTCCCCCACCGATCGCGATCGCGATCCGGCCAGGACGCGGGGCCTATACCACCCACCCCCACCAGGAGAAATCACAATGGCACAGCGTGCAACTTTCATCGATGAGGGCCTCGACAAGGTGCAGACCATGTTCCGCTCGGTCGAGGACGAGTTCCAGAAGCTGCAGAAGCAGACCCAGAAGCGGCGCAAGGAGCTGGAGAAGCAGACCCAGAAGCGCCGCAAGGACTTCGAGAAGCGGACGAAGCGCTTCGAGAAGGATCTGCGCAACAACACCGTCGTGAAGAAGGCCGAGTCCATTCGCGTGGACGTCAGCAAGCAGCTCGACGACGCCCTCGATCAGATGCTCGGCTGGCTCCCCTTCGCGACCCAGTCGGACCTGAGCAAGATCGACCGCAAGCTGAACCAGATCAACCGAAAGCTGCGGACCCTCGAGGGCACCGGCAGCGCGAAGCCCAAGGCGTCCACGCGCCGAAGCTCGACCCACTAGAGCCAGCAGCGTCCGCGACGGCGCTCCACTCGACAGCCCCGGCGAAGCATCGCTCGCCGGGGCTCTTGTCGTTTTGGGCCTCGCCCGGCTAAGCAGCCCGTTGAAGAACCCTTCGGTCGCCATGCACGGTCAGGGTCCTTCAACGGGCTGCTGGATCAGCGCAGCGCCAACACGACCACCGGGATGATCCTGGGGTGGGCGCGCTTCTGGTAGGCCGCGTAGGGGCCCCGTCCCCGGGTGATGGACTCCCAGAGCCGCGTCCGCTCCTCCCCCTCGGCGACGTGGGCCGTGACCTCCATGGAGCGGCGCGCCAGGTGCACCCGGGCTCGGGGCTCGGCGCGCAAGTTCCCCACCCACATTGGATCGCGCCGACTTCCGCCGTTCGATCCGACGATGACCAGCCGCTCCCCGTCCCGGTAGTAGGGCAGCACCGCCCGGCGCCGGCGACCGCTGCGCGCGCCCGTGGTGGTGAGAAGCAGCGAGGAGAGGTAGCCGGTGCCGACCGCTCGTCCGTAGACATGGGAGACGAGCGAATAACCGGTGAAGCGCACCAGGAGGCAGTCGAGCGCGAGAAAGAAGCGATTGCTGACCAGGGCTACGAGGCTCACCGATCAGATCGCCTGGCCGCCGAGGCCGAAACTGAGGTCCCGCCAGATGCGCTTGGGATCCTTCTCGAAGATCGTCTTCACGTCGGCCTCCGTGGTGTACCAGTCGCCGCGCGTGATCTCCGCCTCGAGCTGACCCGGAGCCCAGCCCGCATAGCCTAGGAAGACCCGCGTGTCCTTGTCGGACTCGGACTTTCGGAGCCGCTTCTCGAGCAGGGCGGCGTCGGTGCTGAGGTAGAGCTCGTCGCCCACCTTGAGCGAGTGCTCCGGGACCTCGGGGGAGCGGAAGAGCAGAACCATGAAGTCCCGCGACATGGGCCCACCGAAGTAGACCACGTCGCTGCGCTCGCTCAGGGAGTCCACCTTCGGGAAGATATCCGAGAGCACGATTCCGGAGGGGCGATTCAGGACGACCCCGACCGTCCCTTGACCAGCGTGGCGGGTCACCAGAATCACGGTCTCGCGAAAGCGCGGGTCGGACATGTGCTCCTTGGCGACGAGCAGCTGCCCGAACTCGGCGTCCGCTGCCCCGGCGGGCGCAGCCAGCAGGAGCGCGGCGAGCAGGGCTAGCGCGGCGACCCCTTGCGCAAGAGGGATCCGAATCCTCTCAGCCTCCGGCAGCCGCGGTTGAAGCGACATCCCGATACCTCGTTGCGCCGCGGGGGCGCACGCTCCAGCATAGCGATCGCGGCGCAACGAGTCGCGCTCGAGCCCGGCCGCGCGGGGGGCCGCCCCGGGCGGCCATCCCGCCGGATCTCTGCAATGCTCTCCCAGGGCGCGCCGCCCTTCGGGTGGGGCAGCCCGCCCCGGACAAGCAGCAAGACACCCGGATGACCCGGAGACGGGAAGACCCCGGGCACGAGAGAAGCAGAGGAGCCCGCAATGAACCGAATTCTCGACGTCGCGACATCCCTGGGCGCCAGCGCCGCGCGCCTGGGCCTGGGTGGACGCGTGGGCGAGCTCGGCCCGCGCCCCGAGAAGCTCCTCGAGCTCTACGAGTTCGAAGGCTGCCCCTTCTGCCGAAAGGTCCGGGAGGCGCTGAGCCTGCTCGACCTCGAAGCCATGGTCTATCCGTGTCCGAAGCAGGGACCGCGCTTCCGGCCCGCGGTGGTGGAGCGGGGCGGCAAGGCGATGTTTCCCTACCTCGTGGATCCCAACACGGGGGATGCGATGTACGAGTCGGATGACATCATCCGCCATCTCTACGCGCGCTACGGCGCCGGGAAGCCTCCCCTGGCATTGACCGCAGGCCCCCTCACCCTGCTCGGCTCCTCCCTCGCCACCGCCTGCCGCCCGAGCCAGGGCATGCGTTACGAGGCCGCGGACCCGCCGGAGCTTCCCCTCGATCTCTGGAGCTACGAGGTCTCGCCCTTCTGCCGCATCGTCCGGGAGACGCTGTGCAGCCTCGAGATCCCCTACCACCTCCACAACGTCGCAAAGGGGAGCCCGAGTCGGCCGGGCTTCGTCGAACGCTCTGGCAAGATGATGGTCCCCTACCTCGCCGACCCCAACACGGGCGATGAGTTCTTCGAGTCGGCCGACATCGTCGCCCACCTCCGGAAGAATTACCTGCGGCAGAACGACGCGCGCTGAGCGGGGTGGTTCTGAGCTGACTCATTGGAGCGTCAGCGGCTCCGACCCGACTGCAGAGCGCTCAGCCGGATTTTCCGCGCGCAGGTGCCGTGGGACTACCTCGAACCCAGGGAATCCGAACACCGTGCCCGACTTCACAGCCCCCGACTTCCTGCTTCTCGACCAGACCCACTTCTCCCAGGAGGAGCGCCTGGTGCGCGATACGGTGCGGGATTGGGTCTCGCGGGAGTTCCTGCCGCTGCTGCAGGAGCACGTGCGACGGGACGGGTCCTTCCCCATGGAGCTGGTGCCCCAGCTCGCCGAGCTGGGGATGTTCGGCGCCAATCTGAGCGGATACGGCTGCGCGGGAATGAACAACGTCGCCTACGGGCTGCTCATGCAGGAGCTCGAGCGCGGCGACTCGGGCCTGCGCTCCTTCGCGTCGGTCCAGGGGGCGCTCTGCATGTACCCCATCCACAGCTACGGGAGCGAGGCTCAGAAGGAGCGCTGGCTGCCCGAGATGGTGGCGGGCCGCGCCATCGGCTGCTTCGGCCTCACCGAGCCCGACTTCGGGAGCTTCGTCACCGGCATGAAGACACGGGCAGAGCGCCGGGGCGATGGCTGGATTCTCAACGGGACCAAGCGCTGGATCACCAACGGAAGCGTGGCGGATCTCGCGATCATCTGGGCCACGACCGAGGAGGGCGTGCGCGGCTTCATCGTCGAGACCGACCGCCCTGGCTTCGAGGCCCGGGACATCAAGGGCAAGCTCTCCCTGCGCGCCTCCATCACTTCCGAGCTCTTCCTGAGCGAGGTCGAGGTGCCCGAAGCGAATCGCCTGCCCGGCGCCCAGGGCCTCGGCGGCCCTCTGGGCTGCCTCAACCAGGCGCGCTACGGCATTGCGTGGGGAGCCACCGGCGCTGCCATGGCGTGCTACGACGAGGCGCTGGACTACACACGCGGGCGCGTCGTGCAGGGCGGCGTGCTGGCCGGCAAGCAGCTCACTCAACAAAAGCTCGTCTTCATGCTCACCGAGATCACCAAGGCCCAGCTCCTTGCCCTGCAGCTCGGCCGGCTGAAGGATGCGGGCGATCTCCATCACAGCATGGTGTCCATGGCGAAGCGCAACAACGTCGACATGGCGCTGCAAATCGCGCGGGAGGCGCGAGACCTGCTCGGCGCCAACGGCATCGTCGACGACTACGTCGCCATGCGCCACATGCTCAACCTCGAAACGGTTCGCACCTACGAGGGTACCCACGACATCCACACCCTGATCCTGGGCGAACAGATCACCGGCCATCGCGCGATCTAGCAGTCGGGCGAACACCCCTTTCCCTGCGAGCTCGTGTGCGGTCGTGAGACGCGGCGAGCGACGGAGCCGGCGCCGGCCCTACTCAGGACTCCTACGCGTGCCAGGAGTGTGAAGGCTGCGCGCGGGCCTCTACTCGCTCGGGGGATCCGGCGCGCGAGCCGCTCGCACGGCGCTCTCGACGCAGCCGTCGTGGGCCTCGAGAAGGGCGCGAGCGCGCTCGGAGTCGGCACCGGACAGGGTCATTACGATTTGCAACGCGCGGCTGCGCAGCTTCTCGTTCGAGAGGCTGAGCTTCGTCATCAAGTTGCCCTCCACCCGCCCGAGCTTCACCATGACCGCGGTGGAGAGGAGGTGGAGCACCATCTTCTGCGCCAGGCCGCCCTTCATTCGTGTCGATCCCGCCACCACCTCGGGCCCCACCTCGGGGGCGATGGTGATCTCCGCCGCCTCCGCGAGGGGCGAGCCCCCGTCGCAGGTGATCGCGATGGAGCGGGCCCCGACCTCGTGGGCGACCTCGAGGGCCCCGAGCACGTAGGGGGTGCGGCCGCTGGCCGAGATGGCCACTACGGCGTCGCCCATGCGGAGGCCGCGCTCGCGCAGCTCCCAGGCGCCGGCCTCCTGGTTGTCCTCGGCGCCTTCCACGGCCTCCCGAAGCGCCCGGTCGCCGCCGGCGATCACCCCCTGCACGATCTTCTGGTGCAGGCCGAAGGTGGGCGGGATCTCCGAGGCATCGAGCACGCCCATGCGCCCGCTGGTGCCTGCTCCCACGTTGAACCAGCGTCCCCCGCCGCCGACGACGAGAACCAGAACGTCGATGGCCCGCGCGATGTCGTCGAGCACGCGTCCCACTGCAGCGTGGGCGAGGGCGTCCTCCTCGTGTATCAGCCGCAGGATTTCGTCGACGCTCCTCTGATCGAGGTCGCGGGCGCGCTCCAGAATGGCTTCGGTGGGACCGTTCTCCGCCATGGCGTGCTGTTTCGGCCGTTCGCCCACCAAAGCTGAACACGGCCTCGACGGCCGGGGCCGATAGGTGTGCGGAGCCCCCGGCAGGGCTCCTAGACTACCGCCATGCCGATCCGCGTGACGCAGAAGACCCTGGAGAGCCTCGAGTGGCCGCAGATCATCGCGCGGCTGCGCAACCATTGCCGAACGCCCCTGGCGCGGCAGCGCCTCGGCGCTCGGAGCGACTCGGGCGATTCCGACGACTCCGACCGCGCGGAGATCGACGATGCGCCGCAGACCCATTCCGCCCGCGCCAGAGAAGATTCCAGTAGCACGGTAGTGGAGCTCGCCTGCGCGCTGCCCGAGCTGGAGCAGGGACTGTCCGGCACCCGCGAGCGGCTGGGCGAGACCCGCGAGGCGCTTGCCCTGCTCGAGGGCGGTGCCCCGCCGCTCGCTGGCGGCTTGGTGGATCTCTCCGGCGTCTTCCGGCGCGCGACCCTCGGAGGAGTCCTCGCCCCGGAGCAGCTGCGCGACCTGCTCTCCAGCCTGGAGGCCCTGACGAGCGCCACCCGGCTGCTGGCTCAGCGCGCCGACGAGGCGCCTCGCCTCGCCGCCCTCGCGGAGCTCGTCGAGGATCACCGGGAGCTGACGCGGCGCATCGACGGGACCCTCGACCCCTCGGGCGAAGTGCGTGACTCCGCCTCGGCCGAGCTGGCCCGAGCCCGCCGCGAAGCGAAGGGACTCGCAGCGGATCTGCAGCGGCGACTCTCCCGCTATCTGCAGGACCCGAACGTCAGCCCCGGCCTCTCCGACGACTACTACACGGTGCGCAACGACCGCTACGTGCTTCCGGTGCGCGCCGACGCGAGAGGGCGGGTGCGCGGAATCGTCCACGACGCGTCGCGCTCGGGCACGACCCTATTCGTCGAGCCCGAGGCCGTGGTCGAGCTGAACAACCGCCTCAAGCAGGCGGAGCTCGGCGTCGCGCGCGAGGTCGAACGGATCCTGCGCGCCCTCTCGGCGGCGGTCGCCGCAGCGGTGCCACTGCTCGAGGCCGACCTGCGAACCCTGGCGACCCTCGATCTCGCCTTCGCGCGGGCACGCCTCGCCCAGGAGATGGAGGCGGTCGAGCCGGAGGTCGGGCGCGACGGTGTCTTCGATCTGCCCCAGCTCCGACATCCCCTGCTTCCCGTCGACGAGGCCGTCGCCAATGACCTCTGCCTCGGCGACCCCCACACGGTACTCGTGATTTCCGGTCCCAACGGTGGCGGGAAGACCGTGGCGATGAAAGCCGTGGGGCTGGCCGCGGTCATGGTCCGCATGGGCCTCTTCGTGCCCGCGGCGCCGGGTGCCCGGGTCGACCTCATCGACGACGTGCAAGTCGACATCGGGGACGGCCAGGACATTCGCGAGAGCCTCTCGACCTTTTCGGCCCACATGCAGAACCTCGCCGGGATCGTGGACCGCGCCTCCCCCCACAGCCTGGTGCTGCTCGACGAGCTCGGCGTCGGGACCGATCCCAGCGAAGGGGCGGCCCTGGCCCAGGCGGTGCTCGAGAAGCTCGCCGATGAGGGCGGACGGGTGATCACCACCACCCACTACAACCTGCTGAAGGAGATGGCCGACGCCGACACACGCTTCTGCAATGCGAGCGTCGAGTTCGACCCCGAAACCCTGGTGCCGACCTACCGCCTCCACGTGGGTAGCCCGGGCGTCTCGTCGGCAACCGCCGTGGCGGCGCGCATGGGAATGCCCGGCGACGTCCTCGAGCGCACCAACGCCCTGCTCCAGCGCGAGGATCGGCAGCTCGATCGCATGCTCTCGGAGCTGGCCGCGAGCCGGGCCGCCCTCGAGAAGGAGCAGCGTGCGGCCGCCCAGGTGCGCTCGGAGGGTGAGACGGCGCGGGACGAGTACCGCGTGAAGCTCGAGCGCCTCCAGGAACGCCGGGACAAGCTCTTCCACGGTATGCGGGCCGACCTCGACGCGGCCTTCAAGGAGGCCCACGGCCGGGTGGCGAAGGTAATCCGCGACCTGCAGCGCAGCGGAGCACCAGACAGCCGGAGCGGCGCCCGGGAGGCCGCGCGGGCCCGGGAGCAGCTGCTCGCACTCGAGGAGGGGGCCGATCGGGCGCGCGAGGCCGCGGGCATCGCGGCCGCAGCGGAGCCGGGCACGCTGCCGGCTCGAGATCGAATCGACTGGCGACACGTTGCGCCCGGCGACCCGGTCATCGTGCCGGGCGGGGCGAGCGGCGTCCTCGCATCCCTACCCGACCGGCGCGGCCGGGTAGGCGTGCGGGTCGGGAGCGCGAAGCTGGTCGTCGAGGCGGACCGGGTGCGCGCCGCGCCGCAAGGTGGTGCGGGCGCTCGCCCCGAGCCCCGGCAACGGGCCCCGCAGCCCGAGGCGGATGGGGAAGACGAGGAGGCGACGCTCACCGGCGACCTGCTCGAGGTCGATCTACGCGGCATGCGGGTCGAAGAGGCGCTCGACCGCCTCGCGCAAGCCATCGACGACGCCTTGAGACGCGCGGGCCACGGCCTGCGCATCATCCACGGCTTCGGCACCGGCGCGCTGCGCAGCGCCGTGCGCGAGCATCTCTCCGCATCCCCCCTCATCGAAAACCACCGCCCCGGCGAACGCAACGAAGGCGGCGACGGCGTAACCCTCGCCACCCTCCGCCCCTAACGCAAACCAGGGGACGGTCCTTAACGGAATCTGGGGACGGGGGAATCTGGGGACGTTCCTTCCGTTGTTCCGATCTGACACGGCGTCACAACGGAAGAGCGGAAGGAACGTCCCCTGGCGCTCCGGTTTGGGCCTGGTTCCCCCGGAGATTCCGTTAAGGACCGTCCCCGGTTTGCGTTGGGAGGGCTAGGCGAGGTCGGCCAGGACGGTGGCGGCGGCTCGGAAACCGCTTCCCAGGGCGCTCTCGGGCCGCGGGCCCGCGAGATAGTCGCCGGCGAAGTAGAGGCGGCGGCCGCTCTGCCTGAGATCGGTCTGAACGCGCTGGAAGCGCTCGAGGGCCCGGTAGGCACCTACGTAGAAGAGGGGCATGGCCGAGGGGAAGCGCTGCAAGCGGACGAAGCGCAGGCTGCGAGCCACCGAGGGGTGAAAGCGCCCGAGCGCGGCGAGCAGCGATTTTTCGACCACTTCGTCGGTCGCGCCCGCGTTGGCAAGGGCAAAGCGGTGGGTGGCGACGAGGGTCACGAGGCCGGTGCCCGTCGGCGCGCGCCCGCCGGGGCTGCCGGCCTCCACGAGATAGCACTCGATAGGGGAGACCTCCGAGTGGGGCACTCGAACCAGACGCGAGCCACTGCTCAGGGGATGCTCGACCGCCACCGTCATGCTGATCAGGGGGCCGAAGCGCACCTGGGCCAGAAAATCCCGCTCGGCGATGCTGAGTAGCGGGTCCGCAATACGCACCGCAGTGTCGGCAGCGGTGGCGACCACGACGGCATCGGCGTCGATGGTCTCCCCGGCACCGTCCCTTCGGTAGCGCACGCGCTGGCGGCCGTCGTCGAGCTTCTCGATGCGCTCGACCGCGGCACCCCGCCGCAGGTCCAGCTTGCTCGCGACGGTGCGAGGCAGCTCCTGGAGCCCGCGCCGTGCAACCCCCAGAACGGCGCTCCCCTCGCACGAATCGACACAGTCCAGCAGGAAGGCGACGCGGCTCAGCTCGTGCTCGTCCGCGACGTGGACGCTGGCGACGGCTGGCGAGATCCAGCGATCGAAAACGCTCTGGCCCAGATAGAGGCGCGCGAAGTCGGCGGCGCTGCGAAAGTCGAGGCCGGCGGCGCGCTCCGGACGATCGCGATCGAGGTGGGGGGCGTAGCGCTTCATGAGGCGCGGAAGGCGCAGCAAGCGCTTACGGTCCCTCCACGTAACACCGGGGATGCTCGCGAGACCGAGCAGGGTCTCGGGGAGGATGGGCGCAACCTGGCTCCCGCACGCCTGAGCGAGCTCGACGGGACGCGGAGGCAGGAGCGAGTCGCCGAGGCCCGCCTCTTCGATGAGGGCAAGCAGATTGCGGTCCGCCGACGTGATGACCCCGAGACCGCGGTCGACACTGAAGCCGTCGATCCACTCGCCCGCCGCGCGCCCTCCCACCACACCGCCGGCCTCGAGAACCGTCACCCCGAAGCCATCGGCCGCCAGTCTCCACGCCGCGCCGAGACCGGCCAGACCCGCGCCGACGATGACGACCTGTGACTTGCCGTTGCTCACCTGGGGATCTCCTCTCTTCGCCCGCCTGCACCCACCTGCGCCCGCTGCGTGGCGGGTCAGCGACGTTAGCAAGCGCGCCCGGGCGCCGCCCCGATGCTCCCGGGGAGGGGCTCACGGGCCCGTTCACGGCGCTCGGCCACGCCTCAGACCGCGCTGAAGCGCTCCAGCACCGCGACGACTTCGTGAAGGCTCTCGAAGGGCTCGTAGGCCTCGCCCCGCTCATCGAGCGCGGGCGCCAGGGTGTCCTTCGCGAACGCAAGGTCGGCCGCCACGGCGCCGCAGAGATCCGAGACGGCGCCGTTCCCCACGTGGACACAGAAGGCGCCGGGAGTCGCGGCCCGGTACGCGTCGATGATGCCCCGCTTGCAGCTCCCGGTCCCGCAGCCGCAGTCGGGATCGGGTCGTCCCGGCGAGATGCGCCACACGTCGCCCTCGTAGGCGAGGTGATTGGACGCGTAGTCGAAGCGAACCCCGTGGAGCTTCTGCAGCCGCTCGAGGTTGTAGTCGAAGCCGTCGGAGAGGATGCGGAAGGGGATCCGCCGCGCCTTGCACCAGTCGACCAGAGCGCCGGCTCCCGGATCGAGGTCGATGGTCTCGAGGAAGAGATCGAGCTCGGCGGGCGGCAGCACGATACCGTCGAGCAGCTCCACCGCATAGCTCCAAGCAGTGAACTCCCCGGTCTGGAAGCGCTCCCAGAGCTCGGCCCGCCGCTCGGGCATTCGGGTGCGCGCCAGGGTGGAGCCCACGTCCTGCACCGAAAAGGTCCCGTCGAAGTCACAGAATACGGCGAGGTGGCGAGCGCCAGCGAGCCGCAGCAAGACGCTCTCGTGGGGCGCGAGCTCGACACCGGTCGCGAGAACCGCGCCGCTCCCACTCGCACCGGCTCCAGTCTCGCGCCCCTGCAGCGTCGTACCGAGCAGGGGCTCGGGAAGGCGGCCGGGCGCCAGCCCGAGCTCCCGGTAGTTCAGCTCTCGAGTGAGAGGCGAGTCGCCCGGGTTCACCAGCGCGAGCAGAGCGTCGTTGCCCAGTCCCGCAATCATGACCTCGAGCTCTCCCGGCGCGAAACGCGAGCGGCAGCGAAGGACACCGCGCCCGTCGGCAGCGTCGACCCGGCGCGCCAAGGCCAGGGTCTCGCGCGCGAGGGCCAGCTCCCTGTCGCCAAGGCTCGGCAGATCATCGGAGATCATGGCGACGCCACCGCCAAGGGCGACGCTGGAGGCCAGTGTGTGGCGCTCTTCGCTTCCCAGGTCGGTATCGCGACTGCGCGCCAGCAGACAATCGGGGTCGTTGAGCCAGAGTCGCCGGTGCATCCAGCCGCGCCCAATGACGCCGCGCAGGGAATTGCGCAGGGCCGGCAGGGTGGACTCGATTCCCGGCACGCGCAGATCCTCCGAGGGAGCCCAGTGGGGCGCCACATCGGCCCCGACCCGCATGGCGTCCACCACCCCGACCGCCGCGCCCAGCGGGCTGCCACAGCCCAACAGAAAGGCCGCCTCGCCCGCACCCTCGCGGATGGCCTCGAGGCCCCGCCGCAGACGCTCGGCCCGGCCCAAGTGAAGCGACGACGAGCGCGCCTGCATGGCCGCTACATAGAGGAAATCGAGCTTGAGATAGCTCCAGCCCATTCTGGTCAGAGCGCGGAAGAGCGCGCGCAGATGTTCGACCACCTCGTCGCGAGCGGGGTCGAGAGCGTAGACCCAGCCCGCCTCGGACCAGCCCGGGTGCAGCAGGGCCCGAAAGGGCGCTTCGCCGGCGGGATCGCCCAGGAGCCAGTCCGGCTGCTGCGCGTGGAGACGACTCCCAGCGACGACACAGAACGGTGCAGTCCACAGCCCCGGACGAAAGCCCGCCGCACGGATCTCCGCCGCCAACGGCTCGAGACCGCGGGGAAACTTGTCGTTGGTGTCGAGCCAATCTCCCGTGGCGCGCTGGTAGCCGTCGTCGAGTTGAACGACATCGAGACCCAGGCTCGAGCCGCGGCCGGCGAGATGATCGAGGTTGCGCAGCAGATCCTGCTCGCTGACGTCGTGGAAGAGGTGGTACCAGGAGCACCAACCCGCTTGAAAGGGCGCGCTCGTGCGTGCCCCCGCGCGAGCGCCAAGGCAGCCCGCAAAGCCCTCGAGAAGGCGCTCGGGATCGTCTCCCAGGGCGACTCGCACCGCCTCGAGCTCGAGGCAGGCGCCGGGATCGACGAATCGCTCGACGCGGATCTCGATCTCGACCAGCAGCCCGCCCGCACCGCCGCCCGCACCGCTCCTGCTCTGGAGCTTCGCGCGACCCCCCGCAGCGATCTCTTCTCGCAGATAGACGATCCCGAAGCCGCGCCCCGTCTCGAGCACTCCCGCCAGACAGCTCGCGCCGTGGGGGCTCTCGCTCGCGACTCCGACCAGCTCCGATTCGTGCCAGCCGCTGCGGTCGGGGGGCGGCGCGCCGACGCAGTGGTGCATGCCGCGCAGCCACGGGCCGGAGGGAAAGGGCGGCTCGCCCGCCGGGTCGAGGTCCCGGACGCCGGTCTCGGACCAGGACTGCCATCCGTTGCGGAGGAAGCGCAGTCCGTGGCCCGCGAAGCCACTCCAGTGGAATCCGAGCAAGACGCTCTCCACGAAGCGCGGCACGGGAGCACAGCTGCGCAGGCCGAGCTCGTAGGTGGCCGCCCAGCCGTGGTGAAGCACAGCCACATCGAGCTCGAAGTCCCCCACCCGACGCGTGCCCGGCGCGAGATCATCTGGGGCACACTGCAAGGCACCGATTCCGGGCGAGCCACAGGCGGCAGCCGCGGGGTCGCCGCGATCGTCGACGACCCGCATGCCCAACCGCCGTGGCTCCAGACGCACCTGGGGCGCACCGGCCTGGCGCAAGGGAGAAGAGGAAGGCGGGCGAGACATGACGGGGGCGGAGTATACCGGCACTAACGGAGGGCTCCCGCGGCACAGTCGAGACGACGCTGCGCGGCTGGCCCGGCGACTGCGCGAAGGGCCCGCCCTGCTCCTCGACGGTGCCATGGGGACGGAGCTCGAGGCTCGCGGCGTGGAGAGCGGCCTGCCGCTGTGGTCCACCCATGCCCTGCTTCACGCACCCGGGGTCGTCGAGGAGATCCACGCGAAGTACGCAGCCGCCGGAGCCGAGATCCTCACGGCGAACACCTTCCGAACCCAGCGCCGCGCCCTCGAGGCGGGGGCACGCAAGAGCGGCGATCCGGCCCTTTCCGGGCTGGGCGCCCGAGCCGGCGAGCTGTGCGAACTCGCCGTCGCGCTCGCCCGGCGCGCGGCCGCGAGCGGGCCCGACCGGGCGCTGGTGGCGGGATCGGCGCCCCCCTTGGAGGACTGCTACCGCGTCGATCTCGTGCCCGAGGCGAACGCACTCGAGCGCGAGCACGACGAGCACGCGCGCAACCTCGCGCGGGCCGGGGTCGACCTCATCCTGGTCGAGACCATGAACTGCACCCGCGAAGCCGTCGCAGCCGCTCGGGCAGCGCGAGCAACCGGCCTTCCCTTTCTCGTGAGCTTCGTCTCCTGGGAGGGGGCCAGGCTCCTCTCCGGCGAAGCGCTCGCCCCGGCGATCGATGCGGTGCTGGAGCACGGGGCCATGGCGGTTCTCGTGAACTGCCTGCCCCCCTCGGCAGTCGAGGCTTGCATTCCTGCGCTGCAGCGCGCTGAGCCGACACCGTTTGGCGTCTACACGAACCTCGGCATGCCCGACGCTGCGGGAGGCCGTAGCGAGCTCTGTTCGCCCGCCGAGCTGGCGCAGCATGCCCGCCGCTGGCTCGCCTCGGGCGCGCGCATCGTCGGCGGCTGCTGCGGAACCCGCCCCGACCACATTCGCGCCATGGCTCGAGTGATCGCGGCCGCGCGCACTCCCTGAGCGATCAGCAACCGGCAGCTCCCGTGCGAATCACTTGAAACAGTGCCACTCGCGAGCGGGGCCGGACGCAAAATGCGTCACTCGAACCCCGCCATCCTGCGTACCGCCTGCCGCCGTGGATTGTGGCGCGAGTCACAGACCCCCAGTTTCCGGACACTTACGGGGACTTTGTCGCGGCTGGGGTTTCTGGCACACACCTTGCTCTAGTAACGGGCGTACTGGGAAGACACGGGCAACCGCGAGCTGGAGACACGGTTCGATCGCGCCCGGGCTGGCTACCCCTCCCCTGGCACCCCCCCGTGCTAGGAGCCAGTCCGGGCGCGTTTGCTTTTGCGAGAGCCGGCGACTGTGCTCGCTGGGGCCGCGTGTAAACTCCCGCCATGGCAGCTCGCAGGCTCCCCCCGCTACTCCCGTCCCCCAAGCAGATCCGCCCCCAGGAAGGCTCGTTCCCGCTGCGCGGGTCCGTTCCCATCGTGCTCGAGGAAGGCGCCGACGACGCCTGCTTCGACGCGGCGCGTGCGCTGCAGGACGCGATCCGCGACCGACGCGACCTCGAGCTGCCCATCGAGGGACACGCGCGAAGCGAGGATCTGCTGCCCCGCATCGCGCTCTCCCACCGCGGCCAGGCGGCCGGCCTCGAGGGTGATCGCTACCGGCTCGAGGTGGGGCGCGAGAGCGTCGTGGCCGTGGGCGATGGAGCCTCGGGCCTGCGCTACGCGATCGAGACCCTGATCCAGCTGATCGGAGCCTCGGGCCCCGTCCCGGGCTGCAGCATCGAAGACGCCCCCGACTTCGCCTTGCGGGGCGTCATGCTCGACGTTTCCCGCGGCAAGGTGCCCACGGCCGAGACCCTGCACTCGATCGTCGACCGCTGCGTCGAGCTCAAGCTCAATGCGCTGATGCTCTACACCGAGCATACCTTCCGCTTCCGGCGCCACCCCGAGATCGGCGCCGCTGCGTCCCCCCTCGAGGCCGAGACCCTGCGCGAGCTCGACCGCTATGCGGCCGAGCGCCACGTGCAGCTGATCCCCTCGCTGCAGTCCCTGGGCCACATGGACCACATCCTGGCGCTCCCCGCGTACCGCGAGCTGGCGGAGAGCGAGATGGGTTGGACCATCTGCCCGACGGACCCTGCGGCGATCGATCTACTGCGCGATCTCTACGACGAGTACCTGCCCAACTTCCGCAGTCGCCTCTTCAACGCGAACTGCGACGAACCGGCCGACCTGGGGGCGGGCCGTTCGGCAGCTCGCTCCCAGAGGCTCGGGCCGGGCGGGCTCTACCTCGAACACGTCGACTGCCTGCGTGCGCTCGCCGGCGCCCACGGCAAGCGCACCATGATCTGGGGAGACGTGGTCCACGTACATCCGGAGCGCATCCCCGAGATCGACCGAAGCCTGATCCTGCTCGATTGGTGGTACGAGGCCCCCTTCGACTATGAGCGGGTGAAGCGCTTCGCCGACGCAGGTATCGACTTCGCTGTCTGCCCGGGAACCTCCACCTGGAACAGCCTCTTTCCGCGCGTCGAGAACGCCGAGCTCAACATCACGCGCTGGGCCGAAGCGGGCCGCAAACACCGGGCCATGGGTCTGCTCGTGACCGACTGGGGGGATTGGGGCCACTACAACCTCCAGGGCAATTCGTGGCTCGCATATGCCTGGTCGGCCCAGGAGAGCTGGTCGGGAACCCCGTCGGACACGAGAAGCTTCGACCGCGCCTTCTCTGCCCGGCTCTTCGGCGACACCAGCGGACGCGCGGCGCGGCTCTACCGCGCGCTCGGGGCGATCCACGAGCCCGGCTTCGGAGTCTTCAACGGCTCGGCGCTCCAGTATCTCTTCTTCGACGACCTCGAACGCAGCTACTTCGTCGCACGTTGCACGCCCCGAGCGCTCCACCGCTGCGAGCGTGCCCTCGAGCGCGTGCGCTCCCAGATCGACGGCGCACGGGAAGCCTTCACACGGGAGTTCCTCACGTGGGAGGAGCTCTCCTATGCGGCCGACGCATCGCTCTTCGCCGTTCGCAAAGGGCGCGCCGGACTGCGCTACAACGACTGGCGCAGCCATCCCGAAGACGCAAAGGCCGGCGAACGCAAGACCCTCGCGCGCGAGCTCACCGATCTCGCCAGGCAGCAAAAAGATCTGGGCCGGCGTCTCGAGCGGCTCTGGCTCGCACGCAGCCGCCCCTCGAACTTCGAGCTCACCAAACGCCGCCTACAGCGCTCGCGCCAAGCCCTCGCCAAAGCGGCTCGAGCCCTCGAAGCCAACCGCCCCCCGCCCCCGCTCCCTCCCGTCGAGCCCCTCGCCCTAAGTGAAGTCGCCAACCAAGTCCGCCACTCCCTCCGCCCCAAATAACGCAAGTTGGGGGACGGTCCTTAACGCAAGGTGGGCGCAAGGTGGGGACGTTCCTTCCGCTCTTCCGATCTGATGGAGCGTCACAACGGAAGAGCGGAAGGAACGTCCCCCGATTTGGCCTTGCGTTAAGGACCGTCCCCTCCCTTGCGTTAGGGGTGGAGGAGGGGGCGGGCGATGCCGGCGAGGTAGATGCTGCCGGTAGCGCAGAGGAGGTCGTCGGGGGCGAGGGCGGCGCGGGCGGCGCGCACGGCCTGGTGTGGGTCGTCGATAACCACGACGTCGAGGCCGGGGGCCGCGGCGCGAATGCGCGCGCCGAGCTCGGCGGCGGGAAGGGAGCGGCGGAGTTCGGAGCAGGTCACGGTGACCCGCGTGGCGCCCTGTAGCAGGGCGTCGAGGATCGCAGCGAGATCCTTGCCGCCGGAAACCGAGAGCAGCAGGTGCCGCCGCTTGGCGGGAAGCTCCCCGAGCGCCTCCGCAAGGACTCGAGCCGAGGCCCTGGTGTGCGCGCCGTCTACCACGATCCAGGGCTCGCGGGCGAGGAGCTCCACGCGACCCGGAAGGCGCGCGGTGCGCAGCCCGCGATCCGATACCTCGTCGAGGCGCTCGGGCGCGTAGCCGCCGAGCGCGGCCACCATTGCGCGAGCCAGAGCGGCGTTGTCGCGCTGCGCAGCGCCGAGCACGCAGACGGCCTCGGCGGAAACGGGCTCGAAATCCACCCCGAGGCGCAGGAGCGGTACGCCGAGCTCCCCGGCGCGGCGTTCCACCGCCGCCTCGGCCTCCGCGGGCAGTCGCCCGGTCACACAGGGCACCCCTGCTTTCAGGATGCCGGCCTTCTCGCCGGCGATCTCGGCCAGGGTCTCGCCCAGCTTGTCGGTGTGCTCGAGCTCGATGCTCGTAATGCAGGTAACCGCCGGATTCACCGCGTTGGTGGAGTCGAGGCGCCCACCGAGCCCGACCTCGAGGATGGCGCGATCCACTCGCGCCTCGGCGAAGAGGAGCAGGGCCGCGGCCGTCGTCGCGTCGAAAAAGGTCGGGGCCTCAGCGGGATCCTCGGCCCGCAGGGCATCCACGTGGGGGCGCAGGGTATCGACAGCGGCCGCCAGGCGATCGGGCTCCACCTCGCGACCATCGACGCGAAAGCGCTCGGTCCAACACACGAGGTGCGGCGAAGTAAAAGTGCCCACGCGCTCGCCCGCCGCACGCAGGATGCTCTCTGCGAACAGGCAGGTCGAGCCCTTCCCCTTGGACCCCGCGACATGGAGGATCGAGAGCGCGCGCTCGGGCCCGTCGAGGCGCTCCAGCAGCCGCCGGATGGGGCGGAGGCCGAGGCGAGCCTGACCGAGCTCCGGACGGCGCTCGAGGTTGATCAGCCCCTCGAGATACGACGACGCGTCTTCGAGACTCTGAATTGCAGACCCTGGCGGCGCCAGCTGAGGCAAGGATGCCCACCCCGCTTCATCGAGTCGTGCCGTCGACCCATGCCCGGAGAAGCCGACTGCCCCTTCCGTTAAGGACCGTCCCCCCCCTTGCGTTAAAGCAGGAGAGGCGGTCCGGGGGACCGCCTCTCCTTGACACTCTACTCGCGTTCAGTGGGCCGAATCGCCGGCCCGCTGGGTCCGCAGCCTGTGCTACTGGACCATGTACTTCTTCCACGAGCGGTAGTCCTTGACGGCCTGACTCGTGGATTCGTTTGCCGGGAAGAAGTACTTGACCGCGTGTCCGCACTCCTGGCAGATCTTGTAACAGAACTTGAAGCCCTCGACCTCTCGAACGCTTCCCACGCTGATCCGATTCGCGTCCGTGCAGCACGTGGACGGCGAGGGAGGAGAGACGATCTTGCGCGGATAGTCGTTGTTCGGCGTGTCCTCGGCCGAATAACAGATGATGTTCTTCGTGAGCCGGTGCGACCGCTCTTCCGAATTCTTCTTCCTGATGTTGCTGCCTATTCTTCTCAACTCGCTTTCCTCGCCAGTATCTCTCCGCCCGCTGTACGCGCCCTTTGGCTCAGCTCGTCGAGCAGAGAGGTGAAATCCCGATAGGGGGCCTCGCAGGGCGCCCCGTCCGCGGACAGGAAGCGGCTCGCCGGGCCAAAGCCCAAACGTCCCGCCTCTCGCGTCCGCCGAACATCTTCCAAGGCCGCCACGGCCCCGGTCTTCACGGGCTCGGGGTTGAGGTCAGGGGCAGAGTCAGGGTCGGCCAGCATCAGCAAAACCGAGCTGCGCGTCCCATACCCCCCCCATCCAGTGCCCCCAAGGTGCACGCAGGTGTCACTTCGAGGATCCCCGCCCGCCTCGTGCTCCCGGCATATCTCCGCGAGCGCGTCGAGCACGCCCTCGCGCGGCATCTTCGCGGCCTGCTCTGCGCGGCCGAGGATGCGACCGATCTTCGAGTGGCTGCGATCGTTGGGCTCTCCGTTGCCGATCACGTGCGCACCCGCCTCGAGCTCGCTGACCTCCGGCGCCTCCTGATACACACACGCGAAGGCCCGCTCCGCATCCGCGACGAAGCAGTTGAAGGGGTTGTACGCACCGCCTGGAAGCGCCGCGAGGAAGCCCGCAGCCTCCGCCGCGCTCGACGACCGCAGTGCGTCCGTTACCACAAGTCCCCGCGAACGCCGTTCCGGTTCCAGCTCCGGCACCGGCCGATTGGTCACAGCCGCAAACACTCCATCCGCGTTGACCCCCAGCCAGGTACCCCCCGCCTGCAGATCCAGCGGCGCCAGCACCCGCTGCCCTCCCGCGAGCTCCCGCACAGCGGGACCCTCCGCGGGACGCGCCAGGAACTCATCGCGATTCGCCGCCACCACGAGCGGTACGCCTGGAACCGCGCGATGCAGGGCGATGAGGGTGCACATAAGCCGGGGCCCCGGGGTGATGACGCGGTGCGTCGCGGGTGGGGGAAAACCCTAGCGGGTTCAAAGGTTGAGATTTTACCATATGTTAGGCGATTCGCAAGCACGCGCGAAGAGGTGGCCCTCGCCGATGCCAGCCCTGGGAACCCGGCAAGCGCGACGCGGTCCAATGAAATGATGGGCAAGAACGCAAGAGACTCGCTCCCCGCCGGACACGGCTCCGAAGCGGCTTTTTCGCCGCCTCAGCGTGTGGCACCCTCCGCCGCCGTGAAGGTCGAATTCCCCCAAGAGAAGGCTCCTGATCGGGCTTCGAGCCAGCACGGAGCCAGCGGGCTCGGCCGACGCCTCGCGCCCGCCAGGGCGCTCTGGATGGGCCTGGGCGCCCTCCTCATCGTGGGCGCCCTCCTCATCGTGGGCTCCGCGGGGCCCCCCACGGCGCGAGCCCAGGCGTCGGGGCAGAGCGAGCTCGAGGCCGCCGAGGCGGCCCTCCGGCAGCAGATCGAGGAGGCCGCCCGCCTCGAGGCCGAGGCCCGGGCCACGCGGGAGGCCTCGGAGGAGGCCCGCCGCAGCGCCGAGCGGGTCGCCGAGGAGGAGGCGAAGCGCGCGGCCCAAGAGGCCGAGGAGCGCTCCACGTCGCGCCTCGAGAGCGATATCGACGAGCAGCTTCGCGTCCAGAACGAGATGCTCAGCCGGGCCGAGCGCAACGAGCGCGCAGCATCGCGCAACGAGCTGGGCGCCCACGAGCTCCTCGACGAGACGCCGGCGGAT
>JAFDEK010000143.1 GCA_019310385.1 Deltaproteobacteria bacterium
GTGGGCCCCGCCCGGGTACACCAACACCGCCGCCCCCTCCTCCAGGGCGCGACCGGCATACTCCGGGTTGGCGGGAATCTGTCCGATCTTGCGCATCACCGTCTCGACGCCGGGGATCCCGAACATGGCGTCGAAGGCCAGGCCCATGAGGCTGCTCTCCATGCCCCGCTCGCGGTACCAGGCCGCGATGAAGGTGGCCGTATCGGGCACCAGGGTCCCGCCCGAGTGGTTGCCGACCACCAGCATGCCGCCCTGCTCGGGCACGTTCTCCCAGCCCGTCACTTCGGCATCGAAGTAGCGCGAGAAAGTGTGCATCATGGGCACCAGGGTCTCGAGGAAACTGGTGTCCCGCTGGAACGCGGGCTCGTCGCTCACCTTCCGGTCGATGTGCTCGGTGGCGAAATCGATGAGCCCCACGTCGGCGATGCGGCGCAGAGCGTCCATGGGAAGCAGGGAATCGAGAGAGAGACTCTTCCAGGGCGCCGCGACCGCGTCGGCGAGACGCCCGAAGAGGGAGGCGGACTCTTGTGCGGCGGCGGCCTTCTTCGCCGCGGCGCGCTTCTTCCGGGCAGCGGCTTTCTTCTTGCTGGCGGCTTTCTTCTTGGTGGCGGCCTTCTTCTTGGTGGCGGCCTTCTTCCGGGTCGCGGCCTTCTTCGCCCCGGCGGTCTTCTTCGCCCCGGCGCGCTTCTTGGCCCCGGCGCGCTTCTTCGGGCTCGTGGGTGAAGATTCGTCGCTCACGGAACTCCTCCATTGGATTTCGGCCGGCAGGCCGCCCGGGCCCGAGAGGCTCCGCGTCGCCCCGCCACCTCCGCCACGCTCGAGGGTAGCTCCGGCGCCCCCGAAACGCCTGAGATCATCGGGCTCAGCGCAGCGCCAGGGTGCGGCCCAGCGCCCCCCGGAGCCTTGCGGGAATTCCCTCGGCGTCCCCGGGGCCCGGAGTGTAGAATAGGGGTATGCAGGAGCTTCCCACGATCCGCGCCGAGCTCGTCGGGCACTACCGGGAGGATGTCCGCTATCCCGCGGCCATGGTGAACGTCACCAACCGCTGCAACCTCGAATGCGAGCACTGCTTCATCTTCCGCCCGGCCAACCCCAACGAAGCTCCCCTCTCTCTCGGCGACGAGATGGACGACGAGGCCATGCTCGAGACCCTCGCGCGCCTGCGCGATCGCCACGGCATCGTGCAGGTGGTGTGGATGGGGGGCGAGCCGCTGCTTCGAGCCGGGCTGCTGGCCCGCGGCATCGAGCTCTTCGACGACAACACCATCACGACCAACGGAACCGTGCCCCTGGTCGACTTCGGACCCCGGGTTCTCTACGTCGCGAGCCTCGACGGCCCGCAAGACATCAACGACGCGATCCGGGGCGAGGGGGTCTACCGCAGGGTCATGGACAACCTCGGGCAGCTTCCCGAGAGCTTCGCATCGCCCGTGCAGGTGCAGTGCGTCGTCACCCGGCGCAATCAGCAGCGCCTGGAGGAGCTCGTGGAGGCGCTGCTCCAGTCCGACCGGGTGGGCTGGATGACCTTCACCTTCTACGTCCCCAAGCGCGGCGACGCGGGCCCCGACGCCTGGCCGGACAATTCCCAGCGGGGCGAGGCGGTGGGCGAGGTCATGCGTCTCAAGGAGAAGCACCCGGAATTCATCCGCAACACCAGGCGCAGCCTCGAGCTCATGCTGCCTCCCCTGGCCGGCCACGTCACCGCGGGCTGCCTCGCCCGGGATCAGGTGCTGCCGCTCTACCTCGAGGGCGACCACTTCACCACGCCCTTCTGCTGCTACGGAAACGACGCGGACTGCCTGCGCTGCGGGGCCTGGATCGTCTTCCAGCTGGCTTCGGGGCTGCCGAGATACGCGGAAGACTCGGCGCTGCTGGAGCGCTTCTCCCCGCCCGGCTAGACCAGGCTCCTAGCCCCTGCCGCGCCCGGACGAGCCCGTCACCGCGTCGGCCAGGGTCGTCGTGGTGGCCCAGTGGTGGAGCGAGTCGTTGAGATGGCTCCAGGGCTCGTGAAGGGGACAAGGATCGTCCTCGTTGCAGGCCCCCCAGCCGAAGGCGCAGCGCCCCGACTTCGGGTAGGCGTCCACGGCGGCCAGGATGTCCTCGAAGCGGATCGCCTCGGGCTCCCGCGCCAGCGCAAAGCCGCCCCCCTGGCCCTTCTGGGAGACCAGCACGTTGGCGATCACCAGACGGCGCAGGATCTTGGAGAGGTAGTGAAGGGGAATTCCCGTGCCCTCGGAGAGGTCTCGCGCCCGCACCGGCACGTCTGGAGACTGGGTCGCCAACCAGGTCATGGCGCGCAGAGCGTACTCAGCTGTCTGGGACAGCAGCATGGCTTCCTTCGATGGCCTTCGACGGCCTTCGACGACCTTCGACGACAAAGTGTGCGCTCGAACGCACAGACCGAGGCAATCTGCCGCGAACAATCCCCTCGGGGTAATGATTCGAGAACCCCGCGGCCTCCGCCCTCTTCTCGGCTTGACTCCGGAGTCGGCTTAGTTTACCCAATAGACAAATAGATATCTAGATCCATTTATCGGCATTTAGGCATCGCCTTACCAGTCGATGCCCGACTCCGAGATCCAGCTCGAGGCGGCCCCCCTGTCCGCCCGAACGAGCCAATCCCTTTCCACGATCGACCTCTTTGGGAGCCGGGATGACACCGGGCACGGGGTTTGCAACGCAGTGCATCATCCCTCCCACTCCGCCTGCGAAGTCAGGCGCAATTCAGCATGAATTCGGGAGTTTGCGGGCACGGCGCGGAACCACTCCGAGCGCGCTGCCCGAGAAGCTGGGGTCGGAAGCCCCAACACCCGTCCGCCAAGCGGACAAACCTGTGCCAGAACGTCACAGTTGGAGATAGAGCATGAGATCGTCAAATCCGAGTAAGCAATCACTCATCAAGAAAACGTTGTTTGGTTTTACATCACTCGCCTTGCTCGCGGCTGCATCACTGCTCATCGGGGGCACAGCCACGGCCGCGGACGGCGGGGAAGCGGACAACATCTGGGACGCCCTCACCCAGGGTAAGCCCACCCTGAACTTCCGGTTCCGGACCGAGATGGCGAACGGCGATGACCGCGCGTACGCGGCTCGGCTACGGGACCAAGCCTTACAAGGGCGTCTCGGCCTTCGTCGAGATGGAGAACACCGCTCCCATCGCGAAGCAGCTCTACTTCGACGGCATCGGTGGTGCCGGGGCGAACGTGAACGACCTGACTCCGATCCCGGATCCCAAGTCCACCAACCTCAACCAGGCCTACCTGAAGATCACCAACAAGGATCTGCTCGACAGCACGATCGTCGGCGGCCGCCAGCGCATCATCAAGGACGACGCCCGATTCATCGGCAACGTGGGATGGCGCCAGAACGAGCAGACCTACGACGCGGCCAGCTGGAACAGCACCTTCAACGTCGATGGCCTGAACTTCGACTACAACTACATTTGGAGCGTCCGGCGCATCTTCGGCACCGAGACCATCGGCACCGGCGCCTGGAACGACTTCAGCGCCAACACACACCTGATCCACGGCTCCTATGACAAGCTGCCCGTGAAGATCACGGCCTTCGTCTACCTCACGGACATTTCGAACGGTGGCACCGGCGCCACTTCCGCCGAGGCGAACGCCAACGCGACCTACGGTCTGCGACTCAACGGCAAGCACGATTTCAACGACGACTGGAACATCGCCTACGTGGCCAGCTTCGCCTACCAGACCGACTGGGCGGACTTCGACAGCAACGGGGCTGCAGCCGGCGGCATCACCCAGTACAACGCCATGTACTGGCTCGGCGATGCCAAGGTGGGCTTCAAGCCCGCTGGCGCCCTCGGCGGCGGCATCGAGGTCCTGGGCAGCTGGAACGGCGAGCAGGGTCAGTGGCGCTTCAGCACGCCGCTCGCCACGCTGCACAAGTGGAACGGCTGGGCGGACGTGTGGCTGAACAACGGCGGCTCCGCCGGGCTGCGGGACTTCTTCGTCTACTACGAAACGCCGAAGATGCCCTGGGACCTGAAGGGCAAGGCCGTGTTCCACTACTTCAAGTCCGACGCGGGCGGCGACAAGCAGGGCTGGGAGATCGACGGCCTCCTCAAGAAGCCCATCAACAAGCACATGGACGTGCTCGCCAAGGCGGCCTACTACCAGGCGCCCGACGGCGGCAGCGCTGCGGTCACCGGCGCCCAGAACGACGTCGTCAAGGTCTGGCTGCAGACGACCATCAAGTTCTAGCGAAGTGCAAGGCCCGAGCTCGCGCTTCGGCGTGAGCCCGAGTGAAAACGAGACGGCCCCCGGCGTGGTGGATTTCCTTCCGCATCCCGCCGGCGGGCCGTCTTTATTTTTTGGCCAGCGCGACTCGAAGCCAGCGCGACGAAGCGGAGCGGGTCAGGAGAAGCGGCATGGGGATCTCGCGTAGGACCTTTCTGGTCGGCGCCGGGGTGGGCGCCACGGGCGTTGCCCTCGGCCTCTACGCGCTCCGGCCAAGGCCCGGCCTCGTCTACCCGGAGGTCGTCAAATCCGCGGCCAGAGAGCTCGCCTACGGCGACTGGAGCGACCTCTACCGCGAACGCTGGCAGTGGGATCGGGTCGCGAAGAGCAGCCACAACCGCGCCAACTGCTTCTCCGCCTGCTCGTGGAACCTCTTCGTGAAGGAGGGCGTGGTCTGGCGCGAAGAGCAGCACGCGGTCTACGACGCCTCGCGGGAGGGCCTGCCGGACTTCAATCCCCGCGGCTGCCAGAAAGGCGCCTGCCACTCCGATCTGGAGCAGAGCGAGGCCCGCATCCGGTACCCCCTGCGGCGCGTGGGCGAGCGCGGCGAGGGCAAGTGGAAGCGCATCTCCTGGGACGAGGCCTACGACGCGGTGGCGGACGCCTGCATCGACGCCGCCCTCGAGGCCGGCAGCGAGACCATCGTCCACGACCACGGCACCACGAACATCGACTACGGCCCCGACGCGCTCTCCGAGATGCGCTGGACCCTCGCCATGGGGACCACCCTGATCGACTCCTGGGCCGGCGTCGGCGACATGCCGAACGGCGTCGTACAGACCCAGGGCATATTCATGGCCGACGGCACCGCGGACGACTGGTTCCTCTCCGACTACATCGTCGTCTGGGTCGCGAACCCGGCCTACACCCGCATCCCGGACGTGCACTTCATCCACGAGGCGCGCTATCGCGGCGCGAAGCTGGTGGTGGTCTCGCCGGATCTCTCGGCCACCTCCATCCACGCCGATCTCTGGGTCAACGTGAAGCAGGAGACGGACGCTGCCTTCGGCCTGGCGGCCGCCAACGTGATCATCGAAGAGGGGCTCTACGACGAGGCCGCCGTGCGGGAGCAGACCGACCTCCCCTTCCTGGTCCGCGAGGACGACGGCCGCTATCTGCGCGAATCCGACCTGCACGCGGGCGGGAGCGAAGAGCTCTTCTATCTGTGGGACGAAGCGGCGGAGCAGCGGGTGCCGGCGCCCGGGTGCGCGGGAGAGGGATCCCACCGGATCGCCCTCGAAGGGATCGAGCCCGCCCTCGAGGGCCGCTGGCCGGTGGAGCTGGCCGACGGCTCCCAGGTCCGGGTGCGCCCCCTCTTCCAGCTACTGCGGGAGCACTTGAATGCCAGCTACACACCGGAGAAGCAGGAGGCGACCACCGGCGTCAAGGCCTCGGTGGTGCGCGCCTTCGCTCGGGGCATGGCCGGGGCGAAGGCCTCCATGGTCTACGCCTCCCTCGGCGCCTGCAAGAACCACCACAGCGACCTCTTCCAGCGTTCCATTGCGCTTCTGATGGCCATTACGGGCAATCAGGGCCGGCAGGGCGGCGGACTGCGCATTGCCTCCTTCTGGCCGATGAAGGGCCTGGAGGAGATCAGCGGAGGCGACTTCCGCCCTTCCCTCCCGGAGATCGTGCAGCTCGCCAGCAAGGGACTGACCCGCGGCCTCATGCCCACCGATTGGGAGGAGCTCTACACCCAGTACACCGCGCACTTCCCCATCACTCCGCTGATGCCCTTCCTCTACCACCACGCCGGCTACGACACGATCTGGAATCGGCCGGCCCAGCGGGACAGCTCTTTTCCCCGCGAGCTCTCCGAGTACATGAACGAGGCGGTGGAGAAGGGCTGGGTCCCCGTCCACCCGGCGCCGGGCACACGGCCGCGGGTGTTCATCTTCTCGGGCTGCAACCCCCTGCGCCGCTGGCCCTCGCCCCAGACCGCCAGGGAGCAGTTCTGGCCCAAGCTCGACCTCATCGTCTCCGTCAACTTCCGCATGAGCACGAGCACCCTGTGGTCCGACATCGTGCTGCCGGCCGCCTCCTACTACGAGAAGTACGGGGTGAAGTACGGCGTCTCGGCCATGCCCTACATCGTCCCTTGCGAGCAGGCCACTGCGCCCCTGGGCGAGTCGAAGAGCGATTACGAGATCTTCGCGAGTCTCGCCCAGCGGGTCAGCGAACGCGCGAAGGCGCGGGGCATCACTGAGCCGGTGAAAGGACCGAAGGGGCGCCCTCTCGACCTCACCGGGGTTTTCGACAGCTGGTCCCTCGACGGCGAGCTCGACCCGAAGGACCCCCTCGCGGTGATGGACCGCATCTTCCGGCGCACCGATCTCGTGGGGAACATCAGCGCCGAGCAGGCCCTGGAGCTGGGCGTCGTGCCCGTGGTGAAGACGGGGGACTACACCTTGTCCAACCAGTCCTGCAGCACCTTCGAGCCCGGCGACACCTTGACTCCCTATCGCTGGTTCGCCGAGGACAAGATCCGCTGGCCCACGATCACGGGACGCATGCAGTTCCTCATCGACCACCCCTGGTTCATCGAGGCCGGCGAGTCCCTCCCCGTACACAAGGACTCACCGGGCATGCTGAGCGCCTACCCCCTGCGCCTCACCAGCGCGCACACGCGCTGGAGCATTCACGCCATCTCCCGAGACCAGAAGCTGCTGCTGCAGCTCCAGCGAGGCGAGCCCGTGGTCTGGATGCACCCTGGCGACATGGCGAGCCGCGGGCTCGAGGACCACGACGCGATCCGCGTTCACAACGAGCACGGCGCCTTCGAAGCGCGGGTCAAGCCGGCCGACCGCATGCAGCCGGGCACGCTCCAGATCTTCCACGCCTGGGAGCCCTACCAGTTCAAGGGCTGGGAGGGACCGCAGGCACCGGTCGTCTCACCCCTGAAGCCGACCCATCTCGCCGGCGGCTACGGTCAGCTCCACTACCGCATGTTCTACAACGCGCCCAGCCACAACCCTCGTGGCGTCGGGGTCGAGGTAGAGAAGGCGGAGGTCGAAAAGGCGGAGGTCGAAAAGGCGGAGGTCGAAAAGGCGGAGATAGAGAACGCCTGAGCGCTCCCGCCTACGCGCAAGCCCGCGCCGTCCACCATGTGTCGAGCTCGGGGAGGAAGTAGCGCAGGCGTAGCTTCTTGAACTCGCGCTCGCTGAAGAGGACCGCGTAGTCCTCGATGCCCGTCTCCTTGGAGAGGCGCCGAGCCACTTCGTGGCAGCTCTCGCGCGAGGGGCCGTGGGTCATGCTGTAGAGCGTGTAGGGGAAGCCCTCGATGGCGTTGCGCGCGTAGCAGTGGCTGACCTCGGGCGCGGCGGCGAGGCGCAGGCCGGCCGCCTCCACGTCCTTCTCAGCAACCCGCCAGACCGCCATGCCGTTCTCCCGAACGCCGAGCTTGCGGTGACGCAGGGTGCCGACGTAGCGGCGAATCGCCCCACCCAGGTGCCGGCCGGCGAACTCGAGCAGCTCCGATTCCTTCACCTGCTCTCCTCCGGCGCTCGCCTTCTCGGCCAGCGCGTCGAAGGGACGCTCGACGAAGGGAAGCGGTGTCTGCAGGGTGCGGAAGAGGAGCGCGTCCCGTTCCGAGACGTCGATGTCGGAGACCGAGGTGGGCTTCACCGCCTGGGTGCTGTTCTTCAGGGTCTCCGGATCGAAGTTGACGCCGATCTTGAAGGTGTGGGTGCGCCTCAGGGGCAGGAAAGCCTCGACGCCGCCCTCCCCCGCCAGCAGCTCCAGGGTCTTCTCGAGCTTCATCTCCGGGGGCACCGCGATGGTGAACCAGAGGTTGTAGTGGTGGTTGCGCAGGTAGTTGTGGGTGACCGTCGGGTGGGCGTTCACCGCCTCGACCACGCGCTCGAGGCTCGCTCCGGGCACGACGCCCGCCACCAGCGCGCTGTCGTAGCCGAGGACGCTGCCCTCGAGCACGGCCGAGATCTCGCGCAGGACCTCCTCCTCGCTGAGACGCTCGAGCTGGGCACGCACGGCGGACTCGCCCTCCTCGCCCAGCCCGAGCTTGCCGGCGATCTCCGCAAAGGGCCGGTCGACCAGGGGAACTCCGGCCTGGACGCTGCGGATGAGCTCGTTGCGAAGCGCATCGCTGAGCTGCTCCTCCATTTCAGATCCTCCTCGAAGCGCTATCCGTCGAAGCCCGATCCGTCAAAGCCCGATCCGAAAGGCCCGCCACACTCCGAAGACGCCCGAAGGCGACTTCAGCTCCACGGAGTCCTCGATCTCGCGGCTGTTGGCGTTGACCAGGAAGAGCTTGTTGGCACGATTGGCGCTCACCAGCACGTGGGAGCCCCGCGGCGTGAAGTCCATGTGATAGATGCGGCCGCCCACCTCGATGGTGTCGGTGACCTTCAGGCTCTCGACGTCGACCACCTGCACGTAGGCGTCGTCCTCCTCGCCTGAGAAGCTCACCCACACCTCGCGCTCGGTGGGCGAGCGCACGGCGTACACGGGGTGGCCGCGCAGGGGTATGGAGCGTTCGAACTCCCAGGTGGCCCGGTCGAGCACCGCCAGGCGATCCTCGCCCACCAGGGGGACGAAGATGTACTTGCCCGCCACGGCCCAGGATGCGAGGTGGGGGAGCTTCACCGGCGCGCCGCGTTCGTAGTCGCGCTTGGGGTCGCGCAGGGAGACCTCGCGGATGCCGGCGTCGGGATTCGTGAGATCGAGCACCGTGACCCGGTCCGACTTCATGTGGCCCACGACATAGTAGCGGCCGTCGGGAGTGATCATGGCGTCGTAGGGGTTGTCCTGCTTCGTCTTGATCCGATGGGTGATGGGGAAGCCGGGCTTCGAGGCGTCGATGATCCAGATCTCTGCGGCCTCGATGAGCACGCACACGAAGAGGTTGCCCGGCGCGTCCACGATGCCGGTGGCCCGGGAGGGAACCGCATTGCCGTTGAGCTCGAAGCTCGCCCGGTGCTTCTTCAATACCTCGAGGCTGCGGGCGTCCAGGATCGTGACGCCGCCCGGCACGTATTCCGCCGTGGCGATGAAACGGCCGTCCTGGCTGATGGCATTGTCGATGGAGTTCTCGGAGGTGAACACCTCCCCTGCCACCTCGAGCTTCTCGAGATCGATGCGGCTCACCTTGCCGCTGCGCGTGGCGAGGAAGCCGTAGCGCAGGTCCGGAGTAAAGATCATGGTGGCGTGGCGCAGGTTGCCGAGGCCGGTGATGCGCTTGGGGAGGAGCTTGCGCTCCATGAAGTCGTAGACCGCCAGGCTCTCCGACGCCCGCTCGACGACGAAGACCCGGGAGCCGATCCCCTCGGCGGCCGCCGGGAGGGCCAGGAGCCACCCGCCCAGCAGGGCGAGCAGCGCAACACGTCGCATCAAGCGACCTCCTTTCCGGTGTTCTCGTGAGACCCAGCGGCAGGCTGGGCGGTGGACTGCGCGGTGGGCTGCGCAGTAGACACGACGCCGATCTCGGCGTCTTCCATCACGCAGGCCGGATCCGGCGCCCAGGGGTCGCGGTAGAGGGCGAGAGCCCGCTCCCGGTGGGAGCCGCGGCAGATGGGCTTGTAGGAGCAGTCGGCGCAGCGGCCGGTAAGGCGCTCCGTTCTCCCGCGCAGCTCGTCGCGCATGGGATGCTCGAGGATCTCCGCGAAGGATTGCTTGCGCACGTCACCGAGCACGGCCGCGCGCCAGAACTGATCCGGGTGGACGCGCCCGCGCGCGTCGATGTTGAGGATGCGTTCCCCGGCCGAGTTGCCCCCGCGCTGCACGAGCAGCTCCTCCACCGGCGCCGCGGCCTCGGCGCCGTAGCGGGCCTCGATCCAGCGCAGCAGAAAGGGTCCGTCGGAGTCGTTGGAGCCGGTGGTCACCCGCGGCCCCTCGTCGGCGATGAGATTGCGCTCGGCGATTTCGAAGAGGCGGGTCAGCGTCTCGCGGGCGACGTCTCGCGTGAGATCCTCGTCGGAGACCTTGAAGCCCCGCCCCGAGTAGACGAGGTGGGAAACATAGAAACGGTCGACCTCGACGCCGCGCGCCACCTCGATCATCTCGGGCAGCTGGGCGACGTTGCGGCTGGTGAGGGTCATGCGCAGCCCCGTCCGCATGCCCGCCGCTTTGGCGCAGCGCAGTCCGCGCAGGGCCGCCTCGGTGCCGCCCTCCATGCCCCGATAGTCGTCGTTGAAGTCGCGCATACCGTCGACGCTGACCCCCACGTAGTCGACGCCACGCTCCTTCAAGGCTGCCGCGACCTTCTCGTCGATGAGCACCCCGTTGCTCGAGAGCTGGGGCGAGATGCCGAGGCTCTTCGCGTGGGCCATGAGGTCGAGGAGGTCGCCGCGCAGGAGGGGCTCACCGCCGCTGAAGATCACGATCTTCACGCCGCAGGCCGCCATCTGGTCCAGCAGCCCCAGCGCCTCCTCGCTGCTCAGGTCCGTGGGGGAAGGCTCGGAGACCGCCGCCGCATAGCAGTGGGGGCAGGTCATGTTGCAGTGCATGCACACGTTCCAGATGATCACCGGAGCGTGCTCGCCCGAGCCGGCGAAACGCCGGGGCGCACCGGCCCTGAGCGCCTCCCCAGAGCCCCGGCTCCGCGCCACCTCGATGAAATCACTGACGGGCAACATTCACTTCACTCCCAGCGCGCACTTCACTCCCAGCTCGCTCGTGGCACGATAGCCCAGCCTCTTCTCCGTGCGGGGCGCTATGCCCCGAAGTGCCCCAGCGCGCCCCTTGACCACGGGCGCCGAATGCATCAGAGTCGATCCCGTCCCACCACACTGCCCACTACACTGCCCACCACAACGCCCTCCACACCGCCCACTACAGCGATGAGAATTCCCCTCTCCGAATCGTCTTCGACTCCACTGTCCGCGCCCTCCGCCGCGCCGCTGCGGCGGCGCGCGGCGATTGCATTCGCGGCCCTCTCGATCGCCTGCACGGGCCCTGACGCTGCCCTCGACGCCCGTGCGGCCGATGCCCATGCCCCCGACGCAAAGGCGCTCTACGCCGAACACTGCGCCTCCTGTCACGGCGTGCGGCGCTACGGAGGCTACGCACCCCCGCTCATCCCCAACACACTCTCGCGCAAGAGCGACGAAGAGCTCACCCAGGCGATTCGCGAAGGGCTGCCCAATACACAGATGCCGCCCTTCGCGGCAAAGTTCGACCGCGCCGCCCTGCCGGGCCTGGTGGCGCTGCTGCGCGAGCCGGTGGGCGACATCCGCTGGTCCCTCGAGGACATCGCAGCCAGTCGCGTCGAAGAGCCCATGGCTGCCGGCGCCATCCCGCCCGAGATTTCGCGCGAGAATCTCACCCTGGTCGTCGAGCGGGGCGCCGGCGCGGTGGTGGTCCTCGACGGCGACACGCTGAAAGAGCTCGACCGCTTCGCGGTGGGCGGCCGCATTCACGGCGGCGTCAAGTTCGACCTCGGCTTTCACCGGGCCCTGGCCGCCACCCGGGACGGAACCGTCGTCGACTACGATCTGGACCGGGGGGCCTTGCGCACCCGGGTCAAGGCCGGCGTCAACACCCGCAACATCGCAGTCTCGCGCAAGGGCGACTTCGTGGCGGCCACCAATCAGCTGCCGCCCGGCCTCGTGCTCTTCGACGGTCGCCTGCGGCCCCTACGCATCCTTCCCCTGGACGGACAGCCCAGCGGCGTCTATCAGCTCCCGGGCCGCGATCGCTTCATCATGACCCTGCGCGATCGGCCCCTGCTCTACACCATCTCCCAACCCGAGCTCGAGGTGAAGACGCGAGAGCTGCCCGAGCCCTTCGAGGATTTCGTCTTCGTGCCCGGCACCCGGCGCCTGGTCGCGAGCTCCCGTGGCGGCAGCCGCCTGCTCCTCTACGACTGGGAGAAGCACGAGGTGCTCGCCTCGCTTCCCACCCAGGGCCTGCCCCACCTCTTCTCCGCCTGCTTCTTCTCGCAGGGTGAGAAGCTCTACGCCGCGTTCAATCACATGGGTGCAGCGCGCCTGTCCATCATCGAGATGGAGCGCTTCCAGGTCGTGAAGGACATCCCCCTGGTGGGATCGGGATACTTCGCGCGCACCCACTCCGGAACCCCCTACCTCTGGATCGACACCAACAGCGAGGAGATCCAGCTCGTCGACAAGGCAACCCTCGAGCCCCTCACGCGCACTCTCCGGCCCCAGGAGGGCAAGAAGGCCATGCACGTGGAGTTCACTGCGGACGGCTCCCGCGCTCTCGTGAGCATCTGGCACCCCGAGGGCGCGGTGGTGGTCTACGACTCCGCGACCCTCGAGGAGGTCGCCCGAATTCCTTACGCGATGCCCGTGGGCAAGTACAATGCCGGGAACAAGACGCGCTCGCTCCGCTGAGGGGCGAGCTCCATTATCAGCCAGCGAGCAGGAGCCCGCGAAATGGACCCGAGAGCTGCGACGAAGACCGGCCTCTTCCTTTCCCCACGATCCGCGGCCGCCGTGGCCGCGACCGTCCTCGTACTGGGCACCCTGCTCCCCGCGGCCGCCTGGACGCGCGACGACGTGCCCCCCGACGTAGCGGCTCGCGCCAATCCGGTGACCCTCGAAGACGACGAGGTCCGCTACTACAAGCGCCAGTTCAAGGGCAAGTGCGCGCGCTGCCACGGCATCGACGGCACGGGCAAGGGCGACTCGGCCGGCGACCAGACGGTCCCGCCCGCAAACTTCACGGACTCGGCCTACATGTCCAAGCGCAGCGACGGCCAGCTCTACTACCAGATCCTCGAGGGCGGAGGCGAAGCCTGCGCGATGCCCGCCTTCGGCCCCGGCACCGACCACAGCTGGACCGAGGACAAGATCTGGCACATGGTGGCCTACGTGCGCCGCTTCGCAGCGACGAAGTAGGCCACGGCGAGGGAGCCGAGGGCGCTCAGCTCCAGCAGCAGCCGGCCGGGCTCCGGAACGGCGGAAACACTCAGGCTGTAGTCCGCCTGCTGGTAGTATCCCCGGTAGTCCCACCACCATGTGTCGTCGGTGTGGACGAGCAGCGTGTAGCTCCCCGCGCTGAGGGGATGGGAAACGATGCGCGCGTAGGCTCCGCTTTCATCCCACCAGATCTCGTCGGCGTTGGTCACGAAGCCGCCACCGATCGGCCACTCCTCATCGTAGGCGTAGAGCTGGAGGTCGGCGTTCGGCTCCACGTCCCAG
>JAFDEK010000206.1 GCA_019310385.1 Deltaproteobacteria bacterium
CCAGGAAAGGCCAGATCCCATACACCGACGGACAGATGGGAGCGGGCGGCCTCCTGGATCACCCAGGCAATGAAGGGTGCGTCGTCTGCGGTTGCGGGCCTGATCTCGGTCATCTTGGATCTCCAGATGCATATCGGCCGGTCGATCCCTCCGGCCGGCTCGTTGTCGCGCATCTGAGCATACGCCGTACTCGCCGGCCTGCTTGATGGCTATCAAAGTCCATCGCGCACCGTCGTCTGATCATTTTGGGAGGTCGGAACCGAAACGGGGAGGCGCCTTCATGCTGCGCCGTATGCTCTCCCAACGTATTGATTCTGTGAAGCGAATCGGCGCCCCCGAGAGGATTCGCGAGCACGGTGCGGCTTCGCCGCACTGTGCGATGAAGGCCCAGCAAAGCGGGGCCATGTGAACCGCCCCGAGTATTCCGGAGACTCTGGGGTGCCCTGGGTGATTCATGTGAGCCCATCGAGCGCCGATACTATCGCCGCGCCCGCCAGCTCGAACTCGTCCACTCGCCCTGACAGCTCGAAGAGCGGGACGCGCTCCGCGCGAGACCGCCCCAGCACTACGAGGCGCGCTCCCGCGGCGGCGCTTCTTCGAGACCAGTCCTCGCGGCCCCTCGATCCGGAGCTCGCGGCACAGCCGCTCCACCTGTCGAACACTCAGTCCGAGCTGCCGAGCCGCCTGCGCCTGGGTCAACCGGCGCTCCAGCACACGGCCCAGAGTCACCAGCCGGTTCAGTTCCTTCTCTTCGAGCCCGGCCCCGAGCCCTCGGAGCGCCCCCGCTCGGGGGACCCGCGGTGCCGGGCCCCGGTCGCGGCGGGTCGCTAGGCTTCCAGCCGCCAGCAGCGCAGTGTCGCTGCGGTCCCCAGGAGGCCTCCCAATGCGCCGTTTCCTTCTCGGCCTCGTCGTCCTCTTCGCGGTGCTGGCCGGCGCGGCCGTCTTCGCCGCGATGAATCTCGATGCCTACGTGAACCGCAACCGCGAGGTCGTGGCGAAGCGGGTCGAGGCGGCGCTCGGACGCGAGGTGGAGTTCGGCGAGGTAGGTATCTCGTTCGCCGGCGGGCTCGGCGTGCACGTGGCGGACCTGAGAGTGGGCGACGATCCCGCCTTCTCGCAGGACGACTTCGTGCACGCTGCGGCCCTGGACGTGCGGGTGGCGCTGCTTCCGGCCCTCTTCGGGCGTATCGAGGTGGTTCGGGTGGTGCTGCGCTCGCCGCGCGTGCAGCTGATCCAGACGAAGGATGGGCTCTCGATCGACAGCCTCGGCGGCGGGGGGCGCGCCGGCGGTGTATCCGGTCGTGCACCGGAAGAGTCGGCTGCCGGCGGTGGAACGGCCTTCCTGGTCTCGCTGCTGAACGTCGAGGACGGAGAGCTTCGCTTCGAAGACCGCACGGCGAAGCCGCCCGTCGAGCTGCGGGTGACTCGGCTCGATGCGGAAGCGACGGAGCTCAGCATGACGGAGCCGGTGGACTTCACCGTGCGGGCGGCGGTCCTGGGGTCGGAGGCGCAGAATTTCCGTGCGAGCGTGCGCGTGGGCCCCGTCGACGCGAAGGCGCCGCGGGCGGAGGTCGAGCTGCGGCTCGATCTGCCGGCCCTCGGCGAGGCGCTGAAGCTCCCGGCCGTGCGAGCTGCGCTGCCGGCGGAGCTCGTGGCCTCGGGGGCGCTGCAGGTCGAGGCGAAGGCGAAGGGGACGGCGGATGCGATCGCGTTCGATGCCTCGCTCGACGCGAAGGACGCGCGCCTGCGCTACGGCGAGGACTTCGACAAGCCGGCCGGTCAGGCCGCCACGCTTGTCGTGCGCGGCAAGCGCGAGGGCGAGGTGCTAACGATCGACTCGGCGGATCTGCGCGTGGGCGACCTGAAGCTCCACGCCACGGCCAGCCTCAGCGGGGGCCACCCGCGGAAGCTCAGCTTCCGGGCCGACACCGACGAACTGCGGCCGGCGGCCTTCGGCGCGACTTCCGGCGAGAAGTCGGGGGACGATGTGGTGCGCGAGCCGGTGTTGGAGGGGAGCTTCACGCTGCCGGATTCCGGGCCGCGCGGGCAGGCCACGCTGCGCTCGCCTTCGGGGAAGGTGGGGGGCGGCGAGTACCGGAACCTGGTGGTCGAAGTGGCCATGGCGGCGAAGCGGGTGACGCTCGAGAAGCTCGAGGCCGACGCCTTCGAGGGGCGGCTCGCGGCCAGCGGGCGCTACGACATGTCGCAGGCAACGCCCCGCTTCAGTCTCTCCGCGATGCTCATCGGCATGCAGGTGGAGGCGCTCGTGGTGGCGACGGGCGGGGGCCCGGCGCCCCTCACCGGCAAGATCGACGGGCAGTTCGATCTCGCGGGTGCCGGCTCGGGCTGGGACGAAATGAAGCCGCGCCTCGGCGCCACCGGTAACGCGCGCATCGCCGACGGCGTGCTACGAAAGTTCAATCCGGCCGGCGACACACTCGATTTCCTGGCGAGCCTGCCCGTCACGAACGCAGCTGCGGTGCGCCAGGTGATGAAGGCGCACCCGCGGGCCTTCGGCGAGGAGGACGCTCCCTTCGAGTCGCTCGACGCGAGCTTCGAGCTGCGCGAGGGCTGGCTCGAGCTGCGCAAGCTCGTGCTCGGCACGGAGGAGTACGACTTCATCGGCAGCGGTCGCTACTCCCTCGAGGGCGAGGCCAAGCTCGACACGCAGCTCATCTTTGCGCGACCCGTCAGCGACGAGCTCGTCGCGGCCGAGCCCTACCTGCGTTACACGCGCAGGAGCGACGGGCGCCTGCAGGTGCCGGTGGCCATCCGCGGCACGTCGCCGAAGCTGGCGGTGCGGCCCGACGTCACGCGCTTGGGTCAGACCGCCGCGCGCGAAGCCCTGACCGAGTGGATCCTTGACGGCGCCGGTGTGCGCACCACTCCCCAGGCGGAGCCGGCGCCCAGCGAGACGCCGCAGGGCGACCCCGCGCCCACGGCGGAGCCGACACGGCCTGCCACGGGCGAGGACGTCGGGCGCGAGGTGCTGCGCCGGGGGCTCGAGGACCTCCTCGGCGGCCAGCGCAAGCAGACGCAGCCAACACAGCCGACGGATCCAGCGAACTGAGGTTGTGGCGGGGGCTGCGTCCCGAATCTATCGCTTCGAAGGCTGCGCCATGGAGTTCGCACGTGTGGCGAGGTAGAGGCTCGTCGGCAGCCAGGGGAGATCGTCACCGCTCTCGAGTCCACGCTTCTCCTCGGATCTCAGGCTCCGAGAACCCTGAATCCGGCCACGTGAGTGCGACAGACCCGGTCTGCCGCACGGCATAGGGCCCTGCACCCGGATCAATCGAGAGTTCAAGTTCCCGGCGCCGGACTGAGAGGCTCTCAGCGCGTTCTAGACATCCCGAACTTGGCAAAGCGTGGCAAACCGTGTCCTGAGTGGTCCTTCGGGAAGCTACGGGAGAAGCGGCGACTGCTTCCCCTACCCTGGCCAGGCGATACTTGGGCTCGTGGAGCGCTGCTCGCGGCATGTCCTCTCGGCCAGGGCCCGCTCTCGACCGAAAACGTCGAGGCCCGGGGCCCCTGCCGGCACACCCTTCCGAGGCCTGATGCCGGACGAGGCCGGAGG
>JAFDEK010000207.1 GCA_019310385.1 Deltaproteobacteria bacterium
CTTTCTGCCCCAGAAGCTGCGGGAGGGGCGTATCGAGGACATTCGCGAGTGCATCGGCTGCAACATCTGCTCCGCCTCCGACCGCATCGGCGTGCCGATCCGCTGCACCCAGAATCCGGCCATGGGCGAGGAATGGCGGCGCGGCTGGCACCCGGAGCGGATCGAGCCGAAGGCGTCGGACCGCAGCGTCCTCGTGATCGGAAGCGGGCCGGCGGGTCTCGAGGCGGCGCGCGCGCTCGGACAGCGCGGTTACAAGGTGACCCTCGCCGAGGCCCGCACCGAGCTCGGGGGGCGTGTCGCGCGCGAGGCCGCGCTCCCGACACTTGCCGAGTGGGGGCGTGTGCGCGACTGGCGCATCGCGCAGCTGGGCAAGCTGCCGAAGGTCGAGATCTTCCTCGACAGCCGCCTCGATGCCGCGCAAATCCGCGAGTTCGGCGCCGATCGCGTGGTGCTGGCGACCGGCGCAACGTGGCGGCGCAGCGGGGTCGGGCGCTCGAGCCGGGTCGCGGTGCCCGGCCACGACGCCCAGCACGTCCTGTCGGCAGAGGACATCCTCGACGGCGCGCGGCCCGGCGGGCGCGTCGTCGTCTACGACGACGACAACTACTACATGGGGGCCGTTGTGGCGAGCGCGCTCGCGGCCGGAGGTGCCGAGGTCACGGTGGTGACCCCAGTGGGCCGGGTCGCGGAGTGGTCCTACAACACCGACGAGGAGATCCTCACCCAGATGCGGCTCAAGCGCGACGGCGTTCGCTGCGAGACGTTGACCCTGCTGTCCGCGGTGGGCGAAAAGAGCGTCGAGCTCTCCTGCATCTACACCGGCGACACGCGCGAGCTGACGGCGGACCACGTCGTGATGGTGACGAGCCGAGAGCCCAACGACGCCCTCTACCACGAGCTGTGCGACGAGCTCGACATCGAGCGCATCGGCGACTGCAGCGCGCCGGGCATCATCGCCTCGGCGGTGTTCGCGGGCCACCGCTATGCGCGTGAGATGGACGCCCCCGCGGCGGATGTGCCCTTCCGCCGCGACGATTCGGTGATCGTGGATTAGCCACCTCAAGGAGGTTCGACATGTCGAAAAGCAGGGATGTCATCGTCATCGGAGCTGGAGCCATCGGCTGCTCGATCGCCTATCACCTGGGACGCCGGGGGATCTCGGCACGGGTCGTCGATCGTGAATCCATTGCCGCGCGTGCATCGGGCAAGGCCTGGGCGGTCTTCACCTATGCACCGAGCTGGATCGCGAGCGAGCACTGCATCACGCAGCTCTCCGCGACGCGCGAAGGTGCACCCGTCGACATCTACGCGACCGTTCCCGGTGTGAGCGTGGGGGACTGGCTCTTCCTCCACGCCTCCTCCTACGATCGGATGCCGGAGCTCGCGATCGAGCTCGAGGAGCGCGGCGGCGTTGACATCGAGTACTGCGAGACGCCCAGTACCTCCCTGGTGACCGCGGAGGAGCTCGAGGAGGCGGGCGGGCCGGAGGCGCTTCTCCGGCCCGGCCGAGCCGCCGGCGACGTCGAGGCCGATTGGATCGACGGGGACGCGCTGCGCGAGTTCTTCCCTTCGCTGAACCCCGTCTATGTAGGCGGTATCAGCCACCCGGCCGGCCAGGTGGAGCCCTACCGCTTCAGCCTCGCCATGGCCCAGGCTGCAGAGAAGCTGGGCGCCGAGTTCGTACAGGGAGAGGTGGTGGACTTCTCCACCCAGGGCGAGACGATCACGGGTGTCCAGCTCGCGTCGGGGAAGGAACTCCAGGCCGCTGCGGTGGTGCTCGCCACGGGGCCGTGGATCGGCAAGCTGAGCGGAAAGCTCGACTCCCCGATCGCGTGCCGCCCGGTCTTCAGCGAGTGCCTGCGCGCAAAGCTTCCGGTCGATCTCCCGCTCCACACGCTGTATGCCGGCGAGATCAGCATTCTCCCCAAGAAGAACGGCGAGGTGATCCTTGCCACCTATGGGGCCAAGGACTTCGTCGATCGCAGCGACTTCGACGCAAGCCTGTCCGAGGAGACCAAGCTGGCGACCCTCGAGGGGGTCGTACGGGTCCTCCCGGAGCTGGAAAGCGCCAGGATCGTCGAGCACCGGGGCGATCTGCTCGCGATGGCACCCACACCTCCCTACCAGAAGCCGGTGATGGGCCGCTTCCCGGATTGGCGAAACGCCTACGTGGCGGCGCGCTTCGGCGGAGACGGCGTGTGCATGAGCCCCGCGGCCGGTGAGCTGATTGCCGAGCTGATCGACACTGGGCAGGTGCCGCTGCGCGCCCGACACATGTTCGAGTGCCTCGCCCCGGCGAGCGCCGGTCGTTAGGGGGACGGGCTGCGTCTCAACGGGTCAACGCAACAATCTCGTTGAGCACCTCTGCTGGGAACGGAAGGCCAGCGTAGCTGGCCCACAATCCCGGACCCCCAGGTTTGAAGCCTCAGGCAGCCCCATGCAAAATCGGGGAATCAGGTCCAAGTAGGTGGAATATCGCGGCATGGGGCGGCATAGAGGGGGCGCCTTCGCTGCGGTAGACTAGACATACCCAAGCGGAGCAGCCAATGCCGAACCACACGACACGAGTCTACGAGGGAATGTTGGAGATGCTCTCCGGCGAGGAGAACCCCACTCCCATGGTGCGGTTGAACCGCGTCGTGCCCCACACGCAGGCCAGGATCTACGCCAAGCTCGAGTGGTACAACCCCTTCGGGTCCGTCAAGGACCGAGTCGCGCACAACTTGCTCCGGGACGCCGACGAGAAGGGACTCCTCAGCGACGGGCAGCAGCTGGTCGAGCCGACGAGCGGGAATACCGGCATGGGGCTCGCCATGATGGCCAACGCCAAGGGCTACCAGCTGACCACGCCACTTTCCAACAAGATTCCGGTGGAGAAACGGGTGATGCTGGGCTTCTTCGGCTCCCATGTCGAAGAGCTCGACGACGACTTGTGACCGGCCCCTGGGTCCCCGGAGGGGGCCATCGCGCGCGCCATGGAGCTGGGCGAGCAGCCTGAGTTCCATATGCCCAACCAGTACGAGAACGAGGCGAACCTCGAAGCGCACGTTCGCACTACCGGGCCGGAGATCTGGCGCCAGACGGAGGGCAGGGTCACGCACTTCGTGGCCGGGCTCGGCACCTGCGGAACGGTCACGGGCAACGGACGCTTCCTCAGGGCCAAGAATCCGGGCGTCCAGGTGATCGGCGTCCACCCGGAAGAG
>JAFDEK010000047.1 GCA_019310385.1 Deltaproteobacteria bacterium
CGTCGATCTCGTCGCCCGCAGGGTCCGTGTCGAAGTCGATGATCACCGTGCTCTCGGCCCCGGCACTGCACACGACGCCCATTCCGACCGAGAGGGCGAGGGCGAGGACGAGTAAGAATTCGAGGATCTGAGCGAGTCGCTTCGGAATCTGCACCTGTAGCCCCTTCCCCACACACTAGCGCGAACCCGGGCATCGAGTCGACCGTCGCTATCCGTAACAGGGGCGTCATCGGCAACAGGGGCGACGAAGCTGAGCAACTCCGACACGCAGATGCCCGGGAGCCCGCGAGAAAGTGTGAAGCGAGCACCGCCTCCTCGCCCTGGCGAGACACACATTCTTCGAGAAGGCTATTTCGGGATGATCTCCGGACAAGCCGTCCGATCACGCCAGCCCCGCGCGACGAGTCCGCCGCGGGTCGCGTCCAGGTTCACGAAGACCGCGCCGTCCCGGCCAGTCCACCCGAGATCGGCGCCCTGGGCACGGGCCCGCTCCAGGGCGTCCGGGCTGGGCAGTCCCCCCCGCCGCATGCAGGGCGCGGAGACGATGGCGACCCGGGGATCCACCCGGGCGAGCAGCTCCACGGAGCTCGAAGTCCGGCTGCCGTGGTGTCCGAGCTTCAGGATCTCGGCTCCCAGCGGCGCCCCGGAAGCCAGCAGGGCGCGCTCCCCCGCGCCACCCAGATCGCCCGGGAGCAACATGCGGGTCGCCGCCGCCCCGAGGCCCGACCGCGACCCGCCCAGCCACTCGACCCTCACCACCAGCGATGCATCGTTGCGACTGCTCGGCGTCGCGTGGGACCGGGGCCACAATGGCGTCACCTCGAGATCGCCGAAGCGAGCGGGCAGGTCGCCCTGGCCCCGCTCCCGGACCTCGACGCCCCGGGCGCGGGCGACGCCGAGCAGCTCCCGGAAGAGGGGATCCCGAGCACCGCCCCGCGGAATCCAGAGCTCGCTCACCGGTAGCCGTCGCAGCACCGCGGGCAGGCCGCCGCGGTGATCCAGATCCGCATGGGTCGCGATCACGAGATCGAGGCGCGACACGCCGAGAGCACGCACAGCCGGCACGACCACCCGCTCCCCCAGGTCGGAGCCGCCGGGCAGCGCCCGGCCGCCGTCGACGAGCAGGGCGCCGCGCCGGCCCTGCACGAGACAAGCGTCACCCTGGCCGACGTCGAGGCACACCAGCCGCGGCGGCCCCGGCACGACCGGACGGCGCGGCGCGACGACGAGGAGGCCGCTGGCCAGCAGCGCCAGCGCGACGCAGCTTCGCGTACGGGCGCAGCCCAGGGCGCGCCAGGCGAGCAACGCGGAGACGACGAGGGCCGACAGCAGGGGCGGACCTCCCGGCCCCGGGGCCCCGGGAAGCCCGAGCCCGCCGAGGGCCCAGCCGAGGCCACGACTCGTCCATCCGACTGCAGCCAGGGTTCCCTCCCCCGGCATCAGCACCCATCCCAACACGACCTCGCTGACGGGGCCCTCGGGAAGCAGACACAGCGCGCCGCTCGTCAGGGCGGCGGGCAGCAGGACGAAGGCGGTCCAGGGCACCGCCACCAGGTTCGCGAGCAGTCCGGCGGGACTCACCTCGGCACCCCGGCTCGCCAGGAGCGGAGCCGTGACCGCCAGGGCGGCCGCACTCGCCCGCACGAGCGCCTCGAGGGCTTCCCCCAGCCGGGCGAAGGCGCCGGACTGGGTGCCGGCCCGGCCCCGACCCCGCGTCGCCCCGGAGACCATGAGCCCGGCCGTCGCGACAAAGGAAAGCTGTGCACCGAGATCGAAGAGGGCCCCCGGCTCCACGGCGAGTAGCCCCAGAGCGGCCAGGGCCAGCAGGTGGACTCCGGGCGGACGCCGCCCCTGAACCATGGCGGCCACGAGCAGGCCGAGGAAGATCCAGGCCCGGCGCACGGGAAGACCCCAGCCGGCCAGCAGCGCGTAGGCGAGGGCCGCCAACCACGCGCCTGCCAACGCGAGGAGCCGCGAGTCGAGGGAGCCAGCGACCCGCGACACCCGCGCCAGCCCGGCGAGCAGCAGCGCATAGGCGGCCCCGGCGACGAGGGCAAGGTGAAGGCCCGAGACTGCGAGAAGATGGGCGATGCCCAGGGTCACGAACTCGGCCCGCCGACCCGGCGCGAGCCCTGCGCGCTCGCCCAGAACGAGGGCGCGATAGAGCCCCCCCGATTCGCCGTACTGCGAGAGTCGTGCACCGATTCGGCCGCGCAGGGCCTCCACCGCAGCCGCGGCCCGGCCCCGGCCGCCGGGCCCCGCCCGCGAGAGCCTGACGCGCAGCGCCGGATCCAGCAGCCTCGCGACGGCGCCGACGCCGCGGCGCTCGAGGGCCCGTTCCCACGAGCCGCTGCCCGGGTTCGCAAGACCGCGGGGGGAGCGCAGGCGCAGGGCTGCCCGCACGCGATCCCCGGGCGCCAGGGTGGCGAGCCACGCCGCAGCGGGATCGCCCTCGCGCTCTACCAGCCGGATTCGAGTGGGGAGGGTGCGGCCTTTTTCGAGAGCGTTCGACGCGTCGCACAGATCGACCTGCACCCTCCCGCGACTCCGCTCCAGCCCACACACACGTGCGTCGACCCGGCGATCGGCGCCCGCCAGGGAGTGCCAGCGCGCCGCCTCTTCCAGACGCCACGCAAGGCCGAGGGCTCCAGCCGAAGCCGTGAGGAGTAGCGCGGCGACGGCCCGCAGGCGTGGGCGAGCGACGGCGAGAGCGCCCAGCACCAGGGCACACGCGCACGAGAGCCGCGCGCCGGCGGTCGAGATCCATCCCCACTCTGCGCAGACGATGCCGCCCATCTGGGCGAGCGCGAGCAGGGGCAGTAGATGTGACAAGCACGCCACCCCGGGACCGGGGCAGACGGGATTCTACCGCAATGCGGTCGTAGGAGTCGTGGGATCAGTGAAGGGTCGGGTCGGGTCGGGGGCCAGAGCTGGTTCGCATGCGCCGCACATAGGCGGCCAGCACCTCGAGGGTCTCGTCCAGCTTGGAGAGCTCCTCCGCAAAGGCACTCATCATGCGCTCGACTTCCTGCAGGTCCCTACTGTTGCGCTCGGCCTTGGTGTCCGCGTCGCACTGGGCACGCGAGGCGAGGGCCGCCCCGTCGAGGAGCGAGTCGTAGCGATCGTGGCCGCCTGCGACGATCCGCACTTCCAGGTGCCGGGCCAACTCTCCGGCGAGATCCGCTGCGACTCCCCGGGCTTCGAGATCCCGGCGGATGCGCCGCCACAGGGCCGAGGCCTGCTCGCCCCCCGAGCCCCGGGTACGCACCCCGATCGCTTCCCTCTTCGCGCTCATCACTCGGCCTCCCGCTACGGTCTTCTCCGGCGCTCCCTTCGAGCGCTCTCGGAGCCGTTACGGGAGACTCATTGAGCAAGATCAATGCCAGCGCTCCAGATACACACGGAACACGCAGATAGAGGCTTCAGGCTACGGGAAACGGGGAGCTTCTTCGCGATCGCCGCGCTTGCGAGAGCGACGTCTGGGAGAGCTCGGAGGTGAACGAGCGCACCCATATGGGAACCCAGCTTCCCTCCCCGGGGGCGGGGAGAGCTCAGTCGCGCCAGCCTTCAGTCACGCCAGCCTTTAGTCACGCCAGCCAAAGGGCACCCGGGCGTCGTCCGCCTCGCCCTCGAGAAGATCGAGCTGGCGAATCAGCGCGTCGCGCTGCGCCTCTGCGCGCGCCAGAGCGCGGGACTTGCTCGAGGGCACCTCCTGGATGAGCTCCTCGGCGTGGCGGATGCGCGCCCGCGCGCCGTAGAACTGGTTGCGCCACTGCTGGGCGCTGCGACCCCCGCGAATGATCCCCTCGGCCTCCATGCCGTTCTCGACGAGGGTCACGATGCCCTCGCGCGGATCGATCTGCACCTCGAAACGATTCAGAAAGGCGAGTCCCAGCAGACCGATTTGCATGCCTGCGCTCACCGAGCCCACGACCCCCTCGGCTCGGGCGCTACCGAGCTCGATGGAATCGAGCATCACCACCGGCGCCTCGATGACGCCGTTGGCGGTCTGATAGGTCACCCGGCGCACGCCCGGGCCCTCGGTGGCGAGACCGAGCTCGTCGGCCGCCCACTTCGGAAGCAGTACGTCGCTGGCACCCGTATCCAGAATGAAGGGCACATCCACTCTTCCGTTGATGCGCGCCACCACGCGCATGCTGCTTCCGGCTCGCTGGACACGAATGCGGTGCGCCTTGCCCGCGCGGCCCAGGAGCGTGCTGCCCGAGGTCCCACTGGATCGGGGCGCCACCCGGGCCGGCGCGTCGTAGATCTGGATGGGATCGCGGCCCTTGGGCGCCTCGGCTGCGGACTTTGCGGCCAGTCGTTGGGCCGAGGGGACCCGATCGAGATCGTGGGTGAAGTGGACGCGGCCCGCGGAGTCGGTCCAGCGGTAGATCTCGGCGTTCGCCGGAGCGGCGGCGTGGAGGAGCAGGCCGAGTATCAGGCTCGCGATCGGGAAACTACTCGGTCGCTCCATTGCGAATCCTCCAAGAGGCGAATCCTCCGGGCTGCTCCTTGTTACATCGGCCCGAAGCGAGAAGGCCTTGAAGCTCCCGCAGGCTATTCGCCCTGCCCTGCGCCCTCCTCTTTTCCAGAATCTTCCCGGACAGCGCGGAAGAAGGCGTGGATCGTCTGCGCGTCGCGCCGGGAGACTCCCGTCACGGCGGCCAGCTCTTCCTCACCCGCCTCTCGAATACGGCGCAGGGAGCCGAGCTGCCGCAGAAGTGCGCGCCGCTTGCCGGGGCCGATGCCGGGCAGCTCCTCGAGAATGGAAGTGAGGCTGAGCTTGAGGCGCAGCTGCCTTTGGTACTCGATTGCAAAGCGATGAGACTCGTCGCGCACGCGCTGGAGCAGCAGCAGCCCCCGGGAGCTGGGTGGCAGGCTCAGGGGATTCGCGCGACCGGGGCGGAAGAGGCGCTCGGCCTTCAGCCCGCCGCCCCGCTTGACCCGCAGGCTCGCCGATCCGAGGTCCCGTTCCTTCGCGATACCGATCTGGTCCAGCTCGATCCCGGCGTCGTCGAAGATCGCACTCGCAACCGCGAGCTGGCCGCGGCCCCCATCCACCATCAGCAGGTCGGGCAGGGGCTCACGCTCCCGGCGGGCCACCCGTCTCCGCAGCACCTCGCGCAGGCAGTCGTAGTCGTCTCCGCCTCGCGCCTCGCGGATGCGATAGCGGCGATAGAGCGCCTTCTCGGGGCGGCCGTCTTCGAAGACCACGCGGCTCGCCACGGGGAGCTGCCCGCCCAGGTTCGACACGTCGTAGCATTCGATGCGCCGGGGCAGCCGCCCGAGCGCGCAGCGTTCGCGCAGCTCTTCGAGGGTGCTCTCGACGCTGCTTCGTTCTTCGAGGCGCCGCGCCAGGGCGAGCTCGGCGTTGCGGGCGGCCAGCTCGACGAGACGCCGCGGGTCTCCGCGCTGCGGCGCGCGCAGGGCGACGGGCGCTTCGGAGCGCTCGCCCAGGAGTCCCGACAAGGCCTGGAACTCCTCCTTCTCGAGAGCTTCGGAGGTGAGGATCTCCCGGGGCACGCGCCGCCCCGCGCCCCCGCTCCCGGCGCCGGCGCCTCCGGGTTCCGCGATGTAGTACTGGCCGAGGAAGGAGCCCATCACCTCGCCGTCGTCGATACGAACATCCGAGAAGGCGAAGCCCTCGGCGCCCATCACCCGTCCCTCGCGAACGTGGAGCACCTGCAGCTCGACCTCTCCCCCCTCTCTCGCCAGGGCGAAGACGTCACGATCGACGGGCCGCTCGCTCACGATCTGCTGCCTTTCCAGGGTGCGGTCCACTGCCGCGATGCGATCGCGCAGGCGTGCGGCCTCTTCGAAGCGCTCGCCCGCGGCAGCGGCCTCCATCCGCGCGCCGAGCTCCTCCACGAGCTCCCGGGAGCGGCCGCGCAGGAAGAGCAGGGTCCCGTGCACCAGCTCGGCGTAGCCCGCCTCGTCCACGAGATCGCAGCAAGGGCCCACGCAGCGCTTCATCTCGTACTCGATGCAGGGCCGCCCCCGGCGACGGTAATCCTTGAACACCCCCTCGCTACACGAGCGCAGGGGAAAGATCCGCCTCAGATCGCCCAGAGACTCCTTGAGCTCGATACTCGAGGTGTAGGGGCCGAAGTACTCGGCGCCGTCCCGGCGGAAGCGGCGCACCGTGGTGATGCGCGGCCAGGTCTCCCGGGCGTCGAGTCGCAGGGCGAGGTACTGCTTGTCGTCGCGCAGACGAACGTTGAAGACGGGCTTGTGCTGCTTGATCAGCTCGTTCTCGAGCAGCAGGGCATCCTTGACCGTCAGCGTCACGAGCACGTCGACATCGGTGGCCCGATCCATCAGGGCGGGAATGCGAAAACGCCCGTCCCCGCCGCTGACGTACTGCCGCACCCGGTTGCGCAGGTTCTGGGCCTTGCCGACATAGAGCACGCCGCCGGAGGAATCCTTGAAGAGATACACCCCCGCGCTCGTAGGCAGGGACTCGACGTGTTCGGCGAGGGTCATCTCAGCATCCTGCTCCAGGTCAACTCGAACGCAGGCGCTCCTCCTCGAGCGCCTGGATGCGATCGCGCAGATCGGCGGCCCGCTCGAACTCGAGCTCTCGAGCGGCCTCGCGCATCTGGGCGCGCAGGGCCTCGACCAGGGCGGGAATCTCGTGAGCGGGCAGCTCGGACTCCCCCCGCTCCCGGGCCGTGGGAACCGTCACGTAGTCGGACTCCCAGATCGAGTCCTGCAGGCTCGTGATGCGCTTCACGATGCTCTTCGGCGTAATGCCGTGCTCCTCGTTGTAGGCCCCCTGGATCTCCCGGCGGCGCTCCGTCTCGGCCAGGGTCTGGCGGATGGAGTTCGTCTGCTGGTCGGCGTAGAGGATCACCTCGCCTCGCACGTTGCGGGCCGCGCGGCCGATGGTCTGGATCAGCGAGCGGGTCGAGCGCAAAAAGCCCTCTTTGTCGGCGTCGAGGATGGCGACCAGGGAGACCTCGGGGATGTCGAGGCCCTCGCGCAGCAGGTTGATTCCGACCAGGACGTCGAAGCCCCCCTCGCGCAGCTCGCGGATGATCTCCATACGCTCGAGGGTCGGGATGTCGCTGTGCAGGTAGCGGATGCGGACGCCCAGCTCGGCGTAGTACTCGGTCAGCTCCTCCGCCATGCGCTTGGTGAGGGTCGTGACCAGGACACGCTCGCTCGCGGCGATGCGCTTGCGGATCTCACCCAGCAGGTCGTCGACCTGGCCCGCCGCGGGCCGCACCTCGACCTTGGGGTCCATCAGGCCCGTGGGCCGGATGATCTGCTCCACCACGACTCCCTTGGAATGCTCGAGCTCGTACGCCGCAGGCGTCGCGGAAACGAAGATCGCCTGGCCGACCCGCTCCTCCCACTCGTCGAAGCGCATGGGACGGTTGTCGAGGGCAGAAGGCAGGCGCCAGCCGAACTCCACCAGGGTCTCCTTGCGAGCACGATCCCCCTTGGACATGGCGCCGATCTGGGGGATGGAGATGTGGCTCTCGTCGAGGACGATCAAGGTTCCTTCGGGCAGATAGTCGTGAAGGGTATACGGCGTCTGTCCCTCGCTGCGGCCGTCGAGCCAGCGCGAGTAGTTCTCGACCCCGTGACAAAAGCCCATCTCCTGGAGCATCTCCACGTCGTACATCGTGCGCTGCTCGAGGCGCTGGGCCTCCAGCAGCTTGTCCTCGCGGCGCAGCCGGACCAGTCGCAGGTCGAGCTCCTCCCGAATGCCCGCGATGGCGGCGTCGAGGCGCTCCCGGGTCGCGACGTAGTGGCTGGCCGGGTAGATCATGGCCCGCTTCGGGCGCGCCACCACCTTGCCCCGCAAGGGATCGATCTCCGAGATGCTCTCGACCTCGTCGCCGAAGAACTCGATGCGCAGGGCCCGCTCGGTCTCGTACTGGGGAAAGACCTCCACCACGTCGCCCCGCACCCGGAAGGTGCCGCGGTGGAAGTCGTGGTCGTTGCGGTCGTAGAGCATGTCGACGAGGCTGCGCAGCAGGTCGTCGCGCACGAGGGGCATGCCCGTCTCCACGTAGACGTGCATGGAGCCGTAGTTCTCGGGCGCCCCCAGGCCGTAGATGCAGGAGACGCTGGCCACGACGAGGACGTCGCGCCGGGTGAGGAGCGAGTGGGTGGCCGAGTGGCGCAGCTTGTCGATCTGGTCGTTGACCGACGAGTCCTTCTCGATGTAGGTGTCCGTCGACGGAATGTACGCTTCCGGTTGATAGTAGTCGTAGTAGGAGACGAAGTACTCGACGGCGTTGTTGGGGAAGAGGGACTTGAACTCGCCGTAGAGCTGGGCCGCCAGGGTCTTGTTGGGCGACATGACGAGGGTGGGCCGGTTCACGGCCTCCACCATGCAGGCCACGGTGAAAGTCTTGCCGCTGCCCGTCACGCCGAGCAGGGTCTGGTGGCGGTCACCCCGCTCGACTCCGGCGATCAGCTCACGGATGGCCTGGGGCTGGTCGCCCGCGGGCGCGTACTCGGACACCAGCTCGAAGGGCTTGGAATCGGCCGCACTCACTCGCGTTTCCAGGTGGGGCCTTCGGGCGTGTCCGTGATCACGACGCCCTCCGCGGCCAGCTCGTCGCGAATGCGGTCGGCGGTCGCGAAGTCCCGGCCCTTGCGTGCCGCCTCGCGCTCCAGCACCAGAGCGTCGATGCGGGGATCGCTCTCCGCCGCGGCTTCGGGGGCGGCGCTCGCCAGGCCGAGGGCCAGGATCCGGTCGAAGTGGAGCAGGAGGTCGCGCTTGTCCGGGTCCGGGAGCTCGCCGCTGCGCGCCACCTCCCAGGCCACCGCCATGGCCTGGGGCGCATTGAGATCGTCGTGCATGGCGGCACGAAAGCGAGCGCGCAGGGGCGCCTGCCGCTCCGGATCGCCCGGCCCCGGGACGGCACGCAGCTCGGCAGCGTGGGCGACCAGCCGGCGGTAGCCCTTGGCCGCAGCCGCGATGGCGTCGTCGGTGAAGCTCTGCTGTTGCCGGTAGTGGGCCTGGAGGAACCAGTAGCGGTAGGCCATGGGCTCGTAGCCGGCGTCGACGAGATCCTGCAGCAGCAACACCGAGCCCTTCGACTTCGACATCTTCTGGCCCTTGAAGTCGATGAACTCGTTGTGGAGCCAGTAGTTCACCCAGGGCGTTCGGGCAAAGGCGCCCTCGCTCTGGGCGATTTCGTTGGTGTGGTGCACCGGGACGTGGTCGATGCCCCCGGTGTGGATGTCGAAGTGCTCGCCCAGGTACTTGCTGCTCATGGCCGAGCACTCGAGGTGCCAGCCGGGGAAGCCGCGGCCCCAGGGCGAATCCCATTCCTGCTGACGCTTCACCCCCTCGGCGGCGAACTTCCAGATCGCGAAGTCCGCGGGATTGCGCTTCTCCGCGACCTCCTCGATGCGCCCCCCGTCGCTCTGCGCCGACAGGGCGAGGCCCGCGAAGTCCGCGTAGGCGGAGAAGCGGCTCACGTCGTAGTAGATGCCATCGCTGGTGCGATAGGTGAAGCCTTTCTCCTCGAGACGCAGGCCCAGGGCGATCTGCTCCTCGATGTGCTCCGTGGCCTTGCACAGGACTTCCGGCTCGAGGCAGCCCAGCCGCCTGCGATCCTCGAGCCACTGCTCCGTGTACTCGGCCGCGATCTCGGCCGCCTGGCGTCCGGTCTTCGCCGCCGCCTTCTCCATCTTGTCCTCACCCGCGTCGGCGTCATCGGTGAGATGACCCACGTCGGTGATGTTGATGACGTGAGTGACGCGGTAGTCGGACTCGAGCAGGGTGCGCTTGAGGATGTCGGCAAAGAGATAGGGCCGCAGGTTGCCCAGGTGCTGGGGCGCGTAGACCGTGGGCCCGCAGCTGTAGATCCGCACGTGGCCCGGCTCGATGGGCTCGAAAGGCTCCTTGCTGCGGCTCCGGGTGTTGTAGAAGACGATTCCGCTCAACGCTCTCCGCTCCCGTCCTGCACCTTTGTGGGCTCCAGCAATGTGGGCTCCAGCAACACCACCGCGAGACTCGCCATCCCCTCTCCCCGCCCCAGGGCACCGAGATGGTCGGTGCTCGTGATCTTGAGGTTGATCCGCGAAGCGTCGGCGCCGAGGAGGTCTGCGAGCACCTGGCGCATGGCCTCCTGGTGGGGCGCCAGGCGCGGCGCCTGGGCGATCACCGTGGCGTCCAGGTTCCCGAGCGCGTAGCCCCGCTCCCCCATCATCGCAGAGACACGCTCCACGATGCGGCTACTCGCGATGCCCCGCAGCGACGGGTCCGACGAGGGAAAGTGCCGGCCCAGGTCTCCCTCGCCAAGGGCGCCCAGGATGGCATCCGCGACGGCGTGGAGGAGCACGTCCCCGTCCGAGTGCCCCTCGAGTCCCCGGTCATGGGGAATCTCCACACCGCCGATCACCAGCGCCCGGTCGACCTGCAGCTGGTGGGCGTCGAAGCCCTGGCCGATGCGGATCCGCGGCCCCGCTCCCGCCGCCGCCCTCCCCTCTTCACTCATTGCTTCTCTTCACTCATTGCTTCTGCCTCTTCCGATCGCAGCCAGAGCTCCGCCAGGGCCAGGTCCTCGGGCAGGGTGATCTTGAAGTTCCGCGGCCCCCCCTCCACGATCCGCACGGGCAGCCCGAGCTGCTCCACCAGCTGCGCGTCGTCGGTGCCGATCCGGCCCTCGGCCCGGGCCTTCGCCATGGCGTCGCGCAGGATCTCGACCCGAAAGACCTGTGGGGTCTGGGCCGCCCAGCACTCTTCGCGCGGTGGCGTCCCCAGCACCACTCCGGAGCGAACCCGCTTGATGGTATCGCGTACCGGCTGGGCGAGGATCGCGGCCCCCATCTCCCGGGCGGCCGCGATCACGCGACTCACCTCGTCGCGACCCACCAGGCAGCGGGCGGCGTCGTGGACGGCCACCATCTCGACCTCCTCGCCGAGGGAGGCGAGCCCCGCCGCGACCGAGTCCTGCCGCTCGGCCCCGCCCACCACGGGAGGGAGGAGCTTGGGGATGTGGGAGAGATCGAGGGCCCCGAAGCGCTCCATGTCGCTCTGCGCCACCACGGGAATCACGCCATCGATCTCGGGTACGGCGGCGAGTCCCTCCAGGGATCGAACGACCAGGGCTTTGCCCAACAGCGGGACGAAGGCCTTGGGCAGGGAATGGCTCAAGCGAGCACCCCGCCCGGCCGCAAGTATCAGCGCAACCACCTTCATGGCGGGGGAGTTTAGGCCGAGCTCGCCATCGCCGCCGCCGGGCGCGGTTTTCGAGGGAGGCTGTTAGAGTCCGCCTCGGAGGATTGCCATGAGACCGCTCGCCACTCTACTCAAGCCCGCTGCCGCACTACTCAACAGCGCTGCCGCGTTGCTCATCACTGCTGCCGCGATCGTTTCGCTCGCTCTGCCTTCTGGGGCCGCCGCACAGGACGAGACTGATTCCGCGGGCGGTGGAGCCGGCCGGGCGAGGACCCGCGAAGCCGTGGAGGGCGAGAAGACCGGCGTCTACCGCGGCAGACGGCTCACGCCCAGCAAGGAGAACCTCCCGGAGCTGCGCATCGCCCTCAGCGACTCCATCGAGACGGGCATCAAGCACAACCTCAACGTCGAGGTTCAGCGCTACAACCCGATGATCGCCGGGGAGGCCGCCGAGGCGGCCTGGGGCGCCTACGACCCGAACTTCTCCCTCGAACTGGGCTACCTGAACGCCGAGGTCCCGACCGCCACGATCCTCCAGGGCTCGGATACCATGAAGACCGACGGCAACATCGGCTTCGGGGGCCTCATCCCGCTGCTCGGCGGTACCTATCAGGTTGGCTACACGGGCATCGAGAACGCCGGCGACATGCCGGTCTCCGCCATCGAGCCCGAGTACCGCTCCATCGTGGGACTCGGTGTCGACGTTCCCCTGCTGAAGGATCTCCTCCACCACGAAGCGTGGATGACCATCGAGACGAGCGCGTTGCAGCACTATTCCTCTCTCGATTCCTTCCGCAACGACCTGATCGACGTGATCTTCGGCATCGAGAGCGCCTACTGGAGGGTCGTCGCCACGGCCGAGCAGCTGCGGGTCGCCTGGAAGAGCCTCGATACCGCACAGGCCCTGCTGGACCAGACCGAGATCCAGTACGAGGTGGGCGTCGTCTCCAAGGTCGAGGTCGTCCAGGCCGAGGCCGGCGTGGCAGACCGGGAGTTTCGCCTGATCGTCGCCGACGCCGACCACGGCAACGCCCAGGACGTCCTGCTCGACCTGGTCTACGGGACCCGCCTGCGGGGGGACAGTCGCGTCAACGTCGTCGCCACCGACAATCCCGAGGACTACGTCACCTACGACATCGATCCGGGGGCCTCCGTGCAGAAGGCCTTCGTGCATCGGCCCGACCTCGCCATCGCTCGGCGCACTATCCAGGAGGACGAGGTCCAGCTGCGCTTCGCGAAGAACCAGCGCCTGCCGGGCCTCAACGTGCAGTTCGACTACGGTCTACAGGGGCTGGCGGGCAAGCCGAATTCGGGCTGTCAGTTCGGCTGCACCCCACCCACGGTGGGCGATACCTTCGGCGACGCCTTCCGCAGCATGGGGGACAATCCCTCCTACGAGGTTCGCGGCGTCTTTTCGATTCCGATCCCCAACACCGCCGCCCGCAGGCGGGTGCGCCTGACCCGGTTCGAGCTGCGCCAGAGCAGCAGCCAGGCGAAGCGGCTCGAGCAGTCCATCATCGTCGCGGTACGCCGGGCGGCTCGCGCCCTCGAGGCGTCACAACGCGGAATCGTGGCGGCCGAGCGCGCTCGGGTGGCCTCGGCGGAGCAGCTGCGCGCCGAGCGCATCCGCCTCGAGCACGGCGAGTCCACCCCCTTCGACGTGCTCCTCAAGGAGGAGACCCTGGTGCAGGCGGAGAGCCAGAAGATCGCCGCTCTCGAGACCTACCGCACCGCGATCGCGTCACTGGATCGCGAGCAGGGCACCACCCTGGAGTCGCGCAAGATCCAGTTCGACGAGGTGCTCTCCCAGCAGGGCCCTCTGCGCTAGAAGCCGTTTGCTAAAACGGCGTTCGATCCGATCCGAAGAAGAGCTCCGGTCCAGATCGAACCGAAGCCCCGGTACTGGCGTCACACTTGCGGCAGCCGTGGGTTCCGATATCCCTGCATGGCGCCGGACGGAGTCTTGGAGCACCCTCCGAGAGCGCCACCGGCGGGGTCCGTGGTCGAAATACCGCAGCCGAGCGGACGTACGCAAACGGACACAGGCAAGCGAACCCAGGCAAGCGGAGGTCGAATCGTGGGTCTCTTCGGGGGCAGGAAGGACGAGGAAGGAGCAACCCGCGCAAGCTCGGGGGAGAGGGCCGCGAAGAGCGAGACGCGGCCGAACCCGGAAGGCAAGACGAAAGCCGAGACAAAAGGCAAGACAAGGGGGGGAGGCGGAGCTTCGAGTCGAAGCGACGCCACGGCCTCGGGAGTCGGGAGCACGGGCTCCCGCCACCAGGCCACCAAGGATCGCGGCACTGCGCCGCAGAGCGGAGGGGACAGCGTGGCGAACATTGGCAAGTCGATCGTGTTCAAGGGCGATCTCACTGGTGACGAAGACCTGATCATCGACGGCAACATCGAGGGGCGCGTCCAGCTGCCCAGCCATCAGCTCACCATCGGAGCCCATGGCAAGGTCACCGCGGAGATCGAGGCCAAGTCGGTGATCATCGTCGGCCGCGTCGCGGGCAACGTGAACGCCACCGAGCGCGTCGAGGTGCAAGCTAGCGGTATCGTGGATGGAGACATCCGCAGCCCCCGGCTGCTGGTCCAGGAGGGGGCGGTGGTGAACGGCTCCATCGAGATGAGCAAGAGCCAGGCACCGCTTTCCGCCGCGAAGCCCGAAGCCAAGACCCCCCCGATGGCGGTTCCCGACGCCCAGCAAGCTCGCAAGAACGCCTGAGCACTCGAACACCTGAGCGCGCGAGGCAGAGTCGTATCCAAACGGCCCCGGAAGCCCAATCGGCTTCCGGGGCCGTTTGCTATTGGGGGAGCCCCTCGCGCTACTTCTCGCGTTACTTCTTGGAGGCCCCGGCGACACCGCCGAAGCGCTGCTCGAGCAGGAGGAGGGTCGGCGATGCGATGTAGACCGAGGAGTAGGTGCCGACCAGCACGCCGATGATCATCGCGAAGGCGAAGGGGCGAATGACCTCGCCACCGAGGAAGAAGAGCGCGCCCAGGGCGAGCAGGGTGGTCGCCGAGGTGAGCACCGTGCGCGACAGCGTCTGGTTGACGCTCAGGTTCAGGACTTCGGGCAGATCCACCTTGGTGTGGACGGCCAGGTTCTCGCGAATGCGATCGTAGATGATGATGGTGTCGTTGAGGCTGTAGCCCAGGATCGCGAGCATGGCGGCCAGGATGCGCAGATCGAACTCCATGCCCAGGATGACGAAGATCCCCGCAGTGATCGAGATGTCGTGGAGCACAGCCACGATGGCGCCGGGAGCAAAGCGCGAGCTGAAGCGGAACGCGATGTAGATGAGAATCACCACGCTCGCCCAGAAGAGCGCGAGCATGCCGTCGTTGCGCAGCTCTTTACCGACCCGCGGGCCCACGAACTCCACGCGCTGCACGACGGGCGGACCCACTGCTCCGGCGAGGCCGGCCTTGATGAGCTCGACGCGATCGCGGCTGCCCTCTCCGACCTGGTTGATGTCGCCCTTGAAGCGGATCAGGAACTCGTTCTCCCCGAGGTCCCCGTAGCGCACCACGCTGGCGTTATCGACTCCCTCGATGGCGCCCAGGACATCCCGAATGGGCCCTTCGCTGGCCTCGACCTCCGGAGCGAACTTGACCTGGATCTCCGTGCCGCCCGCGAAGTCGATGCCCAGCCGCACGCCGCGGACGGGAATCGCAATCAGGGAGGCCGAGAGCAGGCCGAGCGAGAGCAAGGCGCAGAGTCCGCGCTTCCCGATGAAGTCGATGTTGGTTCCCGGCTTGACGAGCTCGATCATGACGATCGATCCTCCGCTACTTGGGACTCTTTGGAAGCCCGCTGCAGGCGCCTCTGCGCCCGCCGCAGGCGCCTAGATGGACAGCTCGGCGACCCGCTTCGTCCCCGGATAGATCTGGAAGAGGAGTCGGGTCACGACCAGAGCCGAGAAAACGCTCGTAAGGATGCCCACGGAGAGCGTCACGGCGAAGCCCTTGATGGGCCCGGTTCCGAACTCGAAGAGCACCAGGGCCGTGATGAGGGTCGTGATGTTCGCGTCCAGCACGGTCCACGTCGCCTTGCTGAAACCCGTCGCAATGCCGGCCCGCACCGTCTTGCCCGAACGCAGCTCTTCACGAATCCGCTCGAAGATGATCACGTTGGCGTCCACCGCCATGCCCACGGTCAGCACGAGACCCGCGATGCCGGGAAGGGTCAACGTGGCCTCGAAGAGCGACATCAGCCCGATCAGCATCACCAGGTTCGTCACCAGTGCGAAGCTCGCATACACGCCCGAGAGTCGGTAGTAGAAGATCCCGAAGGTCAGGATCAGGACGAGCCCCACCAGCGAGGCCCGCAGACCCCGGTCGATGGAGTCCTGGCCGAGGGCCGGACCGACCGTGCGCTCCTCCTCGATGATGACCGGCACCGAGAGGGAGCCCGCGCGCAGCACGACGGCGAGATCCGCGGCCTCCTGAGAGCTGAAACGCCCGGTGATCTGCCCGCGCGAGGAGATCCGGTTCCGGATCACCGGCGCGCTGTAGATCTGGTGGTCGAGGATGATCGCCAGGCGCTCCCCTACGCTCGCCTCGGTGAGATCCCCGAACTTGCGGCCACCTTCGGGATTGAACTGGAAGTTCACGATGGGCCGCTGTTGTTGATCGAAGCCGACCCGGGCGTCATCGAGGTAGTCCCCGGTGAGGTCCGGCGCGATCTTGACCAGGTAGGCGCCCACCACGGCCTGGGTCTCCGAGTCCACCTCGAAGAGGATCTCCTGGCCCTCCGGCAGGCCGTCGGGGAAGCCCGCGAGGAGCGCCTCCTCGTTGGCCGCGCTGTCGATCACGATCTTGAATTCGAGGAATCCCGTGGATTTGAGCAGGTCCCGGGCGCGTCCGCGGTCGATCTGGCCGCCCGGGATCTGGACCAGCACCCGATCGCGGCCCTGACGCGTGACCACCGAGTCGGGAATGCCGCGCTCGGGGTCGTCGATGCGTCGGCGCAGCACCTCGAGCACCTGCAGCATGGTGCGCTCGCGGATCTCCTGGGACCAGTCGTCGGTGAGCCCGTAGGCGACCGAGAGCTCTCCCTCCGGCTCGGCCGCGAGGACCCCGCTGTCGGTGGCCGCCGAGCGGATCTTGGCCAGATCCTCCTCGCTACTCGCTTCCAGGAGCAGGCGGCCGTCCACCACCAGGGCGGATGCGGGCACCACGTCGTCGTCGGCGAGGATCTCGACCAGATTGGAGCGTTGGAACTCGAGCTCGTGCTCCATGGCGGCGCCGATCTCGACGCCCACGACCCAGTGGAAGCCGCCCTGCAGGTCGAGGCCCCAGCGCAGGCCGTCGTCGGGGAGCCACCCACTGCTCACCCGCTGCTCCTTGGGAATGAAGTTTGCGACGGTCACGAAGGTGAAGAGCAAGATCACCGCCGCCACCGCCCCCACGCGCCATCTCAGGCTACCGCTCACGATCCTGCGCCTCCCTTGCCCGGCTTCGCCTCTCCGGCCTTGTCCCCGCCGGCCTTCTCCCCGGCGGCCTTTTGCTCCTCGGGCTTCACCACGCGCTCGACACGCGCCTGTTCGACCTCTACGTGCACCGGGGCGCCCTTGACCTTGCCGACCTCGAGCACGAAGATGTTCTCCTTTACCGCCGAAATCCTACCGTGAAGTCCGCCGGAGGTGATCACTTCGTCACCCTTCCCGGCCGCCTTTAGGGTGGCCTCGTGCTCCTTCTGGCGCTTCTGCTGTGGGCGCAGGACCAGCAGGAACCAGATCGCGCCCAGGGCCGCGAGCATGATGAAGAAGCTGAAGTCAGGCCCCTGGGCCGCTGCGGCCTGAAGGGTCACCGCCGTCGGTATGGCGTTCATTGTCCCGCTCCCCCCGCGGCTACCGCCGCGCTACTCCTCTCGCCGCTCTTTTCGCCGGTCTTTTCGCCGGTCTCTTCGCCGAGGACGGCGACACCCCGGCCGTCGAGGGTCTCGAGGCGAGTGCCCGGATAGAAGTGCTCGAGGATCTCCCGGTAGCTCTTGCCGCGCAGCGCCATGCCCTGGGCCCCCCACTGGCTCATTCCGACTCCGTGCCCCCGGCCGGTGCCCACGAAAACCACGCTCTCCTCTCGATTTCGCACCTCGAAGAGCGTGCTGCGCAGCTCTTCGTCACCCAGGGCCCCGCGCAGAGCGCGGCCACCCAGCCGGGCACGACCCCTTGTCCCTTCGAACTCGATCTCGAGCACCCGCCCGCTCGCAGAGCGCCCGAGGACCCGGGCCCGGCGAACGGGGCCCACGGAGTGCCCGGAAGCCGCCAGGACGCGCCCCATGGCTTCGGAGGACAGCTCCAGCCTCCAATAGGTGTCCGGAGAGTCCTCCTCGCTCTCGACCTCGACGCTGCTCAGGTAGGGCACGGGCTTACCCCAGACCTCCTCGGCGCTGGCGGTGCGTCCGCCGGACGCGGAATGGTAGACCGCCAGAGCGGGCTCTCCAGCATGGACGAGCACCTCCCCGCGCGTAGATGCCACGGCAGCGCGCACCGAGGGCGTCTCTGCCGCCACGCCGCGATAGACCTGACTCCCGGTGCCGGCGAGGAGATCCCAGTCCTGATCGCGGCGGCTGGCGGCCTGGTGGAGGGCGTAGCTGCGGCACGCCACCGCCTGGGCGCGCAACGCCTCCTCCCGCCAGCTGGAGTACATCTCCGCACCCAAGGTACCCGCGACGTAGCTCTCCATGGGAACCTCGTTCACCACGGCGAGACCGCGATCGACCGGCAGCACCACCAATGCGCCTTGCACGCGAAAGCTGCCACTGCTGTCTGCCACTCCCCTGCCGCGCGCGCTGGCGCTGCCGACCCACAATGTCGCACCGGCCCCAGTTCCACCGGCCCCAGTCCCGCCGGCCCCATCGCTGCGCCAGCGGCGCAACGTAGAGCCCCCATCGACGCGCAGCCCCCGCCGCGTCCGCTCGATCTTCTTGCGTCCGAGGCCCGCTCCCTCCACGGCGATCGGCCCTTCGACCTCGAGGATCCGGACCCGCACGACCATGCCTTCGCTCATGCCGTCGCTCATGCCGTCGCCGGGTTCACCCCCCACACCGCGACCGGCGGCGAGTAGACCGATGGCCACGGCTGCAAGGGAGGCGATGCGCGCGAAGGTCACCTGATCCACCCTCGTCTCCTCGCGACGGATCCTCGCGACTGGCGAGCGGTGATATCGCACGAAGTCCGCGTCAGGTCAAGGAAAACCGTTGCCGTTGCGAGATCTCGCCGGCCTGGGGCGCCCCCTCCCCCATCAGAGATCCCGGCGAATGGCGTCCGCCTTGTCGGTCTCCTCCCACGGGAAGCCCGCATTCTCCCGGCCGAAGTGACCGTGATACGAGGTGGCACGGTAGATGGGCCGCTTCAGCTTCAGCGCCTCGTCGATGCCCCGGGGCGTCAGATCGAAGTGCTTGCGCACCAGCGCCTCGAGCTGCCTCGCGTCGAGACTCCCGGTCCCGAAGTCCTCGACGCGGATCGAGACGGGCTCCGCCACGCCGATCGCGTAGGCGAGCTGCACCTCGGCCCGGTCCGCCACGCCGGCCGCAACGAGGTTCTTTGCCACGTAGCGCGACGCGTAGGCCGCGCTGCGGTCGACCTTCGATGGATCCTTGCCCGAGAAGGCGCCGCCGCCGTGGCGCCCCATGCCCCCGTAGGTGTCCACGATGATCTTGCGTCCCGTGAGCCCAGCGTCGCCCATGGGCCCGCCTACGACGAAGCGACCGGTGGGGTTCACGTGGAAGATGGTGTCGTCGTCCAGCAGCTCCGAGGGCAAGGCGGGGCGGATCACCTGCTCGATGACGTCCTTGCGGATCTGGTCGAAGGAGGCGTCAGGATCGTGCTGGGTCGAGATCACCACCGTGTCGACCCGAGCGGGCTTGCCATTCTCGTCGTACTCCACGGTGACCTGGGACTTGGCGTCGGGCCGCAGGTAATCGATCTCGCCCGACTCGAACTTGCCGCGCAGGGCCTCGATCAGGCGGTGGGAGAAGCGGATGGGCGCGGGCATGAGCTCGGGCGTCTCGTTGCACGCGAAGCCGAACATCATGCCCTGGTCACCGGCACCCTGCTCCTTGTGGAGGCCTTCCCCCTCGCTCACGCCCTGGGAGATATCGGGCGACTGCTTGCCGAGGGCGACTTGCACGCCGCAGGTGGCGGCGTCGAAGCCCATGTCCGAGCTCGTGTAGCCGATCTCGCGGACCACGTCGCGCACCAGCGCCGGGAAGTCGACCGTGGCCCGGGTGGTGATCTCGCCGAGGAGCATGACGAGACCCGTGGTGGTGGCCGTCTCGCAGGCAACCCGCGAGGCCGAGTCCTGCTCGAGCAACGCGTCCAAGACAGCATCCGATATCTGGTCGCACATCTTGTCCGGGTGCCCCATGGACACGGACTCGGAGGTAAAGACGGACCGGGGTGCCATTTCAGATCTCCTGTAATTTCGGGGACGTGCAGGGTAGAGGAATGCGAGACGGGCTTCAAACCCGGTCCGGGGGGCTATTTATTCTGGATTCTGGGGTGTTGCAGGGGCGGAGGCTGTGGGCCGCTTTTTTCTTAGGCGCCGCTGGCGGCGCTCTCCTCGGGGGATTCGATCAGGGCGCCGAGCTGCTCCACGGCTACCACCGCGTCCGCGCCTTCGGCCCGCACTCGCAGCACTGTGCCACGCGCCGCCGCCAGGGAGAGGATCGAGAGGACGCTGCAGCCGTTGACCCACTCCTCCGCCCGGCCCACGCTGATTTCGCTCTCGAACTTCGAGGCCAGAGCGGCGAAGCGCCCAGCCGGCCTGGCGTGCAGCCCCAGCTCGGCCCGCACCGTGAACTCCTGCTCGACGGCGTTGCTCATTCCTTGGCGCCCGGCACGAGCTCGCTGGCCACCGAGATGTTTCGCTGGCCGTACTCCTTGATGAAGGAGGCCAGGGCCTCCAGGGGCTTCTCTTCGCGCATGGTCGCGAGCTTGATCAGCATCGGGAGGTTGATGCCGGTCACCACCTCGACCCGCCGCTCGTCCAGGAACGAGAGGCTCACGTTCGAGGGCGTCCCGCCGAACATGTCCGTGAGGATCAGCACCCCCTCGCCGCTGTCCGCCCCTTCGAGGGCCTTGGCGATGCCCGCGCGCATCTCCTCGACGGACTGGGCGGGATCGACGGACACGGCGAAGAAGGTTGGGCCGTTGGGAATGATCAGCTTCAGGGCCTGCAGGAACTGCTCGCCCAGCTGATAGTGGGTCACGATGACGACTCCAACGCTCACGCTTTGCTCTCCACGTCCCGGTGCTCCACGTTCACCTCGCGACCGCGCTCCCGCAGCCGCGCCGCCACCGCGGCCACCAGAGCGACCGAGCGATGCCGGCCGCCCGTACATCCGAGGCCGACGGTCAGATAGGCCTTTCCTTCCTGATCGTAGAGCGGGAGCACGAAGGCCAGGAAGTCTACGATCCGCTCGAGGAAGGCGCTGCCGGCCTCGCTCTTCAAGACGTAATCTGCCACCTCGGCATCCAGGCCCGAACCGTCGCGGAGCTCTTCCTCGAAATAGGGATTCGGCAGGCAGCGCAGGTCGAAGAGCGACTCTACCGAATCGGGGGTTCCGTAGCGGAATCCAAAGGAGATCAGGTTCACGATGGCCTTCGGCTTCGTCCCGACCACCTGCTGGCCGATGGCCTTCTTGAGCTCGTGCACGTTCATCGATGTGGTCTCGATCTCCACGTCGGCGATGCTGGCCAGGTCGACGAGCTGTCGGCGTTCCCGGGCGATCCCCTCTTCGACGCTCCCACTGGGCGACATGGGGTGCACCCGGCGGGTCTCCCGATAGCGCCGGGCCACGGTCTCGTCGGCGCAATCCAGGAAGAGGACCTCGACCCGGACGCCCTGCTCCCGCAGCTCGGACACCACGGAGGGAATCAGGCGGGAGAAGGTTTCCTCCCGACAGTCGACCGCGAGGGCGATCTTCTCGATGGGCGGATTGGCCTTGGTGCACAGGTCCAGGAATTGAATCGTCAGCTGGGCCGGCAGATTGTCGACGCAATAGAATCCGAGGTCCTCGAGGGCGGCCATCGCGGTACTGCGGCCGCTTCCCGACAGGCCGCTCACGAAGACGATCCTTCCGCCGGCCGCCGTCACCGTCCCCGCCTCTCATCCCCGTCGCCGCAGCGCTCATCCCCGTCGCCGCAGCGCTCGTCCAGGCCGCTCAGGCGCTCGTCCAGGCGCCGGGCCGCGTTCACACCCGCTCTTCGCTGCAGCTCGTCTCGACACGCAACCTCGACGAGCGTCGCCAGGCTTCCGCCCGCGGGCCGCACGGGCAGCGTGAGCGCCGGAACGGGCAGACCCGCCATCTCCTCGCTGGGCCGGTCGAGGCCGATCCGCTCGTACTCCGCCTCCTCGCTCCACTGCTCGAGGTGGCAGAGCAGGTCGATCTGGGCCTCGCCGCGCACTGCCTCGTCTCCGTAGAGCTCGGGGATGTAGAGCAGGCCGATCCCCCGCAGCTCCATGTAGTGTCGGATCAGCTCGGGCGCGCGCCCGACGGGCCGCTCCCGCCCCTCTCCGTCGCGAACCCGGCGCACCCGCACCACGTCGTCGGCAACCAGCCGGTGCCCGCGCTGCACCAGCTCCAGCGCGCACTCGCTCTTTCCGATTCCGCTCGGTCCGAGCAGCAATACTCCGACTCCCAATACATCGATCAGCGCACCGTGAATCTGCGTCTCCACGGCTCCCTCTCACAAGGCCTTCGCACAAGGCCATCACACAAGGCATTCGCACAAGGCCCGTTCACAAGACCCGCTCACGAACCCCGCGAAGCTCCGCCCTTCCGGTCCGGAGCGCCGGCTCCCGCCGGCACTCGTCAGAACTTCGCGTCTTCTTCGTCGATGGCCCGGAAGACATCGTCCAGGCTATCGACCTCCTCCAGTCGTTGACGGAACGCCGCGTCCCGGAAGAAGCGCGAAATGCGGGCCAGCGCCTTCAGGTGCTGCCCTCCCGAATGCTCCGGAACGACCAGGAGAAAGAAGAGCTTGGTGGCCTGACCATCGATGGACGCAAAATCCACGCCCGGCCGGCTGCGCGCGAACGAAGCCATGAGCCGGTCGAGGCCGGGCATCTTGCCGTGGGGGATCGCAACCCCCTCGCCGATGCCCGTGCTCTGCAGCGCCTCTCGCTCGATCAGTACCTGCAGCAGGCGATCCGAATCGACGGCCGGCTCCGCCTTGCTCAGCGCGAGCGACATTTCCCTGAGTACTTCTTCCTTCGTCCCGGATGCAAGGTCGAGAATGACCGCATCTTTGACGAGGACGTCCATGATCTTCACGAGCAACCCCTGCTGGCCGCGGCAGCCTATCCCACCTGCCGGCGCTTGGTCGAAGATAGTAGTTTCATCGACTCCCGGTACTTCGTCACCGTCCGGCGCGCAATGTCGATATTTGCGACCCTCAACATCTCCGCGATCCGCTGATCGGAGAGAGGGCGCCGCGAATCCTCGTTGGCGATGATTTTCCGGATCTTCTCTTTGACGCTCTCGCTCGCGATGGCCTCTCCGCTCAAGCGTCCGATGCTCGAGTTGAAGAAGTACTTCAGCTCGAAGATTCCCTGTGGCGTATGCACGTACTTGTTGGTCGTCACCCGGCTCACCGTGGACTCGTGCATCTCGATGTCGTCGGCCACGTCGCGCAGGTTCAGAGGCCTCAGGTAGTTGATGCCCCGATCGAAGAACTCCCGCTGGTAGCGGATGATGCTCTCCATCACCTTGTAGATGGTCCGCTGCCGCTGGTGAATGGACTTGATCAGCCACAGGGCCGAACGGACCTTTTCCTGAACGTACTCCTTCGTGTCCTTGGGCGCGCCGGCTTCACGCGAGAGCACGTCCTTGTACAGGCTGTTCACCTTCAGCTTGGGCAGGCCGTCCTCGTTGAGCATGATGTGGAAGTCGTCGCCCACCTTGTAGACGTAGATGTCTGGAGTGATGTAGATCGGATCCTCGCCGCCGAAGGCCCGTCCCGGTCGGGGCTCGAGGCCTCCGATCACCTTGGCTGCGACCGCCACCTCTTCGACGCCGACCCCCAGCGCCCGGGTCAGCCCGCGGAAGTCGCGCTTCTGGAGCAGATCGAGGTGTTCGGACACGATTTCGCGAACCAGCGGATTCGCGATGCTGAGGGTGTCGAGCTGCAGGAGCAGGCACTCGCGCAGGTTCCGGGCGGCGACGCCCGGTGGATCGAGCAGCTGCAGCTTGGCGAGGGCGGTCTCGACCAGCTCGTCCGGGGCTCCGGACTGCCGCGAGAGCTCCTCGACGGTGGAGCAGAGATAGCCGTCGTCGTTGAGGTTGCCGATGATCCAGTGGGCGACTTCGCGCTCATCGGCCGAGAAGGCCGAGAGTTGGAGCTGCCATTCCAGATGTTCGCCGAGCGAGGGACGCCGGGTGAGGGTGGCCTCGAGACTGCGGCGCTCGTCGTCGTCCCGCCCACGGGACTCGAGGCCCGTCTGCGGGTTGGCGTCCATGTAGTTCTCCCACTCGACATCCGCGATCTTCTCGGCGTCGCTGACCTCCTTCTCTTCGCCGGACGCCGGCGCCTCCGCATCGGCCACCACGTTGGTCAGGTCCGCCGCGACCTCCAGATCCTCGCCCCCAGACGCGGACCGCTCCTCCGCGCTCTCGGGGCCCGGGGCCGGCTCGGCCTCGGCCTCGGCAGGCCCTTCCCCGGGACTCGCATCCTCGATCTCGGCGCGCGTCGGCTCCTCTTCCCCCTCCAGCTCCTCGAGGATGGGGTTCTCGGTCAACTCCTGCTGCACCAGGTTCTGCAGCTCCAACCGGTTCAGCTGAAGAAGCTTGATCGCCTGCTGCAGCTGTGGCGTCATCACGAGCTGCTGTGAAAGCTTTAGCTGAAGCTTCAGTTCGATTGCCATCGAGATACTCTCGCCGTTCCGGCTGCCGGGGCTTCCTGCGCCCCTCACTTCCGGTCAGTGCAGTCGGAAATTCTTCCCCAGATAGACCTCGCGCACACGAGGATCGTCGGCGATCTCTGCGGGCGTTCCCAGCCTCAGAATCTCACCGTCCTTGATGATGTAAGCGCGGTCGCAGATCGACAACGTCTCACGCACATTGTGGTCCGTGATGATCACGCCGATTCCCCGGCCCTTGAGCTGATCGATGATCTTCTGGATGTCGATCACCGCGATCGGGTCCACGCCCGCGAAGGGCTCGTCGAGCAGCATGAATCTCGGGTTCAGGACGAGGGCGCGGGTGATTTCCACGCGCCGGCGCTCCCCGCCCGAGAGCGAATCGCCGCGGCGGTTCGCCTTCTCGCTCAATCCCAGCTCGGCAAGGAGCTCGGCCAGGCGCTCCCGGCGTTTGGCCCGATCCGGCTCCACCGTCTCGAGGATTGCATTCACGTTGTCCGCAACCGAAAGCCGACGGAAGATCGAGGCCTCCTGAGGGAGATAGGTGATCCCGAGACGGGCTCGGCGGTACATGGGAAGCTCGGTGATCTCCTCTTCCCCCAGAAATACCTGTCCGAGCGTGGGACGTACGCTTCCCGCGATCATGTTGAAGGTCGTGGTCTTGCCGGCCCCGTTGGGACCGAGCAGGCCGACGACCTCGCCGGGATGCACCTCGAGGCTCACGGAACGCACGGCCTCCTTCTCGCCGTATCGCTTGATCAGCTCCCTGGCACACAGGGCGACGTCGCTCATTGCGTCTCCCCGACGCAATCCTGGTCTTCGGGCTGCAGCAGCACCGACGCCCCCCCGATCACGTGCACCTTCTCCTGATCCACGTCGAAACGGATCGCCTCTCCGCGCACCTCGTCGCAGCCCTGGATCAGGACTGCCTGTCCCTCGCACAGCACCACGCTATCGGCCTGGAGGTAGGTGGCGCGCTCGCAGCGGGCCCGCCGGTCGGCCTGGACCACACGCACGTTGCCCTCGGCCTCGAGCCGCTCGGGCTGAGACGAACCTTCGGGATAGAAGGCCTCGAGGCGGTCGGCCTGCAGGTCGATGTCGCCTTGGGTTACCTGAACGTTGTGCGTGAAGACTAGATGCCGCGCCTTGCCTCGCGACGTGACCTCCAGCTCATCGGAGGTGATCGAGAGTGGCTCGTCCTTGCCCAGCTTCTCGAGGATCCCGCCCTGCGACTCCGCCCCAGGCGGGGGTGCCGCGGCGACATCCGCGGTCGCAGCAGCTGCCGCGTCGTAGCCCAGGGCCTGCAGGATATCGGCCGCGAGACTCTCGACCTTTTCATCGATAAGGGCTTCATCGATAAGGGCTTCGTCGATGGCCGCGGCGACGCTTGCATGATGACGGGAGAGCGGGGCCCCTGAGTGCCCGGAACGCACCTCGACCGAGATCTCCAGGTCCCGCGATGCCGCGCCCTCGGCCGCCACCTCGGACACCCAGCCCACCACCACCGAATCGACCTCCGCCCGCGCAGCCCAGACCCGCACGTCGCGAGCCTCCGGCCGCTCGAGGGGCTCGATTCCCAATTCGCTGAGGACGACGACTCGCTCGAGACGACGCGCTTCGAGACGACGAGCCAGCCGCTCCGCGATCCCCAGGGGCTGGCCTCCCTCTGGGACCTTCTCGCCAAATGGCGCGATCGCCAGCGAGATCGAAGCCGTCGGCATCTGTGCCGCTGCGTCGAAGCCAAGCCCCGAGCCGAGCCCCGACAAGAGAAAGACGGCCAGCACGCTGGCGCTCGAGAGACGACTCGCCATCAGGGCTCCTGAACCACGCTAGCGCCCCCCATCAGGCGAAAGCGCCGCTCACGCACCTGGTACTGGAATCCGCCTCCGCGGTAGCTCCCCGCGCTGTCGGTAATCAAGACCGGGGCATCGGTGAAGAGCAAGCCCTCGGCGTGGTCGTAGCGAACCCAGTCGGCCACGAAACGGCGGCCACCGTCGGTGCGTCCGCGAACGTTGCCCCGGGCAATGAAGTCGTTGCTGGACAGGTCGAGCTCGCTGCTGTCGCAGTGCACCTCGAATCCGAACTGTCCCTCGCTGGCGGCGACGGTGGCGTGAACCGTGTACAAGAAGGCAAGCTCTTCGCCAGTGTCGAAGCGCGCGGTCTCGGCCCGCACGAGGACGTCGTCCGCGCCGTCGCGACTACCGACGAAGGTCATCCCCTCGACGTCGAGCAATGCCGACTGCGCTGCGGCCGCAGCCGCAAGGAACAGGGTTGCCGCGACCTGCAGGGCCAGGCCCCACGCGAAGGGTCGCCGAGCGCAACGCCCCTTCATCTATTGTCGCCTCCTCTGTCGCCACCAACGACGCAGCGTGCAGCTCCCGTCCATGACATCTGCCATCCCTTGCCGCATGCAATAATCATACCCGTGCCAAGCGGATGAGCAAGCCACACGAACCCGGGATCGGGCGCGGGCGCGCGTCAGCGCGATCGGTCAGTCGCCGGTGTGTCCGAAGAGGGTCTTGAGGGGCTCTTTCGAGCCCACCCAGTGGGCGGGTCGGAAGATCAGGGTATCGAGAATCACGCCGACGGGATGCACCACGTAGGCGACGAAGCGAAGGGGAAAGCCCGACCGCTTGGAATCGTAACGGTCGGCCTGGGCGGGCAGCGCCGAGGTCGCGAGCACGAGGGCGATGAGCCCCGCCACGGCTCTTGCGCGAAGGGCGCTGCGGAGCGGCATGCCCCCCGCGAGGCGCTGGTCTGTTCTACCGAAGCGGGTACCAGAGCTGGTACCGGAGCGGGGATCGACTCGGCCGTCGCTTCTCACTTCTCCCACGCCTCCTCATGCTCCTCGGACGGAGCGGACCAACCTAAGCGCAGCGGGCCAGCTCCTGGAGTCAGAATCAGGCGACCCTCTGCGCGCCTGAGCTTATCGCTTCAATCGGTCGAGCGCCCCTGGAAGTCAAGGTTCTTTCCCCACTGACCCCCCGGGTCCGCCCCGGGCGGAGACTTCGAGGGCCTCGCGAAGTCCCGACACCCGGCCGGGCGGCGCAGTCCGTGGAGCCCGGGCGCATTGCGGAGGGCGTGCCCCTTCAGCTGCGCCAGAAGCCCGGCGTCAGCAGAATCAGCAGGGTGAAGAGCTCGAGCCGCCCCGCGATCATGCAGCCGGCGAGAAACAGCTTCACCGGGGCGGGGAAGTGGGCAAAGTCGTCGAAGGGGCCGATCGCCGACAAGCCGGGGCCGACGTTTCCGACCGCGGTAACTCCCGCCGAAATGGCGGTGAGCAGGTCGTATCCGTACGCGGCCACCATCATTGCGGCCAGCGCCACCAGTAGGAAGTAGACCGCAAAGAAGGTCCAGACACCTGCCAGCACCTCCGGCTGCACCGCCTTGCCCGCGTAGCGCACGGCCGGCCTCACCGCCCTGCGATGGCCCGAAACGATGAAGGTCGTGCGCACTGCACGAAAGCTGAGTATGGCCCTCAAGCTCTTCACCCCGCCGCTCGTCGAGCCCGCCATGGCGCCGAGCACCATGAGGTGCAGCAGGACCAGCGTGGCCAGGCTGGGCCAGCCCTCGAAGTCCGCAGTGGCATAGCCCGTCGTCGTGACCAGGGACACGCAGGTGAACGCGGCGGCGCGGAGCGCATCGGCGAGCTTCAGCCCCGCTCCCGGGTCCGTCGCATCCGGTCCAGCCCCGGGCCCGAAGAGGAGGGAGGAGAGCACGATCAGCGTCGAGACGCCCAGCACGCCGAGGAAATAGCGCAGCTCCACGTCGCTGAGGGCTTCGCGTACCCTCCCCTGGAGCAGCCGGTAGTGGAGCACGAAGTTCATTCCCGCCAGGATCATGAAGACGATCACGATCCACTCGATCGCGGGCGATTGGTAGGCTCCCACCGATGCGCTGCGGGTCGAGAAGCCGCCGGTGGAGAGGGTCGTCAGCGAGTGACACAGGGCGTCGAAGGGCGACATTCCCGCCAGGAGCAACGCGAAGCACTCCGCAGCCGTCAGCCCGACGTAGATGAGCCAGAGCTGGCGCGCGGTCTGCGCCACCCGGGGAGTGACCTTCTCCTTGACCGGACCGGGCACCTCGGCCTTGAAGAGCTGCATGCCTCCGATTCCGAGCAGCGGCATGAGGGCCACCGTAAAGACCACGATCCCCATGCCGCCCAGCCACTGAGTGAGCGAACGCCACAGCAGCAGAGCCCGCGGATGCCCCTCGATGCCCGTCATGACCGTGGAGCCGGTCGTCGTGAAGCCGGCCACGGACTCGAAGAAGGCGTCCACCGGCGACAGCACGCCGCTGGTCAGGTAGGGCAGCGCCCCGAAGAGGGAGGCCAACAGCCAGGCGATGGAGACGATGAGGAATCCGTCCCGCGGCCGGATCCGCAGGCTCTCCGGGCGCACCCCCAGGGCGACAGGGAGACCGATGGCGACGCACATCCCCGCGCTCGTCACGTAGGGCAGGACGGGCTCGCCGAAGATCAGCGCCGCCAGTACGGGAACGAGTTGGAAGGCCCCGACCAGGACCAGGAGCCATCCGAGCAGCTGGGTTGCGAGTAGCAGGTTCATTGCGCCGCCCCTTCGGGAAGGCGAGAACTTACAGCAGCGCCGCCAGCCTGCGCGGGGAAGCAACGATTGGCCCCTGGGGGCAATCGGATCCTGCGCCACTGCGCTCGACGGGTCGTCATGGTCGCGCCTTCTTGTACGAAGAGGATGTTGCATGAAGAGACGTCCATGAATCGGCGATTTTCTGCCAATTCGATCAATTCTTGCTTCACGCAAACTCCTCAATGGTCGAATTCACTGTATGAAAATCACATTTTCTTCCAGTCATGATCGCATCAACCAATAATCTGTGAAATAATTGGCCAACTTTCCGATTCGAGAGTAAGTCAGGCAACACCCAAAAGGAGAAAGAGGCCTCTTCCCCTGTAACTTGAGAAAAGTATGCCCACTGGAGCCGAAAGACTGATTCAATGCTTGGAGCGAGAGGGTGTAGAGCACATCTTCGGCCTTTCAGGCGGCGCCGCCATGCCGATCTTCGATGCTCTGGTGGACTCTCGCATCAAGTTGATCCTCACTCGCCACGAGCAGGGCGCCACCCACATGGCCGACGGCTATGCCCGGGCCACGGGCAGGACCGGCGTCGTGCTGGTGACCTCCGGCCCAGGGGCGACCAACACGATCACCGGCCTGCTGACAGCCCATATGGACTCGGCTCCCATGGTGGTGCTCTGCGGCCAGCAGATCACCACCCTGCTGGGCAAGGACGCCTTCCAGGAAGCCGACGTAACCGGCCTGACCTACGGCGTGGTGAAGCACAGCTACCTCGTCAAGAACTCGGGCGACATCCCCCGCGTGACCCGAGAGGCCTTCCACCTCGCGAACTCGGGCCGACCCGGGCCGGTGCTGATCGACCTCCCGAAGGACGTCACCCAGGCCCCCTGTGACGCGGCCTTCGTGGACGACGTGCATCTCCCGGGCTACTCGGTGCCGGGCCGGGGTGACTCCGAGGCCATCGCTCGTGCGGCCGAGCACCTGAGCAACGCGAAGCGGCCTCTCCTCTATGTAGGGAACGGCGCCGTGATCTCGGACGCCGGCAAGGCCGTGGTCACCCTGGCGGAAAAGCTCCGCGCGCCCATCGTCAATTCACTGCTGGGCAAGGGTGCAGCAGACGAGAACCACCCGCTGCACCTGGGTATGCTGGGCATGCACGGCACCGCGTATGCGAACAAGGCCGTGGTCGCCTGCGACCTCATCATGGCCATCGGGGCGCGCTGGGACGACCGCATTACGGGAAAGGTGGACGAGTTCTGCACCGACGCGGTAAAGATCCACATCGACATCGATCCCGCCGAGTACAACAAGATCATACGGCCGGATATCTTCATCGAAGGCGATGCGCGACTGGTGCTCGACGATCTGCTGCCCCTCGTCGAGCCCGGTGACACCACCGAGTGGCTGCGCGCGTGCGACGAGTGGAGGAAGAAGTACCCCCTCAAGTACCCCAAGCAGGGCGGTCTGCGCGCCCAGCACGTCCTCGATCGCCTCGACGCGGTGACCCAGGGGCAGGCCATCATCACCACCGATGTCGGCCAGCACCAGATGTGGGCCGCCCAGTTTCTCAAGGCGGCGAGCAATCGTCACTGGATCAGCTCCGGCGGCGCCGGAACCATGGGCTTCGGCTTTCCCGCCGCCATCGGGGCCCAGTTTGCCCGTCCGGACCGGAAGGTGTGGAGCGTCTCCGGGGACGGCGGATTCCAGATGACGGAGTGTGAGCTCGCTACTGCCGCCATCCACAAGCTCCCCGTCAAGGCCCTCATCATCAACAACAATTTCCTGGGCATGGTGCGGCAGTGGCAGGAGCTCTTCTTCGAGAACCGCCTCTCGGGCGTCCACCTCGAAGGCAACCCGGACTTCGTCAAGCTCGCCCAAGCCTACGGTATCAAGGCCCTGCGCATCCGCCGTCCGGCCGACGTGAACCGCATCCTCCAGGAGGCCCACGATTACGACGAGGGACCCTGCGTGGTGGTCGCCGAGGTCGTGCAGGAGGACAACGTCTTTCCCATGATCCCGGCCGGGGCGCCCGTGAGCGGGATGATCGTCGAGAAGCCGAAATACAAGCTCGAGAAGCCGACGGGGAGCACCTGACCATGAGCGCCACAGCCGAGATCCCGAACGGGGCCGATCAGACCGGCAACCAGCACAGCACGAGCCCGGCGCCGATTCACACCATCTCCCTCTATGTCCACGACCGCCCCGGCGTGCTGGTGCGGGTCGCCATCGTCTTCGCGCGGCGCGGCTACAACATCGAGAGCCTGGTGGTGAGCCCCTCCGCCACCGAGGGCTTCTCGCGCATGACGATCACCTGCTCGGGCGATCCTGCGACCCTGGAGCAGATCATTCGCCAGCTCGCCAAGTTGGTCGATGTCGTCCACGCCGTCGATCACACCGGGCAGGCCATCATCGAAAGCGAGATCGCCTTCGTCAAGCTCGAGTGCGGGATCCAGGAGCGGACCGAGATCCTGCAGATTGCCGAGCAGTTCAACGCCCGGGCCGTGGACTACGGAGCCGAGAACGTCGTCCTGCGGGTCTACGGCAGTAGCGAAAAGCTCGACGCCCTGACACTCCTGCTCCATCCCTACCGCATCACCGAGCTCATCCGCTCGGGCAAGATCGTGATGGCTCGGGGCAAGGCGATTACCTGAGCGAGATCTCCGCCTCGGGCCGCCCCGGCGAGGCCCGACGGCTCTAGCTGCGTGGGTGCTTCCTGCGTGGGTGCTTGCGCAGCTCTGCCGCAAGCGCGGGGCCCAAGTCCGCGAGATCGCGGCCGCCGCGTCCACCCGTGCCACCGCAGGGCCGCGCTGGCAGAGCGCCTCTCTCGAGCCGCGCATCGCGGGTGTTCCACCTCAAGCACGGACTCCCCCGGGCCGATCAACCGGATAGGCACGACTGACGACTGATAGGCAAGCACCGGAGGCAGGTCCATGCAGGACGGGCGCACGCGCAAGCTGCCTTGCCCCTCTAGGGAGCGGGAGCAGCCGGAGTTCTTCAGTCTCCACCGCGCTGCTCTGGTGATCCTCGAGGGATCGGAGATCGGCAGCGAGCTCCCTCTCGAGCAGGAGCAAGTCATCGTCGGGCGTGGCCCGGGGGTCGACCTCACGTTCCAGGACGGCGCCATGTCTTGCGAGCACGCGGCCCTGGAGCGGATCGACGGGGGCTATCGCGTGCGTGACCTCGCCAGCAGCAACGGGGTCTACGTGAATAGCTGCGAGACGTTGCTGCGGGAGCTCGAGCACGGCGACCTGCTGCAGATCGGCGGCTACGTCTTCCAGTATCTCGTCGAAGACAAGGAACGACCGGCAAGGGTCTTCGACCTGCCCGACGCCTGAGCACCGCCCCTCCCCCGAAATCTCCGGAATCCCGACCCGAGCCGAGGGTCGGAATTCGAAGACCACGAGACCCGACACACACGATGACGACGCGACGAGGAAAGAACCTGGGCAGCTTCACCGTCGAGGCCGAGATCGGCCGCGGTGGCATGGGAGTCGTCATACTCGCCCGCCAGCAGAACCTCGAGCGCCCCGCGGTGCTCAAGAAGATCCGCTCCGATCTCACCGAGTTCCCCGAGCTGGCAGAGCGCTTCGAACGCGAGGCCCGCACGGCCGCCGCCATTCACCACCAGAACGTCGTTGCCGTGTACGACCGCTTCAGCTGGAGAGGCGATCACTACATCGCCCAGGAGTTCGTCGACGGTGTCGACTTGAGTACGGCGCTCACCCGGATCGGAGGCTCGCTCCCCTGGCGCATCGCGGCCCTGATCAGCCTCGAGGTCATTCGCGGTCTCGAAGAGATCCACAGCTACGGCACCGTGCACCGCGACCTCAAGCCAGCCAACATCCTCCTCGGCCGGCGCGGCGAGGTCAAGATCGGCGACTTCGGCCTGGCCCTCGACGCGACCGGATCGTCGCTCACCCAGCCCGGGGTCATGATCGGCTCCCCACCCTACATGCCTCCCGAACAGATGCTGGGTCAGCGCGTGGACGCGCGTTGCGATCTCTTCTCCTTCGGAGTGGTGCTCTACGAGATGCTTGCGGGCCGCCTGCCCTTCCCCGAGCCCAAGGACGACGAAACCGACAGCCTGCTCGCACGCATGCAGCGGCAGCGCTACGAGCGGGTGCGCCGCCGGGCGCCCGCCACCCCGCGCTTCCTCGCCAGCCTGGTCAAGGTATGCCTACGCGCGAAGCCAGCGAGGCGCGCGGCCAGCGCGTCCGCGCTGCGCCGCCGTCTCGAAGAGCGACTCGGGCGGCCCTCTTCCGCCGACGTGCGCGCCGAGCTGACGAGCTGGCTGTGGGAGCGGGGCGTCTTCGAGCTGAAGGAGAACGAAACCGTCCTGCGAGTCATCGAGCCCCGGCTCGAGGACGAGCGCTCGCTGCGCTGGGTCCCCGGCGCCCTCGCTTGCGGCGCGGTCGTGGCCACGCTGCTGCTCGTCGACATCGGGCCGAGCCCGCCCGAGCCCCTGGCGATCTACCCCGCCGCAGCGCTCGCGGCGCCGGACGCGCCGGATGCGAAAGGCGAGGACAGCTGCCCGCCCGGCATGATTCCCGATCCCGACGCCCTCCCCGCCCAGACAGGCCCCGACGACACGAACGACACGAGGGCCAGCGACAGCGCGGAAGCCGAATCGGACCCCACCTGTATCCCTGGCTGAGCCCACGCTGAGTCCAAATTGGGCCCATGCGCTCCGGCCAGGAGCGCCGCTGGAACGAGGGGCGCGTGAACTGGGACCCTGATCTGGGACTGCGACCTGCTAGGCGCCGTCTCGCTCGCGGTAGCGCTGGCGTCCGAACTCGGGGGGGAGATTCAGGACTTCGCGGGGGAAGGCTTCAACGAGAAACTCGACCACGTCCTTGACCGAGACCACGAAGACCGGTCTCCCGTGGCCGTCCACTGCGGGGACGTGCCGGAAGCCTCCGACCGACATCTTGTTCAGTGCCCATGCGAGGGGGGCGTCCTGGGGCAGCGCTTCGGGATCCCTCACCATGACCTCGCCCAGGCTCAGGCGATCGAGATTCCGGCCGCGCTCGACGACCCGGAGCAGTACGTCGCGCTCGGTGAAGATCCCCGTCAGTCGCGACTGCCGTGATCCGTCTTCCGAAATCAGCACGACGCCCCGGTGCTGACTCTGCATCTCGCGCACCGCGTCGGCGACACAATCCGACTCGCTGAGCACAATGGGAACGCGAGACTTGAGCAGGCTGATCGGCGCGCGAAGCAAGCGCGCATCGAAGACTCGCCCACCCGATCCGAAGCTCTCGTCGAAATAGGCCTCGTTGGCACGATCGTATGCGCCTTCGTCGAATTCAACACCTCTAATACTCATACAGCCCTCCCTCGCACTCTATTGTAGGGGATTCCGAGCCGTGACGGCGCTGCACTCTGGCATCCCATGGGGCGCCACGTGAGAAACTCCTCAGGCCGCCCCCTCGGGTGCGCCCACACTCTCGCGTAGTTCGACTCGTGTAGTTCAACTCAAGTAGTTCGAGCAATCCACGCACTCTGGTCATCGAAACCATGATCTCCTATCGACTTTTCATTCCGCTACTCGTTTCGCCCTCACTCCCCTTCTCATTCCCCCTCATGTCGGTTATGCGTGTGCACGCCCCCCTTGTGAAGAATCACACATGAGTGCCTTTGACTACACGGTAATCGCGCTCTACGGCGCGCTGGTTCTCGCGATCGGGCTACGCGTCGGACGCCGACACGGCGACGCCGAGGACCTGCTGCTGGCCAGACGCTCCCTTCCCACGTGGGCGGTGCTCTGCTCCATGGTGGCGACGGAGCTGTCGGCGGCGACATTCATTGGTGTTCCCCATGCCGCCTATGTCGGCGATTGGAGCTTCCTGCAGCTCGCCTTCGGCGCACTGCTGGGAAAGCTCGCGGTCGCGACCCTGGTGATCCCGCTCTATCACCGATTGGGACTGGTCACGGTCTACGGCCTGCTCGAGGAGCGCTTCGGCCCGCACTCGCGCCGGGCCGCGGCGGCCGCCTTCGTAGCGGGTCGCCTGATGGCGTCGGGGGTCCGGCTCTTCATCGCGGCATTGGCCTTCGCGACCGTGAGCGGCCAGCCCATCGAGAGCGCCATCGCGATCAGCGGCGTCGCCGCGGGCGCCTACACCCTGGCCGGAGGGATCCGCTCGGTGGTGTGGACCGACGTCGCCCAGGGAGCCGTCTTCGTACTGGGTGCGGGGGCCCTGCTGGTAGCGCTGAACGCCGGACCGGGCGGCGGCCTCGGAGAAATCCTCTCCTGGGCCGACGCAGAGCACCGCAGCCGCATCTTCTACTGGACTCCGTGGATTTCCCTCTCGAATGCGCGCCCCTTCGCGGTCGGCGTGATCGGGGGCTTCTTTCTCACCCTCGCCACCCATTCGACCGACCACGACATGGTGCAGCGCCTGCTCACGACCCGGGACGGCGCCGCCGGCGGCCGCGCGCTCTTCGGCTCCGCGCTGCTCAACTTCCCCCTCACCCTGCTCTTCCTCGTGATCGGGACCGGCATCGCGTTCCAGACGAGCGTCGCGCCACCCGCCTACGACATCTCGGACGCGGCGCGCATCCTCCCCACCTTCGCGCTCCATGAGCTCCCGAGCGGCGCCCGGGGTCTCGTCTTCGCCGGCCTCTTTGCCGCCGCCATGTCGAGCCTCGACTCGGCGATCTGCGCCATCGCGACGACCTGGGTGGTGGACTTGTCCCCGGTTTCCCCCTCACGGGCCGGCGTCTCCCGCCGCATCCGCATCGCGGCGGCCATCACCACCCTGCTCCTGATCGCGGCCGCCCTCGCCATGGCGGCCTATCAACGCGCCCTCTCGGCGTCCGGCGACGGCGGCCCGGCGTTGAACCTGGTCGAGTTCGCCCTCTCCTCCATGACCATTCTCTATGGGGGATTGCTGGGTGTGTTCGCGGTCGCGGTACTCGGCCGTCGCGCCGGCAGCGACCGCTCGGCGCTGATCGGCCTGGCGGCGGGCTGCAGCGCGGGTCTCGCACTCTTCCTGCACCCACTGCTGCTGGGCGAAGTCGTGATCGCATGGACCTGGTGGATCCCCATCAGCGCTGCGCTCGCGGCGAGCATCACCCTGCTGGGGGGGCGACGCCGCGATCGTCTCGGGTGAGAGGCGGGTAGGAGGCGGGTGGGGAATCCAGCCTAGTGCGGCTCGGCGCCGAAGAGAACGCGGCCGTCGAGACCATCGGGGAGCTCGAGGCCCAGGATCGCCGCCAGGGTGGGCGCGATGTCGACCGTCGCCGCGGCTCCGGGAACCTGCGCGGCGGCAATGCCCGGCCCCAGGAAGGCCAGGGGCACCGCGCGATCGTAGGCGTGAGAAGAGCCGTGACTCGTCCCGTAGCTCCTCTTCGAGATCAGACAGGTGGGGGCCACCTGCACCTCGAGGTCCGGACTGCGCTGGGGATCGAAGGAGTTCCGGTAGAGGCGCGCCTGCTCGCTCTGGCCCTCCAGGATCTCCGTCCGGGTCCAGACCCGCTCGATGCCCTCGTAGCTCTCGAGATACCCCTTGGCGGCGGCCGCGACTTCCTCCAGCGCGACACCGTGCTTCGCCGCGGCCTGGCGATTGATCATCAGCCCGCGTCCGTTGGACGACAGCCATGCCACCGGCCAGGAGAAGAGCGGCGCGAACTGCCGGTGCATGCGGATCCCCAGGGCGATGGCGGGCCAGCGCAGACCCATCCTGCCCCCTTCGAGGCGGCAGCGACTGCGACCCGTCTCCTGCAGCCAATCCGGCAGGGGGAGGACGCCGTGGTCCGCGGTGAGCACGGAGAGAACCCTCCCCTTGCCGACCCGCGCCTCCAGCTCCGTCATGAAGATGCCCAGCTCTTCGTCGAGGCGCTCGAGGGCGTCCCGGGCCTCGTGGCTCTCGGGGCCGTAGTTGTGTCCCACGATATCCGTAGCAGAGAGCGCCAGCACCAGGAGGTCCGGAGCAGCGCCGCGCCCGAGCCCCTCCCGGGCGACCAGCTCCCGTGCAAAGTCGAGGCTCAAGCGATCCAGGAAGGGAGAGCTATAGACGTTCTTCGCGAAGGTCGCGGGGTCGTCGTCCCGAATGGGATGGCCGCTGACGCGTTTGCGCTCCGCTGACTCCGCGTGATAGTCGTCCACGCGGCCGTGGGGGCCCGGATCGCCGCGCTGGTGATCCCAGGTGTCCGGCAGCTCGCGAAAGAGCCCGTCGCGGGTCGGCTCGCGACCGTTCCACTGCCTCACCCAGGCGGGAAGCTCGTCGGCGTAGAAGTGGCTCGTCGTGAAGCCGTCCTCGTCTTCGTACCAGTAGGCCACGTCGGCGCCCCGGCCCACGCTCGCGATGGCGCCGCGATCCTTGCCCGAGACGCTGTAGACCCGGGTCCCGGGACGCGCGGCCTTCATCCAGCTTCCCAGGGTATCGACCCGCATGAGTCGCGGGGAGCGGCCCCGGCCCGCCCGGTCCTCGCCTCCGATCACCAGAGAGTCCGGGTTGCGATCCCCGACGCAGTAGGTGCTCCCGACACCGTTGCGCTCGACGAAGTGGTTGCTCGGGATTCCCACGGCTCCCGGGTGTCGGCCCGTCAACATGACGGCGTGGCCGGGACAGGTCTCGCTGACGGCGTGGTCGAGCATGGCCTCGGTGTAGACCCGCCCCTCGCGAGCGAAGCGCCCGAGGCCGCCCGGCAGCGCCGGATCGAAACGATCCCGGCGTAGCTGGTCGACCGCGACCAGCAGGACCAGGCCCAGGTCGCGAGACTCCTGGGCCCGGGCGCCCGCCGGCGCCGGAACTTCGGCGGCCGACGCGAGCGCGGCCGGCACGCTCGCCAGCAGCGCGAAGATCCACCGGCACCTGTGCGCGCGTACGAAGGACATGGCGCGAAAAGCTATCGGTTTGCGATTCCCGCTGCGAGTGCAGCGACCGGGCCGCCCCGCTCAGGGCAGCGCGTAGGCGACGAGGGCGTCGCCGGGCTCGGACCAGCCGTGCCCACCCGCGGCCAGCACAACGAACTGCCTTCCGCCCTCGCGCACCCGATAGGTCATGGGACTGGAGTTGCCCGTGAAGGGGATACGCACCCTCCACAGCTCTTCGCCGGTCCCCGCGTCGAAGGCCCGGAAGAACTTCTCCGTCGTGGCGGCAATGAAGAGCACGCCGCCGGCGGTCACCACGCTGCCACCCAGGTTGGGCGCGCCCAGGGGCAGCCACATGGGAAAAGGCGCCATGTCCCGGGTGCTTCCCAGGGTGACCTTCCACAGCACCTCTCCGGCGCGCAGGTCCACCGCGGTCAAGGTTCCCCACGGAGGCGGGTTGCAGGGTGCCCCCCAGTCCGAGAGCAGCGCGTAGCGCTTCACTCCGTAAGGGCTTCCGCGCTGGGGATAGGCCTCCTCGGGATACACGATCTGCGCGGGATCCATGGCGTCGTACTCGGCCCGGGGGATCAAGGTGGAGACCAGCGCAGTGTGCAGCTGATTCGCGTAGAGGATGCCCGCCACCGGATCGATGGAGATCCCGCCCCAGTTCATCCCCCCCGCCGAGCCCGGAAACTGCAGCGAGCCCTGGAGCGAAGGCGGCGTAAAAATGCCTTCGGAGCGCAGCCCTGCGATCTTCTCCGCGCAGCCGCGCCGATCGATGGGTGTGAAGCCCCAGGCGTCGTCGGCGCCGAGGGAAGTCGGATGCAGCGGAGGAGGATGGGTGGGGAAAGGCTGAGTGAGCGAGAGATTCTCGCCCTCCACGCCGCCCTGGGGCACGGGGCGTTCCTCGACGGGGTAGAGGGGCTCCCCGGTCTCCCGGTTCAGCAAGAAGACGTGGCCCATCTTGGTCGCCTGGGCCAGGCCGGGCACGCCGTCGCCCACGCCCGGGATCTGGAAGAGGGTCGGCTGGCTTGCGACGTCGTAGTCCCACACGTCGTGGTGCACACTCTGGAAGCGCCACACCACCTCGCCGCTCCCGGCGTCGAGGGCCACCGTCGAGCTCGCGTAGTGGTCGAGCCCCCTGCGGCCGCCGCCGAAGGTGTCCGGCGAAGCATTGCCGGTGGGGACGAAGACGAGGCCCCGCTCCTCGTCGGCAGACAGGGGAGCCCAGGCGTTGGGAGTTCCTCGCTGATACGGACCGTGTACGGGCGAGCGCTCGGGCCAACCCGGAGGCACGGGATCCCATGCCCAACGCAGCACTCCGGTGCGCGCATCGAAGGCGCGGACCACTCCGCTCGGCGCGTCGGCGCGCACGTTGTCGGCGACCAGGGCGCCGATGACTACATGATCCCCGATCACCAGGGGAGGCGAGGTGGGGTAGTACTCCCAGCTCGCCGCCTCGCCGATTCCGGCGCGCAGATCCACCCGACCCGCGACGCCGAAGTCCGCGCAGGGCTCACCCGTCGCGGCATCGAGGGCGATGAGCTCCGAATCCCGGGTGCCGGTGAAGATACGCCGCTCGCACTGCCCCCCGGCTGCGACCTGGGATTCCCAGTACGCGACCCCGCGGCAGGTCAGGGGATAGGGGCCCTCCCCCCGTTTCGCACGCAGCTCCGGATCGAAGGCCCAGCGCTCCTCGCCCGTCTCGGGATCGAGAGAGATCACCCGGTTGAAGGCGGTGCAGAAATAGAGGCCATCGCGGATCACGATGGGAGTCGCTTGAAATGAGGTGCGCGAGTACTGCCCCGTGCCGTCGGAGTAGTCGCCGTGGCGGTAGGTCCAGGCGACCTCGAGCTGCTTCACGTTCTGCGCGGTGATCTGCTTCAGTGGCGAGTAGCTGAGGCCGCCCGGGTCGCCCCCGAAGTGACGCCACTCCGCGACGGGCCCGGAATGCTCGATCGAGGCCTCGGGGCCACAGGCAAGGAGGCTTGCCAGGCAGAAGAGCAGAGCGGGGGCTGTAGTCCCCCGACGAGCGCGCTGGGTCGCCAGGCCGGTCGTCACGCCTCCACGCTCTCCACCCTCTCCACGCCCGCCACCCTCTCCACGCCCTCCACGCCCTCCACGCTCTCGATCCCTGCGCCGGGGCCTCCCGGACGACTCACTTTAGCGCTCCGGGAAGGACCCGCGCATCGTTTCGCGCCGGGACGACGCGACGCTACGCTGCGGCGGGAGCCACCCGGCATGGATGCCGCGAGGCGGGGCCCGAGACGGGGCCCGAGGCGAATTCGAGGAAGCAGAAGTGGACGAGTCGAAGCGAAGACGCGGCCCCATCGAAGCGCACTGGGACGCAACCAAGTCCACTGGACACGAGATGTGGGAGCAGAAGCGCCGCCTCGCCGACGCCATGCGCCTGGTGATCGAGCGCCTGGTCCCGAGCAATGCCCCGGTGGAAGAGCTGAAGATCGCGGCCGACGGCCTCGAGCGCTACGCCGAAGCCCTCACCGCCCATCCCCGCCTCGAGCGCGGCCTCGGACACGCCGAATCGGCCACCTCGGGAGACGTCGGGGCCTTCTTCGATCAGAGCCCCCTCATCGGCCTCGCAAACCCCCTCGCGCCGCCCATCACGGTGGGCAAGAGTGGCGAGCGGAGCGCTGAGGCGACGGTAGTCTTCGGCTCTCCCTACGAGGGCCCACCGGGCTCCGTCCACGGCGGCTTCGTGGCCGCGGCCTTCGACGAGGTACTCGGATACGTGCAGTCCCTCTCGGGCAACCCGGGCATGACGGGCACCTTGACCGTCCGCTACCGCAAGCCCACGCCCCTGCACACCGAGCTCTACTTCGAGGCGGAGATCGTAAAGATCGAAGGGCGCAAGATCCACACCCAGGGCAAGGTCTGGGCCGGCGAAGTCCTGTGCGCCGAAGCGGAGGGGCTCTTCATCAGCATCAACCCCAAGATCTACGAGGAGCTCATGAAGAAGCGCGACGAGTTCGAGGCCGGCTTCGGGAAATGAGGCCGAGCGCGGCACACGATGGAAGCGACCATGTCGACTGTTCTGGGTCGGCTTTTCTTGGAGGAGAGAGGAAATGGGAAAGTACTCGCGTGAAGAGCTCGAGTCCGCCTTCGAAAAGTACCAGCAGACGGCTCTGAAGGCCGGAACCTCGGGCGACTGGAACCCCTGGGCAGACCAGTTCACCGAGGACGCCACCTACGTCGAGCACCTCTTCGGCACCTTCGGCGGCCGGGAGGCCATCCGCAAATGGATCTGCAGCACCATGGCGAAGTACCCCAACTGCGAGATGAAGTACTTCCCCATCGAGTGGTACGTCATCGACGAAGAGCGGGGCTGGATCGTCTGCCAGGTGTGGAACCGCATGGTGGATCCCGGCGACGGGAGCCTCCACCAGGCCTACAACTTCACCCAGCTCAAGTATGCGGGGGGAGGTCTCTGGTCCTACGAGGAGGACATCTACAGCCCCACTCCCTTCCAGCACATGATCAAGGGATGGCTGGAGACCCGGGACCGCCTTTCGGGCAAGAGCGAGAGCTGATCGCCGGCGGGCCCGGCACTGGAGAGCTGCCATGGCCCGCGTGGCCTTTCCCGAGAGCTTCCACTGGGGAGCCGCAACCGCTGCATACCAGGTGGAAGGCGCGTGGAATCGCCACGGGCGCGGCCTCTCCATCTGGGATCGCTTCTCCCACACGCCGGGGCGGATCGAGGACGGCAGCAACGGGGACGTGGCCTGCGACCACTACCACCGCTTCGCCGAGGACGTCGCCCTCATGGCCGAGCTGGGCCTCACCAGCTACCGCTTCTCCATCTCCTGGCCCCGGGTGCAGCCGGAGGGTCGGGGCGCCGTCAATGCCAGCGGGATCGACTTCTACGGACGCCTGATCGACGCTCTCCTCGCGGCCGGCATCCGTCCCCTCCCCACCCTCTATCACTGGGACCTCCCGGTCGCCCTCGAAGAGCGGGGTGGCTGGCCCAACCGGGACCTCGCGGGCTGGTTCAGCGACTACGCCCACGTGGTCGCCGGGGCCCTGGGCGATCGGGTCTCGGACTGGCTGGTCTTCAACGAGCCCTTCGTCTTCACCGCCCTGGGCTATCTGACCGGCATGCACGCACCGGGACGCAGCAGCTTCCCCGACTTCCTGCGTGCCACCCACACCGTGAACCTCGCCCAGGCCGAAGCCTTTCGCGCAATTCGCGACGCGCGATCCGACGCGCGCGTCGCGAGCGCGCTCAGCATGAGCCACATCGAAGCGGCCAGCGAGAGCGTCGCCGACCGCGACGCCGCGGAGCGCTATCACCGCTTCAGCAACCTCTGGTTCCTCGAGCCCGCCCTGCTCGGCCGCTACCCCGATGCGCTGCTGGGAGATCTGCCCCGCGGCGAGATGGGCATCCGGGAGGGCGACCTCGAGCGCTGCCGAGCGGACTTCGACTTCATCGGCATCAATCTCTACACCCGCACCCGCGTGGTCGCGGTCCCCGGCGACCCGCACCTCGGCGCCTTGCCCGCGAGCGTCGGCGATGCCCCGGATTCCTCCACGGGGGCCGCCGACGAGGGCCCGCGCACCGACATGGGCTGGGAGGTCTGGCCCGCCTCCCTCGAGGCGATGATCCTGCGCATCCACCGCGACTACGGCGGTCCCGTCATGGAGATCACCGAGAACGGCTGCGCCTACGACGACGGCCCCGACGCCAGGGGACGCATCGCTGACCAGCGGCGCATCGACTATCACCGCGAGTACCTGGCCGCCGTCTCCCGTGCCATGGAAGCCGGCGCCGACGTGCGCGGCTACCACGCATGGAGCCTCATGGACAACTTCGAGTGGGCCCACGGCTTCACGAAGCGCTTCGGACTGGTCCACGTCGACTTCGAGAGCGGAAGGCGGCGCATCAAGGACTCCGGCCACTGGTACGCCGGCGTGATCCGCGACGGCGGCTTCGACCGGTGAGTCCCCCGAAGCGGTCGGGCGAGAGGGCGTGACGAAGGACGCCAACACAGTGCCGCGCCGGCTCGCCTCACCCGGCGCGGACCCACCGCGGGACGACACCTACACCACCTGGGTACTCGTCACCTGCCTGGCGGGCGTCTTCGCCACCACCTTCACGATCACGATCCTCGCCGTCTCGCTCAAGTCCATCGCCGAAGACCTGGGCTCCCGGGTAGAGGTCGTCGCCTGGGTGATCACGGCTCCCATGCTCGTGCAGGCCCTGGCCCTGCCGGTGCTCGGAAAGATGGGCGACCTCTACGGTCACCGCCGCGTGTACCTGATCGGCTTCTTCTTCGCCACGGCGGCCACGCTGCTCACCACCACGGCCTGGGACGCGGGCTCCCTCATCGCCTTTCGCGTCCTCGCCCAGCTCACCGGCACCGCGACCATGCCGGCCTCTACGGCCCTGCTCTTCGGCGTCTACCCACCGGAGCGCCGAGCCCAGGCCATGGGCTGGGTGAGCCTGGTCTCGGCGGGCGCTCCGGTCCTCGGGCTGGCGGTGGGCGGTGTCCTCGTCGACGCCATGGGCTGGCGCCCCCTCTTCCTGATCCAGGGCTGCCTTTCCCTGATCGCCTGGGCGGTCGCGCTGCGGGTCTTGCGCGAGAGCCCGCGCCAGCGCGGCGTCTCCTTCGACCTGCCCGGGGCCTTCACCCTGGCGGTCGCTGCATTCGCGTTCACATTCGGCATCAACCGCATCCCCAGAGCGGGCCTGGCGGATCCCGGGGTATTGTCGTGCCTCGCCCTCGTTCCCATCGCCCTCGCACTCTTCGTGCGGGTCGAGAAACGCAGCGAGCACCCACTCCTGCCGCTCTCCTTCTTTGCCAGGCGCAACTTCACGGCCCCCCTGATCGCCGGCTTCTGCCTGCAGTTCGCCTACATGGGCGGCTTCATCATCACGCCCCTGCTGCTCATGAACGTGTTCGGCTACTCGGCGACCGCGACCTCCTTCATCACCATGCTGCGACCCGTGGCCTTTACCTTGAGCGCACCGATCGGCGGCACCCTGGCGGGACGGCTGGGCGAGCGAGCCATGGCGGTAACCGGGGCCCTCGCCATCGCGCTCGCGATGGGGGCCCTCGCCGCCGGTGCCGCAGGCGGCTCGCTGGTCTTGCTGGGAACGGGACTGGTCCTGGCCGGCATCGGTCTCGGCCTCTCCCAGCCCTCTCTCGCGGCCAGCGTCGGCAATGCAGTCGATGAGCGCAGCTTCGGGATCGCGAGCTCGGGGCTCGCGATGACGACCTCCATCGGCGCGGTGTCGGGCATCAGCGTTCTCACGGCCCTCAGCGCTGGTGCGCGAGTCGCGGATCCCTTCGTCGACGGCTATCTGCTCGGCGCCGGGCTGGCGGCACTCGGCGTTGCAGCCGCGATTTCCATCGAGTCCTACCGCTGGAGCCATGTGAGAAGGTGAGTTCTTCGC
>JAFDEK010000048.1 GCA_019310385.1 Deltaproteobacteria bacterium
TCCTCGAAGAGGACATCCTCCCCCGGGCCTCCCTGCCCCGGGGCGTCCCCTACGCGGTCTCGACCGCGGTCCGCTATGTCATCCTCATCATCGGATTCCTGCTGGCCGTAGCCGCAGCGGGCCTCGACCTGAGCCGCTTCGCCCTCATGGCCGGCGCTCTGGGCGTCGGCATCGGCATCGGCCTGCAGGATGTGGTGAACAACCTCGTATCGGGCCTCATCCTGCTCTTCGAGCGGCCGATCCAGACCGGCGACACCGTCGAGGTGGGCGGCGTGATGGGCGAGGTGCGGCGGATCGGGATCCGCTCGAGCACGGTGCGCACCTGGGACGGCGCCGAGGTGGTGATCCCCAACGCACGCTTCATCTCGGACCAGTTCGTGAACTGGACCCTCTCGGACCGCCAGCGCCGGATGACCATCAAGCTGGGCGTCAAGTACGGGACCGACCCGGATCGCGTGCTCGAAATCCTGCTGGAACGGGCCAGCGCTCATCCCGACGTTCTCGACACGCCGGAGCCCGTCGCCCTCTTCAACGGCTTCGGCGACAGCTCTCTCGACTTCGAGGTTCGGGCCTGGACCCTGCGCGCCGATGCCTGGCGCCAGGTGCAGAGCGATATCACCATCTTCATCGACGCGGCCCTCAAGGAGGCCGGGATCGAGATTCCCTTCCCCCAGCGCGACCTGCACCTGCGCTCCGTGGATCCCGGCGTTTCGATCAAGTAGCCTGCCCTCGTGGCCTCTCCCCTGCTACGTGCCGCTCCCCGGCGGCTCATCGTAACCGGCGACGACTTCGGCCTGGCTCTGCCGGTGAACGAGGCCGTCGAGCTCGCCCATCGCGACGGCATCCTCACCACCACCAGCCTCATGGTGAGCGGCAGTGCGGCCGCGGACGCCGTGGAGCGGGCGCGACGCCTGCCGCGCCTGCGCGTCGGTCTGCACGTGGTGCTCGTCGAAGGGCGCCCCGTTCTCCCCGCCGAGCGGGTGCCCGATCTCGTCGACGCGTCGGGCGAGTTCTCCTGCGACTTCGTGCGCGCGGGCTTTCGCTTCTTTTTCCTGCCGGCCGTGCGCCGGCAGCTCGTGGCCGAGATCCGCGCCCAGTTCGAGGCCTTTGCGAAGACGGGGCTGACACTAGATCACGTCAACGCCCACAACCACATGCAGCTTCACCCCACGGTGTTGAGCAGCATCATCTCGGTAGGACGCGACTTCGGCCTGGCGGCTGTTCGCGTCCCCTACGAGCCCCCTATCGTGTCCTGGCGCGCGTCCTCGCGCGCGGCGGGTCGCGGCCTGCTCCCGAGAGCTTGGGGCTCGCTCTCCCTGCGCCCTTGGACCGCCCTGGTGCGGGCGCGGCTGGGGCGCGCGGGCATCCGCTGCAACGACTTCGTCTTCGGGCTCCACGATTCGGGCGCCATGGACGAATCCCGGGTGCTGGCCCTGGCCGAGAGGCTGCCGGAGGGCGTCAGCGAGCTCTATTTCCACGTCGCCACCGGCCGCTGCCCCGAGCTCGATCGCCACACTCCGGGCTACCGGAACGAGGCCGAGCTCGCGGCTCTGGTGAGCCCCAGGGTCGCGGAGGCCCTCGAGCGGCGCGGAGTCGAGCTGATTGCTTTCGCGGATCTGGCGAAATAGAAATAACGCATCCATTTCGGAGAATTACGGGAGTCTCTTGCGGCCGGCAGTGCAGCCGGCCAACCGACGCCGATTACCTCATTGCGGGGGTATAAAGACCCTATTCTGACGGTGACGAGAGAGCTGCAAGCGGTTACAATGCAGCCGCGTTCGAGAAGGGCGGGGGTGCAGCGGCGGCTTCGTAGCCCGGAAACGGGCAGGCGGGGCGGGTCGCAAGAGTAGTCCACCAGCAACCCCCCGGCTCCGGTCACACCCGGTTGAAAGGCTGAGATGCCGAAGGCTGAGAGGCCCGAAATCCGGGTAGTAAAGACACGACCATCTCCCCAAGCCAGGAATGACTCCAAGCGGCAGTGCCGCCCGCGAAGAGGCCTATGACCCAGAGCAGCGACCAAGCCCCGGCGCAGGATCCCGCACGAACGGTTCCCGCCGCACAAATCGAATTTCGCGCGGACGACCGCCAGTGGATTGCCGATCGGATCCAGGAGGTCCTGTCGACGGGACAGCTGACCCTGGGGCAGTACGGCCGCAGCTTCGAAGAGAAGTTCGCCGCCTTCTGCGGCGTGAAGCACGCGATCGCGGTGAACAGCGGCACGGCCTCCCTGGAGATCGCCCTGCGCGCCCTGGAGGTGGATGGCAAGGACGTGTTGGTCCCTGCCAATACCTTCTTCGCCACAGCCGCCGCGGTGATCCATGCTGGCGGCCGGCCGGTGCTGATGGACACGGACCCCGAGAACTTCGGCACGTCGCCCGAGGAGATCGAGCGCCGCATCACGCCCAACACCGCGGGTGTGGTGGTCGTTCACATCGGCGGGATCGTCTCCGGGCGTATGCGTGAGATTCAAGCGTTGGTGGAGCGCAAGGGGATCTGGCTCGTCGAGGACGCGGCTCACGGCCACGGCGCCTCCTTCGACGGGACTTCGGCCGGGGCCTTCGGGGCAGCCGGGTCCTTCAGCTTCTACCCCACCAAGGTCATGACCTCCGCCGAGGGGGGGATGATCACCACGAACGACGATCGAATTGCGGACGAGGCTCGCATCTACCGCGATCAGGGGAAGGCGAGCTTCACCCAGAACGCCCACACCCGCCTCGGCTACAACTGGCGCATGTCCGAGCCCCACGCGATCATCGGCGTGCGTCACCTGGAGCGGCTGCCCGAAATGGTGGCGGCCCGCCAGCGTATCGCGGCCATCTTCGACGAGGGCCTGAAGGGACTCAGTGGTCTCTCGCCGCTGTCCGTTCCCGAAGGTGGGGTTTGCAACTACTACAAGTACATCGCCGTCCTGCCCGAGGCCCTCGATCGCAAGGCCTTGAAGACCCAGCTCAAGGAAGGCTACGGCGTGTCGCTCGCGGGTGAGGTGTACGAGGATCCGATCCAGCGACAACCGATCTTCGCACAGTACGATGACGGATCGCTGAAGGTGTCCGAAGATGTCTGCGCCCGGCACGTGTGCCTGCCGGTCTTCTCGACGATGACCGACGGGCAGGCCCACCAGGTCATCGACGCGCTGAAACGCACGCTCGGCTAGGAGCGAGGCCCGAGAATCGGTTCTCGTGAGGACGCGGAAGCGTTGGCCGCCCAGAGGCCAACGCGCGAGCTAGACGGAGACAGAGCAAATGGGTTCCAAGAAGGTAGTGGTTACTGGCGGAAGCGGCTTCATTGGCTCCCACGTCGTCGACGCGCTCGTCGATGCCGGTCACGATGTCACGGTGGTGGACCATCGGGTTGCCCCGCACCGCAGCGATGTGGGCTACGAGGACGTCGACCTGCTCGATCTCTCGTCCGTGCTGGCGGCGACCCGGGGTGCGGAGCACATCTTCCACCTCGCCGCGGTCTCCAACGTCAACTACGCGTTCAAGTATCCGGTGTACAGCACCGCGCTCAACGTCATGGGGACCACCAACGTCCTCGAGGCTGCGCGCGTCAACGGGGCCGAGCGGATGCACATGGCGTCGACGGTGTGGGTGTACAACGGATCCCTGGACGGGGAGCCCGCCGACGAGACCGTGCCCTTCCACCTGAACGGCGCCGGCCACATCTACACCTCGACGAAGATGGCCTGCGAGATGCTCTGCCACAACTACGGCGAGCTCTACGACCTGCCCTTTACAGTGCTGCGCTACGGCATCCCCTACGGGCCGCGCATGCGCGAGGAGCTGCTCATCCCCATCTTCCTCAAGAAGGCGCTCAAGGGCGAGCCCCTCACTGTGGCGGGGGAGGGCGAGCAGTACCGCAACTTCATCTACGTAGAGGATCTCGCCCAGGCCCACGTGCTCGCCATGTCGGAGGTGGCGAAGAACCAGACCTACAATCTCGAGGGTGCTCGCAAGGTCACCGTGCTCGAGGTGGCGGAGAACATCCGCGCGCTCATCGGCGAGCAGGTCCGCATCGAGTTCATGCCCGAGCGTGCCGGCGACTTCGGCGGCAAGGATGTCTCCGCGGAGAAGGCCATGCGCGAGCTGGGCTGGAAGCGCAACGTCGACTTCGACTACGGCCTCAAGAAGACCGTCGAGTGGTTCTGCGAGCGATGGGCCGGCTCGGGGAACGGCCGGGAAGCGTAGGCGTCCAGCGGGCTCTACTCGAAGCTGAGAGCGTCGACCAGGTTCATGTTCGCGGCCTTGCGGGCGGGATAGAGGCCGAAGAAGACGCCCACCAGGACCGAGACGCCGAACGCGACCGCGACGCTGGCGACCGAGATGGGAACCTCCACACCGTAGAGCCTCCCGATGTACCAGGGCAGCACCGCGCCCAGGAGCAGGCCCAGCAGACCCCCGCTGAGGCTCAGCACGCCGGCCTCCATGAGGAACTGGAGCAGGATGTCGCGTCGTCCCGCGCCGAGGGCCAGGCGGATCCCGATGTCGCGGGTGCGCTCGGTGACGGTGACGAGCATGATGTTCATGATTCCGATGCCTCCGACCAGCAGCGATACGCCCGCGATGCCGAGCAGCCCCATGGAGATGGCGTCGGAGATCCGATTCACCAGGGTGAGGTACTGCTGCAGGGAGAGGATCTGGAAGTCGTCCATGCTGCGGTGGCGCGAGGCCAGGACCTCGCGCAGGGACTCCACCACGATGGGTACGCTCTCGCGGTCAGCGGCCTGGATATACAGGGTGTTGAGCCACCTCACGTCGGATAGGTTGCGGAAGGTCGAGAAGGGGATGACGGCCGCGAGGCCCGCGGCCTCACTCTGATCCACGGCGGCCGCGCTCTCGACCCGCTCACGGAAGACGCCGATGATGGGGAAGCGCAGGTCGAAGAGGCGCAGGGATTGGCCGCGCACCTCGTCGGTCCCGAAAAGCTGCTGGGCGAGCTTCCGGGAGATCACGCAGACCTTGGCCCCCGAGGCCTCCTCCTGAGCGGTGATGAAGCGGCCCGATACCGTGACCAGGTTACGCACGCCGGGGTAGGTGGGTGGCGCGCCGAGGACCTTGACGGACTTGGGCTTGCGCCGGATGGAGATCATCTGCACCTCGGCGAGGACGGGCGCCATGGCGGCCATGCGGGGCACCCGTCGCCGTATCACGTCCACGTCCTCGAAGCTGATCTGCTCCGGATTGACGCCCTCGAGGGTCGCGTAGGCGATGACGAGGTTGGTCCCGACCCCCTCGATCAGGCTGACCACGTAGTCGCGCCCCACGAGGCCGATGGAGATGACGGCCACCACGCTCGCGGTCCCGATCGCCATGCCGAGCATGGTGAGAGCCGAGCGCCCGCGTTGCCCCCCGAGGCCACTCAGGGCGAAGCGAAGCAGGAGCTTGAGCCGTGCGGTGGTGAGAATGCTCATGGGTCTCGGGGGAGGGAATCTGACGGGGAAACAGGTACGCATCCCGCTCTCGATTCAGCGCTCAAAAGATAGCACCCGCCCTTGCAAAAGCTCAGCGAAGGTCGAGAATACGCCGTCCGGAGGCACAGATGAGCAAGGCGAAGGTGCTCGTCACGGGGGGAGCCGGATTCATCGGCTCCCACGTGGGCGAGTGCTTCATGGGGCAGGGCTTCGACGTGCGCGTCCTCGACGATCTCTCGACGGGCTTCGCGCACAACTGCGATCCCTCCTGGGAGCTCCTGAGGGAGGACGTGCGAGACCCGGCGGCCGTGGCGGCCGCCGTGGCGGGCTGCGAGGCGGTGGTTCACCTGGCCGCCTTCACCTCTGTGCCCGAGAGCTTCGAGTGCTTCGCAGACTGCTACCGCGTGAACGTGCTGGGCACCTACAACGTACTGCGCGCCTGCGCGGACGCGGGTGTGCGCAAGCTGGTCTTCGCCAGCTCGTCTGCGGTCTACGCCGAGCTCCCCGACGCGCCCAAGAGCGAAGCGGACTGCCCGGATCCCATCAGCCCCTACGCGGTGTCGAAGCTCGAGGGCGAGCACCTGCTCGAGCTCTTTGGAGAGATCCACGGTGTGGCCTCGGTGGCCTTGCGCTTCTTCAACGTCTACGGCCCCCGGCAGCCGGCCGATTCCGCGTACGCGGCGGCGGTGCCCATCTTCATGGAACGGGGGCTGCGGGGAGAGCCGCTGACCGTGTACGGGGATGGCCGCCAGACCCGGGACTTCGTCTTCGTGGGCGACGTCGCAGAGGCGGTCTACGAGGCCGCCCGGAGCGACGGCACGGGGGTCTTCAACGTCGGAACCGGCACGGAGATCCAGATTCTCGAGCTAGCCGACCTCATCAGCGAGCTCACCGGCCGCGCGGCCGAGCACCGCTTCGAGCCCCTGCGGCCCGGAGACCTGCGTTCCTCTACGGCCGATATCGGCCACATGCGGGCAGGCCTCGGCTGGTCTTCCCGCCGTGGGCTCCAGGATGGCCTGCTCGAGACCTTGAAGTGGTACCGCGAGCGCCTCGGGGGACCAGCGGGGAGCTGATTTCCCCCGATGAGTGATAAACTACGCCGCCCCGCCGTCGCCCCGGCGGGGGCGTGACAGCCAGCTCGGAAGTACCCAGGGGAGAAGCACTCCGATGAAGAAGACTCTGTTCCTCAATCCGCCCTCCTACGAAGGCTTCGACGGGGGAGCGGGAGCCCGCTACCAGGCCCGGCGCGAGGTGCGCTCCTTCTGGTTTCCCACCTGGCTCGCCCACCCGGCCGCCATGATCCCGGGCAGCAAGCTGGTGGACGCTCCGCCCGCCGACCTGTCTCTCGAGGACGTGCTTCCCCTGGCCCAGGACTTCGAGCTGGCCGTGCTGCACACCAGCACGCCTTCTTTCCGATCCGACGTGAAGGTCGCCGAGGCGCTCAAGGATGCGAACCCCAAGCTGTGCATCGGCATGGTGGGGTCCCACGTCACCGTGAAGGCCGAGAACTCTCTCGAGGCCTCCAAGGCCATCGACTTCGTCGCCCGCGGTGAGTTCGACTACACCATGGTGGACGTCGCCGAGGGCAAGCCCTTCGACGAGATCGAAGGCATCAGCTTTCGGGAGAACGGCAACATCGTTCACACCACGGACCGGCCGGTTCCCGAGGACATGGATGCGCTGCCCCACGTGGTCGACGTCTATGCCCGGGACCTGCGCATCGAGCACTACCAGGTGGGCGAGTCCCTGCATCCCTTCGTGTCCTTCTACACGGGGCGGGGCTGCAAGTCGCGCTGCACCTTCTGCCTCTGGCCCCAGACCATCGAAGGACACCGCTACCGGGTGCGCAGCCCGGGCCACGTGGCCGCCGAGGTGCGCAAGGCCCTGGACTACTTCCCCCAGATGCGGGAGTTCTTCTTCGACGACGACACCCTCACGGACAACATTCCCCACGTCGAGGGCATCGCTCGGGCGATCTCTCCCATGCTGGCGGAGCGGGGCGTGCGCTGGAGCTGCAACGCCAAGGGGAACGTTCCCTTCGAGACCCTGAAGCTGCTGAAGGAGCATGGCGTCCGCACCCTCACCGTGGGCTTCGAGTCGGGTAACCAGCAGATCCTCAACAATATCCGCAAGGGCATGAAGGTCACCCGTTATCGCGAGTTCGCCGAGGACTGCCACAAGCTCGGCATCCGTTTTCACGGCTGCTTCATCCTGGGCCTGCCGGGGGAGAGCAAAGAGACCATCCAGGAGACCATGCAATTCGCCCGGGAGGTCGACCCCACCACCATCCAGGTCTCGGTGCCGGCCCCCTATCCCGGCACCTTCCTGTATGACCAGGCGAAGAAGGAGGGCTGGCTGCGCGACGGATCCGGCGAGCTCCTCATGGGCGAGGGCTTCCAGGTCACCTCCATCGAGTACCCGCACCTCTCTCACGAAGATATCTTCGAGGGCGTCGAGGACTTCTACAAGAACTTCTTCTTTCGCCCGAAGAAGATCGGCAACATGCTGGGGGAGATGTTCAGTGACTGGGGACTCATGAAGACACGCCTGGGCGAAGCCCGGGACTTCTTCGGCTTCATGTCCCAGCGCGAGGATCGCGGCTGAGTCTGTTCGGCTGACCCTGTGCGGAAGGCGCTGCGCAGCCGGCGCCGAAGGAGTCCTTCCTCCGTCGCCGGCCGCGACCGGCCTGCGTCTGCGCGCTAGCGGCGTGCCTTCTTCCTGCCCTTCCGCTGCACCGACTTCTCGAGCTGGCCGAGGGCCTTCGAGAGGTCCTGCCGGCTCTGGCGCACGAACTTGTTCCAGTCCGACTGGCCCTTGATCTGGACCTTGTTCAGGCTGGTGCGGGCCTTGCGGATCATCCGCGCCGCCTCGCTTCCGGCCTGGCGCTCGGCCTTGTCGAGCTCCTTGCGGATGGGTCGCACGCGGCGCTCGATGTCCTTGGAGAGCGCCTTGAGCTCCTTGTCGATGTTGTTGAGCAGCTTACGGCCGGCGCCCTTCTTGCGAGTCGCCTTGCGCTTGGTGGCCTTCTTGCGAGCCGCCTTCTTGCGAGTCGCCTTCTTGCGCGTGGCCTTTTTGCGAGTCGCCTTCTTCTTGCGTGCCTTCTTCTTGGCTGCCAAAGCAGATCCTCCGTTGCTGGGGCCGGATTCATCGGCCTCTGTCGTGCAGCATAGCCGCGCGGGCGAGCGCGGAAAGACCCAATGTGACACGCTTCCGGTCCACCGTGGTCGACCCTCTGGCGCGTTTTGTTGCGTTACTCCCCGGAATTCGGGAGCCGTGTTCGCGTCGACGAGATCTGGCCCGGTCGGGTCCAAGCTTGCGTGGGTGTCGGCCCGCACCCCCACCGCGCCGGTTACCGTGGCGGTGCCTTCCTCCTGCGACCGCGACGCCTACGCCCCCGCTTGCGCCCGGCTTTGCGGGTGGAGCTGTGCTCGCCGCTGGTCTGCTTCTGCTTGGCCGTTCTTTCCGTTCTTTCCGTCCTCTGCGTTCTCTCCGTCTTTTCTGTCTCTTCTGTCTTCGACGCCCTTGCCGTCCTCCTGCCGCGCCTCCTTCCTTTTCTCGCCCCCTTCTTCTTTTTCTTCCTCGAGTTCTTCCTCGAGCTCTCGGGTGCCTTGAAGGCGGCGAAAAAGCTCTCAGGCCGGGTCGGAGCTCCGCGGCAGATGTCGCAGAGGCCGCAGGGTGCGTCGGCCTCCTCGCCGAAGTAGGCGCGCAGGAAGAGGGCGCGGCACTCCGTGATCCGGGCGTACTCCTGCAGGGCGTCGAGGCGCCGGGCGTCCTGGGTCTTGAGGGTCTCGAACTGTCCCGCCAGGCTGCGCACGTCGGCTTCGATGGTCTGGCTCGAGGCGAGCACTCGCACCTGCGCGTCGTCGCTCTCGACCAGGCCCGCCTCCTCCATCTTGGCGAGGAGCGCGGAGGTGATGCGCGGGCCCAGCTCGGCGGAGAGGGCCAGGGCCTCGAGGGTGGGGCTGCGTCCCTCGGCCGCCCAGGCGGCCAGCGCCGTGCCCAGCTGGTAGAGCTGGTCCGGCCGGATGCGGCTGCGCGCCAGCAGCGCCTCGTGGATTGCCCGATCCGAGGGATCGTGGAGGAAGAGGCAGTTGGACTTCCTGCCGTCTCGCCCGCCTCGGCCCGCCTCCTGCACGTACTGCTCGAGGGAGGCCGGGGCCTGGTAATGGAGGATGTAGCGGATGTCCGGCTTGTCGATGCCCAGCCCGAAGGCGTTGGTGGCGACCATCACCGCGCGGTAGCGCGGGCGCATGAAGTGCGCCTGCTCGTCGTTGCGCTCCTTGGCGGTCATCGCCCCGTGGTAGCGGTGGGCGGGAACCTTGAAGCGACGCAGGAGGGCGTGTGCCATGTCCACCTCGCGGCGGGTGGCGCAGTAGACGATGCCCGGTCGGCGCAGGCGCTGGACCAGGCGCAGCAGGGCGCGCGGACGCATGTCGCCTTCGCACTGGATCACCTCGAAGGCGAGGTTCGAGCGGTGGGGCGAGCTCGCGACGACCCTGGGCTCGCGCATACCCAGGGAGCGCACGATGGTGTCCCGCACCCGCGGCGTCGCCGTGGCGGTGAGGGCCATGATGGGCGGCCCGCCGAGGGCGCGCAGGCGGGGGCCAAGGCGCTGGTAGGCGGGGCGGAAGTCGTATCCCCATTCGGAGATGCAATGGGCCTCGTCCACCGCCGCGAGGCCGATCCCCGTCTTGGCGAGCACCTGGGAGACGTCCTCGACGGCGAGGGTCTCGGGGGTGGTCATCACGAGCAGGGGCCCACCCGCGGCGATGCGCTCGAGGGCTTCGCGGCGGGCGCGGCCGCGCACCGATCCGTCGATGCGAACGCTGTCGATGTCGCGTTCGAGCAGGATGCGGTGCTGGTCGCGCAGCAGGGCGATCAGCGGAGAGATCATCACCACCGGCCGGGAGAGCACCATGGCGGGGATCTGGTAGCAGGCCGACTTGCCGAAGCCCGTGGGCAGAATCATCAGGACGTCGCGACCCGCCAGCACCTCGGAGACCACCTGCTCCTGCTCGACGTGGAGGCGCTCGATGCCGAGGCGGGCCGCCGCGCTGGTGACCGTGTCGACCGCGCGCGGAGCGGTCGCCGAGCTCGAGGGCTGCGGGGACGTCGGGCCGCGGCTCGACTCGCGTTCGACCACGGGAGGCCGCTTCGTCGCTGCCTTGGCTTTGGCTTTCCCCTTGGCCTTGGCTTTGGCCTTGGATTTCGCCTTCGCCTTCGCCTTGGCTTTGGATTTGGCCTTCGCCTTTGCGGGGGCCTTCGCCTTCGCCGTGGCTTTCGCCCTGGCCTTCGGCTTTCGCTTGGCATCGCCCATCTTCGTCATCCGGGCGAGCCTGCTAGAGCCCGGTGGCTCGCTTCCATGGTCACTCTCGCGTCACTCCCGGGTTACTCTCGGGCTACTCGCATCGCTGAATGGCCAGCGGCACGCAGCGGGAGCTATACGCGCGGCTGCCCGGGACGCAGGGCTTCGATGGAGAAGCCGTCATGCGCCTCGCTCGCCGAGGCACACGACCGTCGAAGATTCGTCTTCGCCGGCCTGGCCACGACAGGGCTTAACGAAGAGCCACGCGAGTCGCTCTCGTCCAGGATATGGTAGTGGGCTCCTGGCCGGAGAGCCAATGGCCCATGGCTGAGAGCGGGGGGGGGCTCGAGCGGCGAGATCCACCCTGACGCAGCACCGGCAGACCCGGTGTTCACCTGGCGTGAGTGCGCTGATTCTCTATGGCTCTCGCGGGAGTTGCCTCGCTCAGGCGATCTTTCGCGACAGGACGCCGGCGCCGGAGCCGGCGATGAACAACCCCTCCGAATCGGCGAGCCGTTGCAGGAATCCCGGATCCGAGTTCGTCTTCTCCTGGGACTGCTCGAGCTGCGCAATCGACTGACCGTAGGACACGAACGAGACAGTTCCGTACTGGCCGTAGTTCGAAGTGAGCAGCGCGACGGGCACGCCGGTGAGGTTCGCAGTGTATTCGGTGAGCTCGAGTGACCAGGACATGGCCTTGGCCACCTGCGGCACGTCGATGGCTGCGCTCACGACGGCCGCTGCAGCGGGAGGCCCGCTCACCTCCCCAGCGATGTGCTGGAACTTGCCGAGTCGATCCTCTGCGTTGCCCACGAAGTGCTGGGCGCCCTCCTCGATCTTCGTAAGATACTCGTCCGAGTGAACCAGTCCGTCCGCCGATTCCAGCGACGCGGCGAAGGACTCGGTGCGATAGGCGAACATCAGCGTACCGAGCGGCTCGCCTTGGAGCACCTGGTGCAGGGAAATCTCGAGGTCCGTCTTCTGGTTCACGAATTCCGTCATCGCGATGGCATGCGCCATCCCGGCGCGCAGGTGCGTCGGGCTCACGACCACTCGTCGGGTAAACAGGTACATGGGGGTACCTCTCCTTGTGTTGAGGAATCAGCTTCATAGTCTGCTCTGGATGTGGTGGGGTCAAGCGCTGATTGCGATTCCGACGACGCTGAATCGGGGCGGGTATCGACTGGGTGACTGTCCCCATGCTCACCTTGATGAGGATGTCCTTCTCGCAACAGATTGCGCGAGCCGACCTCAGTCCTCGGGCACTGCGGTGGCGAGGCGCCGCAGCTCGCCTACGCCGCCCAGGGAGTAGGCGGAGCCAACCGCGAGGCCCCAGGCCACCCAGAGGAGGTCGCGAGCGCGACGCACGGCCGCCAGGGCGACACCCAGCTCGGGGGAGCCCGTGATGGCCGAGCAGATGAGCACCTGGGCGCCGTCCTGGGTGCCGATGTCGGCGGGCACGAAGAAGAAGGTGGAGCGTACCAGGGTCACGAAGGCCTCGATCACGATGGCATCTGCAAAGCTGATGGGATGGCCGAGGAAGCGGATCGCGACCCAGGTCGCGGCGGCGGCGGACATCCACTCGACGAAGGCCGCGGCCCCGGAGAGCACCATGCGCAGGTGTTTCGAGGAGTAGAAGGTGAGCAGGCGGTCCTCGACCTCGCGGATGGAGTCGAGTGCGCGAACCGCCCTGGTGCTCATTTCGCGGCCACTCAGCCACCCCTCCTCGAGCCAGCTCCGCGTGCGCGAGAAGGCACGCTGACTCTGGAGCAGGACGAAGAGCACGATGGCGATGCAGAAGAGAGCGAGGCCTACGCCCGCCGTGATCCGGTAGGGCAGTGGCAGCACGGCGGCATGGAACATGAGGCCGAAGCCGATCCCGAGAAAGATCACCTGGGCCGCGAGGTCGGTGGTGCGGGTCGCCAGGAGAGACGCGCTCGCGTCCTTGAAGCTGATGCCGTAGTGGCGCTTCATGAGCACCGCCTTCACGGGCTCGCCCCCGAGGCCCGCCAGGGGCGTCACCGCCTCGATGGCCGCTCCCACCATCAGCACGTTCCAGAAGCGGCAGATCCAGCGAGGCGTGACGGGCTTGGAGGGCAGGGCGAGCAGCCACGAGAGCGCCAGGCCCCCGAAGCCGAAGACGTGCAGGGCGAGAAAGGCTGTCATGCCCCGCCAGCCCATCTGCTGGAGCCGAGCCCACACCTCGCCGAGGTCGGTGTGGTAGAGGATGACGCCGAGCAGCGTCAACCCCACCACCAACATGACGAACATGAACCGCTTCAAGGGATCAGCCGAATGGGAGCAGCTTCAGGACGGGCAGCATGGTCCGGGCCACCCGCGGCACGAAGTTGGGCCGCAGGAGGTCGCGATCGAAGCCCGCGAGGCGCCGCTCGTTCTCCGTGAGGCTGGTTTCGAGCACGAGGCTCGGCGTGAGATTGTCGACGAAGGCCGCCGCGCCGGTCACGACGAAGTCCTCGCCCTCGTCCGAATCGCCACCGAAGAAGATGCCGCCCAGCTTCGACAGGGCCTTGGCGTAGTGCCAGGCCGCCTTGGGGCCGACGGTGGCGCCGGCCACCAGGCCCCGATTGATCTGGCGATGGGCGAACCAGTTGATGAAGAAGACGATGTGGTGCGCCTCCTCCTGCATCACCTGGTCGAAGATCTCGAAGAGCTCCCGGGGCACGAGCTGCGAGCGGCGAGCGAGCTCGAAGAGCCCGAAGGCGCCGAAGGAATCGAGACACTCCTCGAAGCCGAAGTCGATGAAGGCCTCCTCGACGTTGGGGGGCATCTCCACGTGGATCTCGTTGATCTCGATCTCGTAGCGGTCGATCATGTGCTGGATGGTCCGGCCGTGCCGCTCCTCCTCGTAGCCCTGGAGCGCCAGGGCCTCGCGAATCAGCGGGTCCGTTGCCACCTCGGCACAGGCCTTCACCATGGGGCCGGCGTCGGCCTCGGCCTGGAGGGCGTGATCCCAGAAGGGGATGCCCTGGATGAGCTTCAAGTCGTCGCCCTGCAAGTCGGGCCAGGGCAGATCCTCGGGCTCGTACTTGCGGTGACCCTCGAGAAAGGCGCGGCAGTAGAGTTCCTTGTGGGCTTCGGATCCGACTTGCATGGCTGTTTTCCTCGGTCGTTCGTTCGTTGGTTCGTACATTCGCACGTTCGCGCGGCGCATCTCGAAGGCCGAGCGGGCCTCGGTCTAGAAGTAGGACTCCAGGCTTCCGCGTCGGCGGACGTCCAGGGTGGCGCAGTGGAAGGAGCCGCCGAAGGGCGCGTAGTGGGCGAAGGCGCAGGGGATCGGCTCGAAGCCCCACTCCTTGAGTGAGCGGATCATGCTCGGCTGGGACTTCTCGACGATGACCCGCTTCTCGTCGAGCATGAGCATGTTCATGCTGATCCAGTCGCTGCACATGGAGAGGAACTTGTTGGGCAGCGGGTCCGGCTTCGGGGCGACCAGGATCTCCCAGCTCTTGAAGAGGGTGGGCAGGCGGTCCTTGTCGATGTACTCGGGGTTGATGAGCAGCTTGCCCGGCGCGAGGGGCATGAAGCTCGAGTCGATGTGCATGGGCTGCCGGCAGCGGCTCTCGATCTCGCTGATGCGGTAGTCGTTGCCCAGGTGGCGGCGCAGCCAGGTGATGCCCGACATGTTGGTCACGTTGCTGCGGGTCACGAAGACGTCCCGTCCGCAGCGGATGAAGTCCGCCGCGTCGAAGACGGGCTCGAACTCGTTGACGACGTAGCGCATGGGCTCGCCGGGCTCGGGCATCGTGTAGTCGTTGTCGTAGAGCTCGTCGAGGAGCTGGGGCTTGGGCGTGGCGGTCCAGCGCGCTCCCTCGCTGAAGTACTCCTTGAAGAGGGAGCGGTAGGCGTCGGTCTCGTGGAAGCGGGAGCGCCACGCCATGGGGGTCTCGATGATCTCGTCGCCGAAGACCAGGAAGCCGTCCCGCGGACACGCGATGCAGAAGCCCTTGCTCTTCCACCAGGGCGAGCGGAAGGAGCGGCCGAAGTCGACGATGTCGGGGCGCCGCACCGCGACCCCCTCGGCCGCGAGGATCCCGATGAACTCGTCGAGCTCCTCCTGGGCGGGCTTCACGAGGAAGCTCGGGTACTTGAGGCCGCCCACCAGGCCAAAGGCGAAGGCCGCCGACTTGGGCAGGTTGAAGGAGACGACGGGGTGGCGCACCGGGATCGTGGCGCCCTCGAGACGCCCCACGATGACCTCCTCGAGGGGGTCCCACTCGTTGAAGGAGTTCACGGGGCACGCGATCTCAGGAGTGGTGTCACGGGATTCGTTCACGGATCCGTCCATGGGTTCCTCGGAGTCTGCCGTCTCGCAGCGTCTGTCTCGGCAGCGTCTGTGCTCGCAGCGTCTGTCTCGAATGGAGGCACGCCGCCACAGGGGGGCCGCCGGGCAGGGTCTCTCAGGCGGCGGAGGCGCGTCGGCCAGGCGGGACTATAGAGGGGACGCTCCGGCTTTTCCAGAATGCTCCCGGAGAGGCCTCTCAGGGCCTCCTCGTCTCCCGCAGCGGCGCTCGCGGTTCATCAGAGAGCCGCCCGTCGTGCATCTGGCCGTCCCGGACGTGGACGGTGCGCTCGGTGGCTTCGCTCACGTCGCGATCGTGGGTGATGAGCAGGATCGTCGTGCCGTTGCTGTGGAGCTCGCCCAGGATGTCGAGGATTTCGGCCACGGTCTTGCTGTCCAGAGCGCCGGTGGGCTCGTCGGCCAACAGGAGCGGCGGGTCGTTGACGAGGGCCCGGGCGATGGCAGCCCGTTGGCGTTGGCCGATGGAGATCTCCTGGGGCTTGTGGTTCAGGCGGGAGCCCAGGCCCATCTGCTCGAGCCGGGCCCGGGCCGCCGCGCGGCATTCTCGGGCGGGCCGATTGCCGGCGTAGAGGGCGGGTAGCTCGGCGTTCTCGAGGATGCTCAGGTGGGGCAGCAGGTGGAAGGTCTGGAAGATGAAGCCGATCTGGCGGTTGCGCAGGGCGGAGAGCTCTTCGGCCGTGCGGCCGGAGACCGGCTCCCCGAGCAGCTCGTAGCGGCCCTCGTAACCGGCGTCGAGCAGGCCGAGCACGTGGAGCAGGGTCGACTTGCCCGATCCCGAGGGCCCCATGATGGCGGTGTACTCGCCCCGGGCGATCTCGAGGTCCACGTGGCTGAGGGCGCGGACCGGCACCGAACCGTGCTGGTAGGTCTTGGAGACGTCGTCCAGGCGAATGACGAGCTCTTCGCTTTCCGTATCCAGCCCCGTACTCAAGCCAGTACTCAACGCCGTACTCAATCCCATGCTCAGCCGCCTCCGACCGCGGGGTTGCGGACCGCCACGCGGACACCGTCGGCCAGCTCTTCTGCGGCGCCAACCACGATCCGGTCTCCCTCCTCGAGGCCGGACAGGATTTCGACGCTTTCGATGCTCGAGCGGCCGAGGGTGATGGGGGCGCGCCGCACTCGATTCGAATCGACGCGATAGGCGAAGGGCTTGCCATCGGCCATGAAGATCGCGTCGGCGGGAACCTGCAGCGCAGCCGCCGACGAGTCGACGAGGATGTCGACGTCTACCGTCATCCCCGGAACGAGGCCCTGCGTGGGCGGCTCGATGGATGCGAGGCTCTCGGAAACCAGCCGGCTTTCCTTCATGACCACGTGGGGCACCAGCTCGGAGATGGTCGCCTCCCAGCTCCGGCCGGGATAGGCGTTGGAGCTGATGCGCAGCTGCTGTCCCGGTCGCACGCGCCCCAGGTCCACTTGATCCACGTTGGCGCGCACGCGCAGGTGCTCGAGGTCCGCCATGCGGAGCACGGGATCGCCGGCGCGGACCATTGCCCCCTTCTTCACCTCTCGGCGGTAGATGGTGCCCGCAAAGGGCGCCAGCACCGTGGCGGCCTCTTTCTGGCGCGCGAGGATCTCGATCCGCTGGTCGAGGGAGTCGACGCGCAGGGGGACCTCCTCCTCGAGGAACTCGACCCGCTTGCGCGCCTTGGCGAGGGCGGCCTGGCTCTCGGCCCAGCCCTGAGCGGTCAAGCCGCCCTTCTCGTAGAGGTCGCGATCGATGGCGTGGCGACCTCTCACGAGCTTGCGCTCGGCCTTGGCGGCCCGGAGCGACTCGAGGGAAGCCAGGCGCTCGGACCGGGCGGCGGCCAGGGAGGCCGACACCGGCGCGTCGTCGATGCGCAGCACCACCTCGCCCTGCGCGACCACGGTGCCGGGCTCGGGGATCTCCACCACGCGGCCGTCGAGGTGGGCACGGAGGTCCAGCTCGTCGATGGGCTCGATCTTGCCGTTGGTCGATACCTCGATCTCGAGGGAGTCGCGCTGCACGGCCGCCACCTGGACTTCGGGCGGCGCCTTTCCGCCACAGCCCTGCAGCACGGCTGCGCACAGGAGGGCCGTGAACAGGGCAGCGGTGATGGGCAATGCGCTGTGCTTGCCGGACGACATTCGCGTTAGCCTTCTCTTCTGACTCAGCCGCGTCGGATTCAGCGGCGTCGGATTCAGCTCGGGCATCAGGGTACCGCGCTCGCGGCCGGCGGGGGGGCGACGTCGCCGACGACGGTCTTGCCGAGGGTGCCGAGCTCGCGCTGCAAGGAGGCCCACAGCTCGACGCGCTGGTAGCGGACGTCGATGGCCTGCTGCTGGAAGCGGGCGCGCTGCTCCCGGGTCGAGAGCGCCTGGCCGAGGCTCCCGCGGCCGACGCGCAGATTCAAGTCGGCAAGGCGCTGCTCTTCGGCCGCGGTGCCGATCCTGCGCTCGATCAGCTCCAGGCGCTGCTCGGAGCGCTGGAGCTGGTGAGTGAGCTCGCCCACCCGGGAGCGCTTGGCCTCGAGGATCGAGCGGAAGCGCAGCTGGGCGATCTGAGCGGTCTTGTCGGCGCCCCGGATCGCGTTTTTCGCCTCGAAGCCGTCGAAGACGGGGATCTTCAGGTCGACACCGACCAGGAACTCGTCGTGGTAGTTGTCGAAGCGCTTGACGCCGTAGTGGATGTAGCCGCCATACATCTTGAGGGTGGGCAGCCGGATCGCCCTGGCGGCGGACAGGCGCTTGGCCTCGATGTCGCGCTGCAGCCTCAGGATCTCGAGCTCCGGGGCGCCTGCGACGAGCTGGTCGTAGTGTTCGGGATCGGCGAGGGTCGAGAGCGCGGGCACACTCCCGGCTGCGATCTGGAAGCGACCATGCTCTGGCGTGGCCCCCATGGCGAGCCACAGGGCCCGGCGGGCATCCGCGGCCTCTCCGCGCCGCATCAGACTGTCGAGGCGCGCGTTCTCGAGGTGGAGTGCCACGGTGTCGCGCTGAGAGGAGAGTACCCGTCCGGCCTCGAAGAGCAGCATGGCCTGCCCGTCGAGCCACTTGGCGTCGCTCTCCCGCTCGCCGTCGAGGTCGACGAGGCGCTGGGCGCGTACGAGCTTGGCGAAGAGGCGCACCACCTCGAAGGCGACGAACTCGCGGCCCTCGCTTTCCTTCACCCGTGCGATGCGTGCGGCGAGCTGCTCGCCTTCGACGGCCCGCCAGCGGCTGAGGTCGAGGACGACCTGGTCGACCAGCACGTTGAGCCAGCCGTCCTGGCTGCCGACGTTGGCGAGGCCGTAGGTGGCAGGGTCGCCGTTGCTGTCCAGGGCCTGAAAGGTCGCGTCCAGCCGGTTCGAGTAGCCGGCGTAGCTGGTGATGTTCACCTTGGGCATGAAGGCCGCGCGGGCCTCGGCATGTTTGTCGCTGGCGCGGCCGCTCTCGAGGGCCGCGATGCGGGCGTCGAAGTTGTTTTCGAGGGCCCGCGCGACCGTGTCGGCCAGGCTGAGCACGGGGCCACCGCTCTCCACCGCCGAGGCGCGGGCCGGGCCACCACCCAACGCGATGCTTCCGGCCGCGACGAGAGCGAGACCGGCCCAAGCCATGACGCCGGCCGACGCGACGAAGCCGGCCGACGCAACGAGCCGCAGGTGGGTCGTCGGTAGGGTGGACAGGATGCGTGAGTGGTGGTGAAACACCCTCTTTTCCCTCGCTCTGGATGGGGCACGATGCTGCACGGATTGCCCCGAGGGGACATCAAGCGAGCACTTCATCCTATACCCCCGCTCCAGGCAGGGCAAGCGGGGCCAGCGCTCGGTTGGCCGCTCGCAGCCGCCAGAGCCCTGCGCTACTCCGTGCGCCACCGTGAAGCGCCGCACGCTCGCAGCCCTGCTCCATCCCTTCGGGAAGACTCGCTCCGAGCGGAAGCGGCGCGCGGTGCTGCTGCTCTTGGCTGCCGGCCTCTTCAGCTCGAGCACGGCCGGGGCAGAAGCGGCCGATGCCGCCGGAGAGCCTCGGCCGCCGCTACTGCGCATCTCGGCCACCGCCTGGCTTGCCAGCCTCGAAGGTCATCTCCAGACGCCCTCGGGAGGTCGGGTCGGCACGACCTCGCCCGGGCGGCCCCGCCTCGAGGAGATCGGGCTCGGCGGCTTGCAGGTCCTGCCCACCGTAGACGTCCAGCTCCGCATCGCGCGTACCCACGAGCTGCACCTCGCCTACGTGCACATCGACTTGCGCGGGTCGGCTGTGCTCGAAGACCCGCTCGTCAGCCAGGGAGTCCTGTTTCCCGCCGGCTCGCCGGTAGAGAGCGGACTCGAGCTGCCCTTGCTGCGTCTCGGCTATCGCGCCCATTGGCTCCGCTTGAATCCGGGCCGGTGGCACATCGCACCGGAGGTGGGCATCGCCGGCTTCGATTTCGCCTATATCCTGAACAACACCCTGAACAACACCCTCGACCCGCCATCAGCCGTCGCTTCCGTGGATCGTCGCTATGCGGTTCTCTTCCCCTATCTCGGATTCCTCGCCGAGCGGCCCCTGCTCGATCGCCTGGACTTCGAGGGCGAGGTGTTCGGGAGCGCGGGCATCAACGGCACGAGCTACGCCGAGCTCGACCTGCGTCTCGTCTACGCGCTGCTGCGTCGGCGTCACGCCAGTGTGTCGGGGATGCTCGGCCTGCGCGGGCTCTGGCTCTACCGCCGAGACGGACAGAAGCCCGTGCCCAATGAGATCGACGTGCGCGTGGGGAGCTTTTCCAGCGACCCCTGGGCGGGCTTCTACGTGGGGCTGCGTCTCGAGTTTTGAGGTCGCGAGAGGCACCCGCGCGCTCGCGACAGGTGCTCCGGTTGGCGTTTTTTGCTAATGATTCCGCCACTCTCTGAGATTGGACACGGACATGGCACTCGAGCGGGTCGGATTCGTCGGTTGGCGTGGAATGGTGGGCTCGGTGCTTCGGGAGCGCATGAGCGCCGAGGGCGATTGGGCGGGTCTCGAGCCCGAGTTCTTCTCCACCTCCCAGGTCGGCCTGCCCGCGCCCGACGTGGGCGTTGCGGCGCCTCCCCTGGGCGACGCCTACGAGATCAGCCGTCTCGCCCGGCAGCAGGTCATCGTGAGCTGCCAGGGCGGCGACTACACCAAGCAGGTCCTGCCTGAGCTGCGCGCTGGCGGCTGGCAGGGCTACTGGATCGACGCGGCGTCGGCCAAGCGCATGGACGACGACAGCGTGATCGTCCTCGACCCGGTGAACCGGGATCACATCGACCGCGCGATCGCCGAAGGCGTGCGCAACTACGTGGGCGGCAACTGCACCGTGAGCCTGATGCTCATGGCTCTGGACGGGCTCTTCCGCGAGGGCTGGGTCGAGTGGCTCTCCTCCATGACCTATCAGGCGGCCTCGGGAGCCGGCGCGCGCGGCATGCGGGAGCTGGTGGAGCAGATGCGCGTCATCGGTGACGATGCCCGCAAGCTGCTGGACGACTCCGCCGCCTCGGCCCTCGAAATCGACCGCGAGGTGAGCGAATCCGTGCGGGGCGCCGGCTTGCCCACCGAGAACTTCGGCGCTCCCCTGGCGGCCAGCCTCATTCCCTGGATCGACAGTCCCATGGAAGGGGGCGAGACCCGGGAGGAGTGGAAGGCATTCGCCGAGGGCAACAAGATCCTCGCCAGCGGGACCCCCATTGCGATGGACGGCTTCTGCGTGCGCATCGGCGCCATGCGCTGCCACAGCCAGGCCTTCACCATCAAGCTGCGCAGCGACGTGCCCCTGGACGAGATCGAAGGCGTCCTCGCGGATGCCAACGACTGGGTCTCCCTTGTGCCCAACGACAAGGACAGCACCCTCGAGCGCCTGTCGCCGGCAGCCGTATCGGGCACTCTCGATGTTCCGGTCGGCCGCGTGCGCAAGCTCCGCATGGGCCCCGACTACCTCGGTGCTTTCAGTGTCGGCGACCAGCTTCTGTGGGGCGCCGCCGAGCCCCTGCGCCGCATCCTGGGAATCTTGCGCGAGCACGAGGGCTGAGCCTGAGCCACCGCCCTCCCGGTCTACGGGACCGGTTCGAGGGGCCGATCGACGTAGATGGGTGAAGACCACGCTCGCTCCTGGGCCGGTGCGAGGCAGTCCTCGGCGAAGGGCGTGCGGTAGTTGCCGTAGCAGGGCGCTGTGCCGAGGGCGCGGCCATCCGCGTCGAAGACCGTGCGCAGGTTGGCGGCGTTTACGGCCGGCGTGGTGGTCTGCAGGGCGCGCACGTAGTAGACCGCGTCGCGGCCAACCTTCGCGTAGTCCGGGTCCGCGAAGCGGACGACGCAGCCGGCGGGATCGGGCGGGCACTCGAAGCGCCGCCACGGGTCGTCGATGAGTTCGGCGAGCTTCTCGTCCGCCCGCGTTCGTGGGCGCACCCGGACGACCTCGATGGCATCGATGGTGTGGCGCTGATCGCTCGGGTGGTAGCACTCGCCGCGGCACAGCCCTTCGAGGCGCTCCGCTGACAACGCCGCCACGCTCTCGTCGGGACAGCCGGGCCGCTGAACGAAGGAGCCGATGGCCCGCACCTCGAAGCGGGGCGCTTCGGCGAGGGTCACGGCCCGGCCCATGGGGGTGCGCCCGCCGGGGCCGTTCAGCAAATCGAACCAGAGCAGGATGCGCGGGCCGCTGGTTCCGTAGACCTCGCGGGCTTCGAGGGCTTGCCAGATGGAGTCGCGGTCTCGCTCCCGGGCGTGGACGGCCACCAGGCCTCCCGGGTACATGAAGCTCGCAGTGCGCTCGGTGTCGAGCAGGCCGCGAAAGCCGCGCTCCTCGTCGGGGGCGGGCTGGGCGCGGCGGGGATCCTGCTGCTCTCCGACGATGAAGGGGCGGGTGATGCGGTCGACCCTGGGGCTGGCGAAGCCCCGTGCGTCGGTCATGGTCTTGCGGGCGTATTGTTTGTAGCCGGTGCCCGGCCGTCCCGTGTGGTTGTCCGTGGAGGCGATGAAGCCGAAGCGGAAACGCAGCGGGCCGCCGTCCGCGCTCGGCTCGTCGGACCGGGCCGCGGCCAGGGCGGCCTGGGCGCTCACGCCCGGGCGCAGGTTCATGGCGGGCTTGAAGCAATCGCGGCACTGGTCGCAGTCGAGCCAGTCCTCCTGGCGGGTGTCAGGGAAGACCCGATGGGGGGAGCCTCCGGCGTCGAGGGCGAGCTGCCGCGCCTCGGCGACTCGGGCGTCGCACTCGGCACTCGAGAGATCGCCGCAACGTTGGGCCATGAGCTCCCCCGCCCGCCAGCAGCAGGGCAGGTAGTCCGGGGTCGGAGCGGGACAGATGCGTTCGCCCGTGGCCGAGGTCTCGAACTCGGCGAAGTCCCGGTACGCCTCGCTGCTGCCGTGGCCCGAGAAGACTTCGAGCAGGCGTTGCTTCGAGGGGTCGTGGCTGGCCGGGGTGAGCTGGGTCGCAATGCTGGAGCCCGGCGGCGTGTGGATGCCCCATCCGAGGCCGTGGGGGATCACGAGGGCGTCGAGCTGCCACTGGGCGAGCTTTTCGAAGAGCTCGCGTGCGGTGGGGGCGTTCTCGCGGCAGTCCGCGGGCAGCGTGCGGACGTCGACGCCGGGAGCGCAGTCGGGGGTTCGGGCCATCTGCTCGACCAGCCAGAGGAAGTCGGCGTACTCGCCCAGGCCCAGCGGGCCCAGGCCGCGCCGAAGGGCGCCCACCAGCCACAGAGCCCGGGCGCGCTCCAGGGTGCCCTGGGGCAGGGCGGTAATGGGGCGGGCGGGCAGGGCGTGGTCCGCCAGGCCCGGGTAGATCACGTTCTTGTGTCCCTCGTGGAGCTCCGGGGTTTCGCCCACCTGGGTCCATTCCCAGCCCACGTAGGCGACCAGGTCGGGATTGGCAGCGTCACCTGCCAGCGCGTTGCACTGGCGGATGCTCTCGATGGTCTCGTGCCAGCGAGCCGGGGTGAGACTCTCGGCGTGGTCGTTGATGGAGAAGAAATCGAGCTGGGAGCAGTGACGGGCGAAGTCACAGGCATCGGCCGGCGGGTGGGCGCCATCGCCGCCGAAGACGGGCAGGGAGAACACGAAGGCGTCGATGGAGAAGGTCGAGTGCACATGGAGGTCGCCGAAGAGGATCGCCTTGGCGGCGGGTGCCTCGCCTTGGGAGGGGGTGGGGCCAGAGGTCGAGGGGGGCAGCGCGGCGCGGGCCTCTGCCTGCCGGGCGAGGAGCGATTCGACGCTCGCCGCGTCGCGCATCGCGCCCTCGATGACGCCGGCCGAGTGGTCGGCCTCGTAGCAGCCGGCAGCCGGCCCCTGGAGCAGCGCGAGCAGCAAGGCAAGGCGGAAGGCGCTTCCGCTCGTGCACGAGCTCATGCAGAGGCGGGCGGATCGCCGGGGAGGTGGCGGCGAACCGCGTCGAGAACCCGGTCGGCGTCGGAGCGCACCCGGTAGTCGTCGGCCTGGTCGATCCAGCGCACGACGCCGTCGGCATCGATCAGCACGCTAGTCGGGATCGCGAGGTTGCGGATCAGCGAGCCGTCCCGCGGCCCGCCCATGGCATGCTCGTGGCGCAGACCGTAGAGGTCGATCACCTTCAGCTCCGGATCCGCGAGCACCTGCATGGTCAGGTTGGAGCGGCGCTTCCCGCGAGATGACTCGCGGAGGGTATCCGGACTGATGGCCACCAGCGCCACGCCCAGGGCGTCGAAGTGCGGCCCCATGGCCTCCCACCGCCGTAACTCGGCGGTGCAGTAGGGTCACCAGAAGCCGCGGAAGAACTTGAGCAGCAGCGCGCCGCGGCCGGGCTCCCGGAGCCGGAAGGGAGCGTCGTCCGAGCCCGTGGCTTCGAAGTCGGGTGCCGGGCCTCCGACCGTGACGGCGGGTACCACCGCGGGCAGGGGGGCGATGCGGTCGAGTGCGAGGAAGCCGCCGCCGGCCGCCAGACCGATGACCGCGAGCGTGCCGGCTGCCCAGCCCGGTCCGCCGAGCAGGCCCGCGACGCAGAGCAGAGCGCCGAGGCCCGATGCCAGGCGAAAGGCCCAGGGCTCCTTGGGAACGCGGACCTGCTGGATGCGCTGATACCAGAGCGCCCAGCCGCCCAGGGAGAGCGCCGCGCCGGTCAGCGAAAGAAGTTGAGCCGTGTCCATGGGTGTCGTGTCCTTCGTTTCTGTTCCCGTTTCGGCGACCCTGCGGGCCCCGGGGGACGATCTATAGGATGGCGTCCTGCACGGAGCATTTCAACCAGGGACTGGTGCGGGTCGCGCGTTCGACTGTGGTAGCCGTGCGCCGCATTCTCGGCCTACTCTCGGCCTGCATTTGGCAGCAGCCGAAGGGTCGGCTCGATCGACGAGCCCGACACTCACCGGGCCGGGCGCGCGGGAAGCTGGGAGCAGGCATGAGCGCGCTGGGAGCGAGGAGCGTGGGGAGAGGCTGGATCGGCTTTGCGCTCGTCTTCCTCGTCTTTCTCGCCCATGCACTCTGGCTGATCGGCGTTGCGGAAGACGCCTTCATCACCTTCCACTTCGCGCGCAACTGGCTCGAGGGCCACGGTCTGGTGTGGAACGTGGGTGAGGGGCCGGTCGAGGGTTACACGAACTTCTTGTGGCTCGTCCTCATGGCTTGCGTGCTGGGTCTGGGTCTCGACCCCATTGTTTGTTCCCAGCTTCTCGGTGTGGCTTGTGCTCTCGTGGCCCTGGTCTACACCTTTCGCTGCGCCACCGACTTGCTCGGCCTCGGGCCGCTGCTGGGCCTCGTGCCTTGCGCTTTCCTCGCCATCTCGGGTCCCTTCGCCGCCTGGGCGACGAGCGGCATGGAAACCGGACTCTTCACCCTCTTGCTCGTCGCGAGCGTCTACCACCTTGCGGCCTACTGGCAGGGGGTCGGGGGAGGTGTTGGCGAGGGGGATGCCGAGGCGGGCCAGCAGCTCGTCTTTGCGTACGCGGCGCTGCTGCTCGCCATGCTGACTCGGCCCGAGGGCGTGGGGGTCGCCGGACTGCTGCTGGGGGCGAGCGTCCTGGCGTCCCGGGGACGGGCGGCTTCGTCCTTGCGCGCGCATCTCGCTCCCGGGCTCGCGTGCCTCGTCTTCTACGGGGTCTACTTCGGGTGGCGCTGGCAGCTCTTCGGCCATCCGCTGCCCAACACCTTCTACGCCAAGACCGGCGCTTCTCCGGCTCAGGTGTTGCGGGGTAGCCAGTACGTGGCCTACTTCGCCCTGCACTTCGTCACCCCCTGGCTGCCGCTTCTGCTGCTGGCCGCGTCCTTGCTAGGGGCGAGGGAGCGGGCAGGCTCGATGGTCCGCCCGGGCTGGCCCGAGCTCCTGCGGCGGCACTTCGGGCTGGCCGCATGCGCCCTCGTGAGTCTCGTCTATACGCTCTACATCGCCCTCGTCGGCGGCGACTACATGGCGATGTACCGCTTCTTCGTTCCGGTTCTTCCCTTCGTCTACCTGCTTCTGGCGGCGAGCGTCGCCTGGGTGGCGACTGCCCGTGGCGCGGCCGGGGGAAGGGTGGGGCCCCTGCTCGCGGCGGCGGTGTCTCTCGCGGTGCTCGGGACCGCGGTCCACTCGACGCCCCTGGAAAAGCGCCTCTTCGAGCGCCCGTGGATGACCCACGGCAACTACCGCGGCGTCGAGAAGGAACGGTGGCACGTTGCGAGGCTGAGTCTCATCGGGGAGTTCTTCGCGCGCTACGCGAGGCCGGGGGAGAGCCTCGCCACCGCGGCGATCGGGGCCGTCGCCTGGCACTCAGACCTGCGGATCTACGACCTGCACGGCGTGGTGGATCCTTACATCGCCCATCACGGCCGGGTCGATGCGCCGGTGGGCAGCGGCCAGCCGGGACACGAGAAGTTCGACTATGTCTACGTCTTCGAGAAGCGGCCCACCTTCTACATGTTCAACCGGCGCCTCTTCCCCCAGCCCTTTCCCGGGATCCCGAAGCTCGTCGACGAGGTGGACGCGCTGGTGGCGCAGGACTATCGGGTGGGCTCGGTGCGTCTCGTCGACGAGGTGAACGGCGAGTCGGGCTATTTCGCTTTTCTCGAGCGTCGCGACCGGGTTGAAGGCCGCGAACGGGTTGAAGGGCGCGACCGGCCCGGGCAACGCTGACTTGTCATCGCCGGGAAATCACCGATTGTCTGACCTGCGACTCCATTCATCGTGTCCACCCAATCCACCGCTTCGACGAGTGAGCATGCCATGACCCCTGACGCTCCGGCCACGCCCAAGCCCTCCGCCACCGTCGTACCCCTGCGCGACGCGCCCGAGGGCCTCGAGGTACTGCTGCTCCAGCGCGCCAAACGCGACGGCTCCGCCACCGGTCACTGGGTGTTTCCCGGTGGCAAGATCGAGGAGCAGGATCGTTCCACCGGGCCCGACCCGGTTCTCGCGGCGGCGCGCGCTGCGGCCCAGCGGGAGACCTGGGAGGAGGCGGGGCTGCGCCTGGCGAGCGAGAACTTCGGGCTGATCTCGCGCTGGATCACGCCGGCCATGTCGCCCAAGCGCTTCGACACCTGGTTCTTCGCCGCGCGGGTCGAGGCCGACGCCGCGGTGCGGGTCGACGGCGAGGAGATCCGCACTCACGCCTGGTTCGTCCCGGAGAACGCCCTCACTGCCTTTGCGGAGGGCGAGATCCGGCTCGTCCCGCCCACCTTCGTCACCCTGAGCTGGTTGGCCGACTATGCGGACTGCGCCTCGGCCCTGGCGGGCCTCGTGCGCGAGAGCGTCCCCAAGATCGAGCCTCGCATCTGCCCCGTCGAAGGGGGAGCCTACATGCTCTATCCCGGCGATGCCGGCTACGAGGACGGCGACCTCGACCGCCCCGGCCCCCGCAACCGCGTCCACACGCAATCCGGCCGCCTCCACTACCAACGCACCTAACGCAAGGTGGGGGGACGGTCCTTAACGCAAGCTCAGGGGGGACGTTCTTTCCGTTGTTCCGATGTGACGGACCCTCAGAACGGAACTCCGGAAAGAACGTCCCCAACTTCCCCCAACTTCCCCCAACTTCCGTTAAGGACCGTCCCCGAGCTTGCGTTAGAAGCGGTTTTGGAGCCAGTCGGCGGCGAAGGTGTGGATGCGGTACTGGCTGCAGTCGCTGCCGCGGGCGAGGGAGGCGGTTTCGCGGATGGAGGACTCGGCGGGAATACCGTAGAGGCGAACGGCGAAGCGCTCGTCTGCGCACTCCACCTCGAGGATCGCGGAGCGGATCTCTTGATGGGCGCGGTTGTGCGCTTCGATCTCGACCTCGATGCGGCCGTCGTTCCACTGGGCCAACTGCGAGCGCAGGTGCAGCCATGGCGCGACGTCGATCTTGCGGTTCGTTCGCTGGCCGCGGGGCCGCAGCTCGATGAGCCGCGAATCGTGATCGATGGAGACGTGGAACTGGCCACTGACGTTGAGGCCGAGCAGCCCCGCGACCCCGTCGCGGGCGCAGGGCTCGCAGACCGCGATGGTGACCCACTCCACGGCTTCGTTGCCCAGCCACACCGCGTCGGCCAGAACCAGATCGACTTCGATCTCACCCGCCGCCGTGTTGAGCCGGATGCGGGGTGCATCCACGGGAACGGGGATCTCGAGCAGGTCCAGGGTGTGGCGGTTCAAGGTGGAGAGGGTGGCGCCGGTGTCGAAGATCATGGTGAGCTCTTCGCCGTACTCGGGGCCGTCCACCGCGACCGGGATGCGCAGGCTGGTCGCGTCGCCTTCGTAGGGGATGGCGAGGGGCAGCGGCTTGCGGCGGCGCTCCCGCTGCTGAGCGAGCGGCTCGGAGGGTGCTTCGTGCATCTCGTCTGGCGCTTGCTCGGCCTCCATGGGCTCGCTCACGAGCAGCTTGCGCCCCTCCTCGATGGAGATTGCGGCCTGAGGGCGCGGAGCCTCCCGACCCAGCCAGCCGATCGCGCCGCGCCCCGCTTCGGCGATCGAAAGCGCCGCGCGGTCACCGAGGGGCGCTGTGATGAGGAGCAGCCCCTCCGCGGTGGCGGACTCGCGCTGGCCGGGGTGGTAGGCGGGCAGGGTGAGAAGCACGGCCAGAGACCAGCCCCACATGGCCCCGCCGTGGGACGCGGTCCCCGCGCCGAAGAGCGAGGCAAGTCCCAGGGCCGGGAGCAGTGCCAGGGTCGCCGCAACGAGCAGGGATTGCAGGGCGGAGAGGTTCTGGTGGAGGCCGATCCCGGTCAGGGCCGCCACCGCAAGGACGAGGACGGGGATCGAGCTGACCAGCAGGAGCAGCGCCGGGATGCGGCCCATGGCGCTGCGGATCTCGTCGTCCCCGGGGCCTTCCGGTCCTTTCCGTCCATTCTGTCTTTGCGTATCCAAGACCACCCAGACCTCAGCCGAAGCGCGCCCGGAGGTCGGCGATCAGCTGCGCCTTTACCTCGGCCGAGAAGGGATTGGCCGCCGTGATGTCGGGCGGGCCGGGCCAGGTCGCATCCACGAAGTGGGCGCCCGCATACTCGCGATCCTCCTCGTAACGGGGCAGCACGTGGAAGTGTACGTCGGGGTCGACCATCATCAGCATGAGATAGTTGATCTTCTGGTAGTCGAAGGCCTCCGCGAGAACGCGCTCGATCGCCGACGTGGCCTGCTGCAGCTCGGCCGCGGCCGCCTGGCTGATGTCGCCGAAGCGGCTGGCCGCGTCGCGACACACCAGGACCAGGCTACCCAGGGTGGGCTGGGCGGGACGAACCAACACCGCCCAGTGGTCGAACTCCTTCACCACCGCGTCGGGATAGCCGAACTTCTCCGCCGTGACGTTCACGATGCCTCCTTTGCGACTTCCTCTGCCACATCCCGTGTGGCCGCGCCCCTGCGCCGCTCATGGTAGTTCTCGAGAAAGATCTCGGCGACGCGTTCGTGGCCCTTCTCGGTCCAGTGGACGTCACCGGGCATGTAGAAGCGCTCGAGCATCTTCTCGTGCTGGCGGCGGCTCTGGCCGCGAATGAAGACCGGGAAGTAGTCTACCAGCGGGATATCCCGCTGCTCGCACCAGGCTCGCCAGTGGGTGACCTGAATCGACTCCAGATCGCCGGCCAGCACCTGCTCGGGCCAGGGGTAGATCGCCACGGTGAGCGCGATCCCGTGCTCCTGGAGCAGGGCGTGGAGCGCCGACATGTTCTCGCTCATGTGCTCGAGGCCGATCCTCCCGTACTTCTCGAAGGCCGCCGCGTCGACGGTCCACAAACCCCGCCGCCGCCCGTCGCCGTAGCGCCGGGTGGTGATGTCGAAGGTCTCGGCCTGGTCGGGTGTGGCTGCGTTCTTGCGCACGATGCCGTCGTCGTCGACGTAGTAGGTCTCGCCGTCGTTCTGGGCGTCGGAGATGTCGATGAAGACCACGACCTCGTCGAACTCGAGGCCCACGGTCTCGATCAGGTAGCGGACCTTGCGCCGGTAGATGGCGGGCGAGTAGGAGGAGACGGCCCCATTGAGGACTTCGATTCCCTCGGTCGCCAGCTCGTCGTCGATGATGCCCACGAAGGTCTTCGCGTACTCGAGGCCGACGCCTTCGGTAAAGGAGTCGCCCATGAAGAGAATGCGGTGGGCGTCGCTCCGGAGCGGCACATCACGCACCTCACGGTCCTTGAAGCCCAGGGAGTTGGTGCGCAGGCGATACTTCCCGACGCCCCAGCGCGCGGCGTCGATGGATTTGTTGCGCGCGAGGTCGTGGTGATAGATGGGCGACTTGATTCGGTACTGGCGCTCCGCCTGGGCGACCAGCTTCTGCATCCGCTCCGCGCGCAGCTCTGCGTCGACGGTGGGCGGGACGAAGGGGGCGTCCACCCGTCCGAAGAGCTCCCGGTAGGCGAGGGCGAAGATCAGCCCGGCCGCCACGCTGCCCAGCGCGAGTGCGAGCAGGATACTCGCTGGGCGCCCGCGCGCGAAGCGACTCCCCTCACCCCTCAGCGCGTCGGGCCGGTCGGGATCTCGCTCGTCTCGGGCCTTTCGGGCCTCTCGGGTCTGGCGCGGATGCATGTCGATTCGTGGGTCGCTGGACTCGTGTGCTGGCAGTCGCCGTCAGTATAGGGGCCCGGCGAGGGAGGCGTCGTGCAGCGACTTCCTCGCATTCGGGATATTGTCTTCGGGTTTTCATGGCAGGCGGTTTAGACCGGGATCTGAGCGGGCTCCAGAGGCTTCCCGGGGGCGGGAAGCTGGGGGAGAGGCTGGGTGAGCTGCTGCCGCAGCTGCTCCTGGTTCTGCTCGCCCTTCCGCTAGTGGTCTGGGGCCTGGGCAGCTACAGCGTCGTCAATGGCGACGAAGCCATCTACCACGGCATCGCCGAGAGCATGGCGCGCTCGGGGAATGCCTTCGTCCTCGAGCTGCGCGGCCAGCCCCGTCTCTACGACACCTGGATGAACGCCCCGATCCAGTACTGGGCGCGCTCGCTGCTCATCTCCCTCTTCGGGAGCAGCGCCTGGACCATGCGGATCCTCTCGGCCCTCTTCGCCATCGCGGCGGTGCTCGCGACCCAGCGCCTGGGGAGCTACGTGGCCGATCGCCGTTCGGGCTTCTTCGCCGGACTCGCCCTGCTCACCACCCTGCACTTCGTCTATCTGCACGGAGCTCGTACGGGTGAGCTCGAGCCGGCCCTGCTCTTCTTCTTCGCCGTGGCGGCGCTGCTCTTCATGATCGGTGTGGAGCGCGGCGGCGGCTGGTGGGCCCATCATCTATGCCTCTTCGCGCTCTTCAGCCTGAAGCTCCCCATCGTGATCATCCCGCTGGCGGCCGAGCTGGCCTTCTTCGCCCTCTGCCCCCGCGCCCGGGAGCACTTCGGCGCGTGGGTGAAGACGGGCTGCGTGCTGCTTCCCTTCGGCCTGGCCTGGCACCTGGGGCAGACCCTGCTGCGCTGGGACGAGTTCACGGCAGTGATCGCCGACATGCGCGCCAACGCGAGCGGCTCGAGCCAGCAGGGCCCCGGTGCCAGCTTCTACGGCCTTGCCGGTTACTACGCGCGCACCGTCCTCTTCGGCGCCTTTCCCTACTCCCTCGCCTATCCCGTCGCCCTGCTCGCCGTGCTGTGGCGCAGTGAGCGCGGGTTGGCCCCGGAGCGCGACCGCTGGCGGATCTGCGCCCTCTACCTGCTCGCCATCGTGGGCTTCTTCCTCTGCGTCTCCCAGCACTACCGCTGGTACATCATGCCCGCCTATCCCTTTCTCAGCGTCTTCCTCGGTGCCTGGCTGAGCCGGCTCTTCGACGAGCGACCGCGGGCCCTCACCCTGGGAGCCGTCGCGCTCGTGGCTTCCCTTGCGTTCTGGCTGCGGGCCGGCGGCGCCGAGTACAACCCCTTTGCAAAGGCCGCCGTGGGGATCTCCATGTGGACGCCATGGCGCAGCCTCGCCGCCTTGCCCGATCTCGATCCCCGCCTTGGTGTCGTGCTCCTGGCACTGGCGCTGGCCGGGCTGCTCTTCGGGCTGCGCGCACTCGGGAGCGAACGCTTCCCGTCGATCATCGGGGCGATCGTGGCGGCCCTGCTCCTCGGCTTCGGAACCCTGCGCGTCGTCCAGCCACTGGCCTACCTGGGATACGAGTCCGAGCTCTCGAAGATCCGCCGGGATCTCGCGGAGCGAAGGGAGGCGGGGCGGCCCATCGCCCATCCCTTCGATCTCCCCAAGGCCAACCACTTCATCGTGCTGTACTACTTCGCCGAGGACTTCGATATATCGATGCAGCGCAATCCGTCGGCCTCGCCCCTGGACGTCACCTACCGGCTGCACGCGAAGGGCACGCGTCCTGGCCGAGCTCCCCAGCGCCGAGCGGGGGGGCTGTGAGATGGCCTCTTACAGGCCCTTCTTACAGGCCCAGGGCCGCGTGGATCCGGGGTGTGGTGATGGCGGCGTCGCCCTTGGGCGAGGGGTGAGTGCCGTCGGGCAGGTAGACGTCGAAGGTGGCCCGGTCGCGCTCGAAGAGCTCGCGCCAGGCGGGCTCGGTGTCGACCAGAACGAGGCCGCGCTGTCGGGCCACGTCACGCACCGCCTGGTAGTAGGGCGCAAGCTCCCGGCGCGCATAGCCCCCGGTCGTGGGGTTCGTGGTCATGAGGACGATCTCGCAGTCGGGCAGGGCGGTCTCGATTCGCTCGACCATCTGCTCGAGCAGCGCCCGCGACTCCTCCGGCGCCACGTCCACGGCCTCGAAGGCGTCGTTGATCGCGAACTCGATCAGGACCAGGTCGGGCCTCTCGCCAATGACGCGCTCTTCTAGATGCTCGAGGCCCCAGCGGGTCCCGACACCGTGGCGACCGCGGTTGCTCAGGGTCGCGCGGCCGGAAAAGCGCTGGTCGAGGGTCTGTCTCAGCGCGGGAAGCCAGGCTCCGAACTCGGTCAGGCTCGTCCCGTAGGCGATGATGTGAAGGCGCTCCCCGGCCTCGAGTCGCTGGGCGGCCGTCGGGTGTACGCCCTCTTCGCCGCACGCCGCCGCCAGGAGCAGGGCTGCAAGGCTGCAGAGCAGTCCTCTCAACGCTCTTTCTCTCGACGCTCTATCTCTCAACTCTCCTTCTCGCTATGCCCTCGCTCGCAATGCTCCCGCGCCTGGGCGGCGGCGTTGCCCAGGTAGGTCGAGGGAGTCAGGGCCCGCAGCTCGGCCTTGGCGGTTTCGGGGATGTCGAGGTCGTCCACGAAGGCCGCGAGGGCCTTGCCATCGATGCGCTTTCCTCGGGTCAGCTCCTTGAGCTTCTCGTAGGGCTTCTCGATCCCGTAGCGTCGCATCACGGTCTGGATGGGCTCGGCGAGCACGGCCCAGTTGGCCTCCAGGTCGCGTTCCATGGCGGCGCCGGCCACCTCGAGCTTGCCCAGGCCCTTGAGGGTGGCTTGATACGCGATGAGGGAGTGGCCCACGCCGACACCCAGGTTGCGCAGCACCGTCGAGTCGGTCAGGTCGCGTTGCCAGCGGGAGATGGGCAGCTTGCGGGCCAGGTGCCCGAGGATCGCGTTGGCGATGCCCAGGTTGCCCTCGGAGTTCTCGAAGTCGATGGGATTGACCTTGTGGGGCATGGTGGAGGAGCCCACCTCTCCCGCAACGGTCTTCTGATCGAAGTAGCCCAGGGAGACGTAGCCCCACATGTCGCGATCGAAGTCGAGGAGCACGGTGTTGAAGCGCGCCAGGGCGTCGAAGAGCTCGGCAATGTAGTCGTGGGGCTCGATCTGCGTCGTGATGGGGTTCCATGCGAGCCCCAGCCCCTCGACGAACTTCCGCGCGCTGGCCGCCCAGTCCACCTCGGGATAGGCGGCCAGGTGGGCATTGTAGTTCCCCACTGCACCGTTGATCTTGCCGAGGATCTTCACTTCGCCGACTTGATCGCGCTGGCGACGGAGCCGAGCCACCACGTTGGCGAGCTCCTTGCCCAGGGTGGTGGGCGTGGCGGGCTGGCCGTGGGTGCGCGACAGCATGGGGCGGTCGGCATTGTGCTCGGCCTGCTCGCGGATGGCCTCGATCACGGCGTCCATGGCCGGGAGCAGCGCGCGTCGGCGCCCTTCCTCGAGCATGAGCGCGTGGGCGAGGTTGTTGATGTCCTCGGAGGTGCAGGCAAAGTGGATGAACTCGGCGATGGCCTGGAGCTCGGCCAGGTTCGCGATGCGCTCCTTGAGGAAGTACTCGACGGCCTTTACGTCATGGTTCGTGGTGCGCTCGATCTCCTTGACCCGCGCAGCGTCCTCCTCGGAGAAGTCCGCCACGATGCCTTCCAGGAGGGCCCGGGCGTCGTCGGAGAGGGGCTCGAGCTCGGGCAGCCCCGGGTGGGCGGCGAGCTTCTCGAGCCAACGCACCTCCACCAGGACCCGCAGGCGGATCAGCCCGTACTCGCTGAAGATGTCGCGCAGCTCCCGGATCTTGGAGCCGTAGCGGCCGTCGACGGGAGAGATCGCGGTGAGGGCAGAGAGCTCCATGGGTCCTCCATCTTCTCGTTCTTTCACGGGGCTTCAGCCCACCCAGACCCGGGCGTTCCGGAAGAGCCGCAGCCAGGGGCCGTCCTCGCCCCAGTCGGCCGGATGCCACGAATGCTGGGCCCGGCGAAAGACCCGCTCCGGATGGGGCATCATGATCGTGACCCGGCCGTCGGGAGTGGTGAGCGAAGTGATGCCGCCCGGCGAGCCGTTGGGGTTCTCGGGGTAGCGCTTCGCCACCTCGCCCCGGCCGTCGACGAAGCGCGCCGCCACCAGCCCCGCCTCCTCGCTGCGCTCCCGGGCGGTCGCTCCGGAGAACTCGGCCCGTCCCTCGCCGTGGGCCACCGCGATGGGGAGGCGGGCGCCCTCCATGCCGGCCAACAGGATCGAGGGGCTCGCCTCGATCTCGACCAGGGAGAGGCGCGCCTCGAACTGATCCGAGCGGTTGCGCACGAAGCGGGGCCAGTCGTCGGCGCCCGGGATCAGCTCGTGGAGATTCGAGAGCATCTGGCAGCCGTTGCACACGCCCAGTGCGAAGCTGTCCGGGCGCGCGAAGAAGGCCGCGAACTGCTCCCGGGCCCGGGCGTCGAAGAGGATGGACTTGGCCCAGCCCTCACCGGCGCCGAGAACGTCACCGTAGGAAAAACCGCCGCAGGCGACGAGGCCCCGGAAGCCCTCGAGGCTGCGCCGACCCGTGAGGATGTCGCTCATGTGAACGTCGACGCACTCGAAGCCGGCCCGATGGAAGGCCGCCGCCATCTCGATCTGACCGTTGACGCCCTGCTCGCGCAGGATTGCGATGGGGGGGCGAGCGCCGCGAGCCAAGAAAGGAGAAGCGAGATCTTCCTCGGCAGAGAAGGGCAGGTGGACGCGCAATCCAAGGTTCGCCGGATCCAGGCGCGAGGCGTGCTCCTCCTCGGCACAGCTTGCGTCGTCGCGCAGGGCCTGCATGCGCCGGGTGGTCTCGGACCACGCGTCTCGCAGCTCGAAGCGCGAGGCTTCGAAGCAGAGCTCACCGGCGCGGCGCAAGCGGATCGTGTCGTCCGGGGCGGGGCTGCCGATATCGCTGCACAGGTCCCCCAGGCCATGGTCTTCGAGCAGGCTGCGGACCGCGGGCAGGTCGCCCTCGCACACCTGCAGAACCGCGCCCAGCTCCTCGTTGAACAGGGCTGCGAGGAGGGCGGCGGGATCCGCGTCGGGGACGAGCGCGTCGAGACAGATTTCGAGGCCGCTGCCGCCCGCGAAGGCCATCTCGCACAGGGCGGTGAAGAGTCCGCCGTCGGAGCGGTCGTGATAAGCGCGCACCCACTTTCGGCGCGCGAGTTCCTGAACCGCGTCGAAGAAGGCGCGCAGCCGTGCGGGATCGTCGACGTCGGGGGGCTCGCTGCCCACGCAGCCGTACACCTGGGCGAGGGCCGAGGCGCCCAGCCGATTGCGTCCGGCGCCGAGGTCGAGGAGCAGCAGGCGCGTGGAGCCGAGGTCGCGGCGTAGCTCCGGGGTGAGGCTGTCGCGCAAGTCGCGCACCGGCGCGAAGGCCGTGACGATCAGGGATACGGGCGCCGTCACGCTCATGGGTGCGCCGTCCTCCTCCCACACGGTGCGCATGGACATGGAGTCCTTGCCGACGGGGATCGCGATGCCGAGGGCGGGGCACAGCTCCATCCCCACGGCCTCGACGGCGTCGTAGAGCGCGGCGTCCTCGCCGGGGTGGCCGGCCGCAGCCATCCAGTTGGCGGAGAGCTTCACCTGGCGGGTTCCCACGACCGCCGCCGAGGCGAGATTGGTGAGCGCCTCGCCCACCGCCATGCGGGCCGCCGCCGCGCTGTCGAGTAGCGCCACCGGGGTGCGTTCGCCGACCGCCATCGCCTCGCCGGTGTAGCCGTCGAAGCCACTGGCCGTGATCGCGGCGTCGGCCACGGGTACCTGCCAGGGGCCCACCATCTGGTCCCGGGCCACGAGGCCCGTCACCGTGCGGTCGCCGATGGTGACGAGGAAGCTCTTGTCACCGACGGTGGGCAGGCGCAGCACGCGCCGGGCCGCGTCCTCGAGCTCGATGGGTGCGAGGTCGAAAGAGGCCGGCGAAAAGCGAATGCGCTTCACGTCCCGCTGCATGCGCGGCGGCTTGCCCAGCAGCACTGTGAGAGGGATGTCGATGGGTCGGTTGTCGAAGTGGGAGTCCGTGAGGATCAGCTGGCCGTCGCCCGTCGCCTCGCCCAACACCGCGAAGGGACAGCGCTCGCGTTCGCAGAGTGCAGCGAAGCTCTCCAGGTTCTTCGGCTCCACGGCGAGCACATAACGCTCCTGGGACTCGTTGCACCAGAGCTCGAGGGGGCTCATGCCTGGCTCGTCGTTGGGCACCTTGCGTAGCTCGAAGCGGCCGCCGCGCTCGCTGTCGTTCACCAGCTCGGGGAGGGCGTTGGAGAGGCCGCCGGCGCCGACGTCGTGGATGGAGACGATGGGGGTGTTCGCGCCCCGGGCGCAGCAATGATCGATCACCTCCTGGCAGCGACGCTCCATCTCGGGGTTCTCCCGCTGCACCGACGCGAAGTCGAGGTCTTCGAGGCTCGAGCCCGACGCCATGGAGGAGGCCGCGCCGCCGCCGAGGCCGATCAGCATGGCGGGGCCGCCCAGGACGATGATCTTCGCGCCAGCCGGGATCTCGCCCTTCTCGACGTGCTCCGGGCGGATGTTCCCCATGCCGCCGGCCAGCATGATGGGCTTGTGGTAGCCCCGCACCTCCTCGCCCGCCGGCCCCGGCACCCTTTCCTCGAAGGTGCGGAAGTAGCCGCAGAGGTTGGGGCGGCCGAACTCGTTGTTGAACGCGGCGCCGCCAATGGGCCCCTCGAGCATGATGTCCAGCGCCGAGGCGATGCGACCGGGCTTGCCGTAGTCCTGCTCCCAGGGCTGACCGGCGCCGGGAATGCGCAGGTTCGAGACCGAGAAGCCCGTGAGACCCGCTTTGGGCTTCGAGCCCCGGCCGGTCGCGCCCTCGTCGCGGATCTCGCCCCCCGAGCCCGTGGCGGCGCCGGGGAAGGGGGAGATCGCGGTGGGGTGGTTGTGGGTCTCCACCTTCATCAGGACGTGGACTGCTTCGGGGTGTGCGGCGTAGACCGCGCTCTCGGGATCCGGGAAGAAGCGCGAAGCATTGCTGCCCGCCATGACGGCCGAGTTGTCCGAGTAGGCGGAGAGCACCCCGTCGGGAGAGCGATTCGTCGTGTTGCGGATCATCTCGAAGAGAGATCGCTCGCGGCTCTGGCCGTCGATGGTCCAGTCGGCGTTGAAGATCTTGTGGCGGCAATGCTCCGAGTTCGCCTGGGCGAACATCATGAGCTCCACGTCCGTGGGGTTGCGTCCGAGGCTTCGAAAGCTCTCGACCAGGTAGTCGATCTCGTCGGGCGCAAGAGCGAGGCCGAGGCTGCGGTCGGCTTCGACCAGGGCCTCGGCGCCGCCCGCGAGGACCTCCACCCGCTGCAAGGGCGCGGGCTTCGCATGCTCGAAGAGGGCCGCGGCCATCTCGTAGTCCGTCACGATGGCCTGGGTCATGCGGTCGTGGAGCAGGGGGCCGACCTGAGTCACCGGGTCGCCGATCGCGCCGCGCACCCGGTAGGCGATGCCTCGCTCGAGGCGCTCGATCTTCCGCAGGCCGCAGATGTGGGCGATGTCGCTGGCCTTCGAGGACCAGGGGGAGATGGTGCCGAGGCGCGGCAGTACGAGGAGGAGAGCGCCTTCGGGCTCCGGGGTGCCCTCTGGCTGTCGGTCCTCCGCAGGGCGGGGGCCGTAGCGCAAGATGCGCTCGAGGGTGTCGAGCTCTTCGGCGTCGAGGTCTTCCGCGACGCTGGCGAAGTGGACGAACTCCGCGCTCAGGGACTCGACCGCCGGAACGCAGCGCCGCACCTGTGCGCTGAGCTTCTCCAGGCGGGAGTCGGAAAGAGCAGGGCCGCCGCGCAAGCGGAGCATGGAGACTCCTCTCCACATCCTTGCGTCCACATCCTTGCGAATCGATCGCGAGCTCTTCGCGTTCGGGGATGTTCGTGAAACGCCCGTATTCTACGGCCGAACCGGGCTCTTCACCAGTCGCCTCGCACCAGACGCCCGGCTACTCGGGCTCGTCGCGCCCTTCCACTCCGTCGCGCCCTTCCACCCCGGCGAGTCCGCGCAGGTTCTGCAACATGGCCCAGACGTCCGCGGGGAGGTGTTCCTCCGAGTAGCCCCCGTAGCCGTGGACGACGTTCTCTTCCAGCACGCTGTAGGCCTTCTTCGCGGTGGGGGTGCCGGGCGCCATGCGGATGGCGGCCTCCAGGTAGTTCTCCGCCTGGGGGACCCAGTAGGAGTCGAGGCTGCGGCCGTCGATCACGCCCATGAGATACAAGGCCTCGGCGATCTGCTCGTGGGGCTGCTCGCCCGGCGCGCGGGCCATGCCTTCCTCGATGAACTGGTTGAGCAGACTGGAGGCGACGAGGTCGTAGACCAGGCCCGCGCTGTCCGAAGGCCAGACTCCGAGCTGGGAGGCCTTGTCGGTGAGGGCGCTGGCGCCCGCCACGGTGGGAGGCTTCTGGAAGCTGCCCTGCAGCTGCTTCATGGAATCGATCCAGGCACGGAAGTGCTGCCCCAGGTAGTGGGGGAGGTCGGGGCGCTTCAGCAGCTTCTGGAAGGCGGCCTGGGGACGCACGAGGTCCCGCCGCACGCGGATCGAGACCGTGAGGTAGTCGCGGAAGGCCCCTGCGATGTCCATCTGGGTGAGGGGCACCGTCGGATCGGCGAAGAGCTTCTCCCAGGTGCTCATGGCCTCGTCGAAGCGTCGCGTGGCGATGTAGAGCTGCGCCCGCTCGTGGGGGAGCAGCGCTTCGATCTCGACCTGCGAGGTGAGCTTGTCCGCGAAGGGATAGGCGCGCTCGCTCGGGCGCTTCGAGTGGCAGGCGATGCAGTTCTGGATCGAGCCGACCAGGAAGTAGCGCGCTTCCTCGTACTGGTTGCGGGCGTAGCGAATGCGCGCTTCCTCGATGTCCTCGCCGAGGGAGCGGCTCAAGAAGCGAAAGCCCGCGTCTCGATCCCCGGCGTGGCCCTGGAGCGCGTCGACGGAGCGAGCCAGGACGCTGAGGTTGCGGGTGACGGCTTCACGCTCCGCGGGGTTGGCGAAGCTCTCCGGGTCGACGCTCAGTGGGAGCAGGTAGCTCATGGCGGCGAAGATCTCGTGCATGGTGGCGCGGGGCTGGGCCGAGCCGGCCGGGGGCGACTTCTCGTCGCCCGCGAGTGCGGGCGCCGTCCCGGCGAGCAGGGCGACGGCGATCGACACGGCGAGACGGTGCATGGAACCCCCCTTCCTCCGGGGCCTCGGCAGTGAGCCCCTGGCTACATCATCGACACGATGGGCCGCCCGGGCGAGCCCGCGCATCACTTTGCTGCGGTTGCCTGCTGCGGTTGCTTGCTGCGGCCGCGCCGGTCGCGGCCCGGCGCCGGGCTCACTCTAGGAGACCGGCCCGGGATTTCCACGTTGCGCGGCGAGTCCGCTCTTCACCTGCGGGGAGGTCCTTCGAGAAGAAGGCGGCCTGTGGCCGGCAGGGAATGGAGCTGTTACGGTTTTCCGAACTCGACGTCGGATTCTCTTGGCTCCTGGGCGGACCGAGGTTTCCGGCCGGCCCAGGTCAAACAAGGAGACCCGCCATGTCCGACTTCCTCGATGCGTATTCGATCCAGAACTGGCTCGAGTCCTGTCCTCAGGGTTATCTGGAGGGGACCCTCTACGGGCATCCGCCCGAGGAGAAGGAGCCGGAGCTGCTCTTCGAGAACGAGCTGCTGCGCACGGAGGCGATCCGCACCACGGTGCAGCTGGTGGTGGGCGAGCGCTGCGCCCTCGCGGCCTCTTCGGGTCTCATCAACGCCGCGCCCGATCCCGGAAGCAAGCGCTTCCTGGCCACTCAGACCCTGGACGAGGCGCGCCACGTCGAGATCTTCACCCAGCGTCTCCACGATCTCGGCGTGAAGAAGAGCGAGCTCGAGAGCGTGATTACCGAGCACGCCAACCCCAACCTGGTGAAGTTCGCCGAGGTGCTCCTCGAGAAGGTGGACAAGAAGGACTTCGTCGCCGGCGTGGTGGGACAGAACATCGTGCTCGAGGGCATGGCGTTCAGCGTCTTCGAGATGCTCAGGGCTTCCATGGGTGGCGTGAACCCGAAGTTCGCTCACACCCTCGACGGCACCATCGCGGACGAGCGGCGACACGTGGGCTTCGGCGAGAACCGCATCGGCTCCCTGATCCAGCAGTATCCGGAGAAGAGGCCCGAGGTGGAGAAGATGCAGAAGGAGATGAGCTACCACATGCTCGCGACCTTCGCGGAGACCTTCTCCCAGGCGGGTGCCGCCATGGAGGAGGGCCGGCGGCTCAATCGGGACGCCGCCGAGGCCGGCCAGCCCGTGGCCCCGAGCGAATGGCAGGGTCGGGACGTGAACGTGCTCTCGCCCGACGAGATGGAGGGCGTGCTCTCGGAGACCGTCCTCAAGGAGTTCAAGGTCCGGCTGGGCCGCATCGGGATCGAGTACCAGACGCCCAGCGCTCCCTGAGAATCGCCGAGGACGTTGTTCCGAGGACGTTGTTCCGGGGACGTTGTTCCGAAGACGTTGTTCCGGGGACATTGCTCCGGGGACATTGCTCCGGGGACATTGCTACAGTTCCCGCCGCGCCCCGTCTCAGGCGGCGAGGGCCGTCCACGAGCGGGAAGCGCAACCATGCTGGATTGGTCACCCGGAGCCATCCTCTGGCTCAAGGCGCTGCACATCATCTCCGTCATCGCCTG
>JAFDEK010000144.1 GCA_019310385.1 Deltaproteobacteria bacterium
GAGGAGCAGTCAGCCGGCGCCGAGGCAGGGCCGGATCCGGGCCCGGGGGTTCTGCGAGCGCCCGTGGGCTTGACTCGCACCCAGGTGTTCGAGAAGGGCAGCTTCGAGGTGGCCTATCGCTTCGGCTACGAGAGCTTCGACGGCAACATGGTCGGGGTCGACCGCGTGAGCCCCGCGTACGTCGCCGCCGCGGGCTACTCGGTCTATCCTCTCAAGCAGGAGATCGAGGAGCACCGCATCGAGCTCGGCTGGGCGCCCATCGATCGCCTCACCGTCATGGCCAGTCTCCCGATTCTCGACAAGCGGATGGAGAACCTCGTGGTGGCGGCCGACCAGCGCTATGGCACCCACGCCCAGGGCCCCGGCGATCTCGAACTCGCGCTGCTCTTCGACCTCATGGAGAGACCGAGCCCCAAGGGCGACCAGCACCTGCACTTCAACGTCGCGCTGAGCTGCCCCACCGGCTCGGTCAGCGAGACCGGTACGGTGCTCACCCAGGACGGACTGGAGGAGGGCCTGCTGCCCTACCGCATGCAGCTCGGCTCGGGGACCTTCGACTTCATCCCCGAGATCGTCTACCTCGGCAACCACGGTCCCACTCGCGACTACCGCCTCGGCGCGGTCTACGCGATCACGGGCTGGGCCTCCTATGACCTCGGGCGCTGGGCCAGCGGGTCGGTGCGGCTGGGCTGGCAGAAGTGGGCCAACGTCTTCGAGGCCGTCGATCAGGGGCCGCCCAGCGACACCCTCTCGCCCGCCCGGGACCCGAAGGCGCAGGGCGGATCGCGCCTCGACCTCGGGCCGGGGCTCTCCTTCCGCCTCCCGCTGCCTGGGGTTCAGCTGCTCTCGGTCGAAGCGCTCTGGACCCTGCACCAGGATCTGGACGGCCCGCAGCTCGCGCGGGAGTGGGGCATCAACGCGGGATGGCAGTGGACCTTCTGATGCGTAGCGTCTTCACCGTCTTGCTGCTGGCCGCCCTGTGCTGCACGGCCGCCTGCGACCGCCCCCAACGCTACCCCGCGCGCGGCATCGTCGAGGACGTGCGTGCCGAGTGGCAGCAGGTGGTGATCGACCACGAGGAGATCCCCGGCCTCATGGACGCCATGACGATGAACTTCACGGTGAACGACGAAGACCTCCTCGCGCAGCTTTCTCCGGGCAAAAAGATCGAGTTCGTCGTCGAGGCGGGGCCGCGGGGCTACCGGATCGTGAAGGCGAAGGTGACCGGAGAGGTGGAGCCCGACGAGAAATGGGTGCGTCTGGGCGACCTCCTCGTGAAGTCCGATCCCGCCCCCGACTTCGAGCTGATCGACCACGCCGAGAGGCCCTTCTCGCTCGCCGGGGTTGCGGGCAAGGCGGTGCTCCTCTCCTTCATCTATACGGCCTGTCCGGGGCCCTGCCCGATCCTGACCAGCACCCACGTGTCGGCCCAACGCAAGCTCTCGCCCGAGCTGCGCGACCGCATCCACTTCGTCTCCATCTCCCTCGATCCCGTCAACGACACGCCCGAGGCCATGGCGGAGTACGGGCGCGTGCGGGGCGCGGATCTGGAGCGCTGGACCTTCGTGACCGGGCCCGAGGAGCAGGTCGCCGAGGTCATCTCCCGCTACGGCGTCGGCTCGACCCGGGCGGAGGACGGCACCATCGAGCACTTGGTGGTTACCTTCCTCATCGATGGCCGCGGCCGCATCGTGAAGCGCTACATGGGCCTCGAGCACGAGCCCGAGACGCTGGCGCGAGACCTCGAGAACCTGGCGGCTTCGTCGTCGTGAAGTTCGTGAAGCCCTGCTCGTAGGCCAGCCTCAGGCGTAGCCGTGGGGCAGGTAGTGGGGCTGCTCGCGCCCGTCTCCGGCGTCGGCGTGGTCGAGAGCGGAGAGGTGGCGCGTGTCGTTGAAGGTCTCGAGGGCCCAGATGCAGCCGTCGGGGAAGTGCATGCTGCGCAGCCGCGAGATCCCCGACCACGCGACACAGAAGCGCAGCCAGGCCCACGGCACCGTTTCGAGGCCCAGCAAGTGAGAGACCAGCACGGCGCTCACGCCCGCGTGGGCGACGATCAAGATGCGCGTCGGGTCCTCGGGCGGGATCTGCCAGAAGCGCTGGCCGGGATCCTCGTGGATCTCCACCCGATGGTGGTCCGAGAGCAGGCTCTCGATGCCAGCGGCAATGCGCTCGTTGAAGTGGCGGAAGTTCTCGCCCCCGGGCAGGCCCGCCCACCAATCGTCCATCTCCCGAGCCCGGGCGGCGGCGAAGTACTTGCGGATCTCGTCGGTGGTCTGGCCCTCGAGGGGGGGAAGGCCGATCTCGCGTAGCCAGGGCACGACATTGGGCTCCAAGCTCAGGGCCTCGGCGATGGGGGCGGCGGTGTCCCGGGTGCGACGAGTCGGACTCACGTAGAAGGCGTCGAAGCGCTCGCTTCCCAGCAGCTCGGCGGCGCAGCGCGCCTGCTCTCTTCCCAGGTCGGTGAGGGCGGGGTCGTCGTCGCCTACGCCCCCGGGCTCCCAGTGGGGTTGGGCGTGGCGAATGAGGACGATCTCCATGGGGGCGGCTCTCCTGGTTACGGGTCCGGGCGCGGGTGGCGGGACCGGTAGGGCGGCGAAGCTTGCCACAGCCGGGGAGGGCGCGTCAGCACGTCGCTCCCGGGTCGGTGCGGCGTCGTCCCGGGGCCGCGGGTGGGGTGGGGCAGAGGCGAAGCTTCCGCGAAGCGCGGCCGCGAGCTAGCCTGAGACCCGGATCATGGATGCCCTTTCCGCCTTTCATCCCGCGATTCGCGCCTGGTTCGAGCGGCGCTTTCCGCTGGGGCCGACTCCCCCTCAGGCGAAGGGCTGGCCCGCCATCGAAGCGGGCCACGACACCCTGATCGCCGCGCCCACGGGTTCGGGCAAGACCCTCTCGGCCTTTCTGGTCTGTATCGACCGCTTCTTCAAGCGGGCTTCCGCGGCAGCGGAGCAGCAGGGTGGGGTCGAGATCGTCTACGTCTCGCCCCTCAAGGCCCTCGCCGCCGACATCCACCAGAACCTCGAAGGGCCCCTGGAGGAGATTCGCGCCATCGCGCGGGAGCAGGGGCGACCACTGCCCGAGCTGCGTGTCGCTCTGCGCAGCGGTGACACTGCGCCTGCCCAGCGCGCTGCGATGCTGCGCCGTCCACCCCACATCCTGGTCACCACGCCCGAATCGCTCTACCTGATGGTCACGGCCGAGAAGAGCCGCGCGATCCTGCGCGGGGTGCGGACGGTGATCGTCGACGAGATCCACGCCGTGGCGCGGGACAAGCGGGGCTCCCACCTTGCCCTTACCCTCGAGCGCCTCGACGCGCTGTGCCACAGCCGACCCGCGCGCATCGGCCTCTCGGCGACTCAGCGTCCCATCGAGACCATCGCGCGGCTGCTCGTCGGCGCGGGCACCGAACGCAGCAGAGCCGATGGCTCTCCTCGCTGCGAGATCATCGACGAAGGACACCGCCGCGAGCTCGACCTCGCCCTCGAGCTGCCCGAGGGCGAGCTGGAGGCGGTGATCTCCCGGGAGCAGATGGGGGACGTGATCGAGCGCATCGCGGCCCACGTCGAGAAGCGGCGCACGACTCTGATCTTCGTCAACACCCGGCGCATGGCAGAGCGCCTCGCCCACTGGCTCGCCGAGCGCCTGGGCGAGGAGGCCGTGGCGGCCCACCACGGGAGCCTCTCCAAGGACCGGCGCCTGCGCGTCGAGACGCGGCTGCGCGCGGGCGAGCTCAAAGCCCTGGTGGCGACCGCCTCCCTCGAGCTGGGAATCGACGTGGGTCCGGTGGAGCTGGTGTGCCAGCTCGGCTCACCGCGCAGCTTCTCGACCTTCATCCAGCGGGTGGGGCGCTCGGGGCACTTTCGCGGCGGGCTTCCGACGGGCCGCCTCTATCCCCTCACCCGGGACGAGCTGGTCGAGTGCGCCGCGCTGCTGCGCGGCGTGGCGGCCGGGCGACTCGATGCGGTGACGCCGCCGGAGGCGCCCCTCGACATCCTGGCCCAGCAGGTGGTCGCCGCCTGCGGGGCCGAGGAGTGGCACGAAGACGCGCTCTTCGAGCTGGTGCGCGGGGCGAGTCCCTTTGCGGAGCTGGAGCGTGCAGACTTCGACGACATCGTGGACATGCTGTCGGAGGGCATCACCACCGGCCGCGGACGGCGCGCCGCCTATCTCCACCGCGATCGGGTGAACGGCATGCTGCGGGGCCGCCGGGGCGCGCGCATGGCGGCCCTCACCTCGGGCGGCGCCATTCCCGAGACGGCCCTCTACACGGTGCTTGCCGATCCCGACGACACCCGCGTGGGAACCGTCGACGAAGACTGGGCCATCGAGAGCATGGCGGGTGACATCTTCCTGCTCGGGAGCACCTCCTGGCGCATCCGGCGGATCGAGAGCGGTGTGGTGCGGGTGAGTGACGCGGGTGGTGCGCCGCCCAGCATTCCCTTCTGGCGCGGCGAGGCGCCGGGCCGCAGCGGCGAGCTCTCCCAGGAGGTCTCGCTGCTGCGCGCGCGCGTCGCAGCCTTCCTCGACTCTGGGGACCGTGCGGGGGCCGAGGCCTGGGTGGCCCGGGAGTGCGGGATCGAGGACGTGGCGGCTTCCCAGCTGATCGATTACCTCGCGGCCGCGTACGCCGCCCTGGGTGCTGTGCTCCCCAGCCAGGAGGAGATCGTCTTCGAGCGCTTCTTCGACGAGGCCGGCGGCATGCAGCTCGTCGTGCACGCGCCTTTCGGGACCCGGATCAATCGGGGCTTCGGCCTGGCCCTGCGCAAGCGCTTCTGCCGGAGCTTCAACTTCGAGCTGCAAGCGGCGGCCAATGACGACGCCATCGTGCTCTCGCTCGGGCCCCAGCACAGCTTCCCCCTCTCCGAGGTGCCGGGCTTCCTCAAGCCCGCCACGGTGGAAGAGACGCTCGCGCAAGCGGTGCTATCCACACCCCTCTTCACCGCGCGCTGGCGCTGGAACCTCAACCGCGCGTTGGTGGTGCTGCGCATGCGCGGCGGCAAGCGAAACCCGCCTCCCATCCAGCGCATGGAGGCGGACGACCTGCTGGCTGCGATCTTCCCGGGGCTGGCGGCCTGCCAGGAGCACCAGCAGGGCCCCATCGAGATTCCCGATCATCCGCTGGTACGCCAGACCATGGTGGACTGCCTTCACGAGGCCATGGACATCGACGACGCGCCTCTGGAAGAGCGGCGAACCCGGGCGGTGACCCTGCGACGGGGCCTGCCCGTGGCGGCCCGGGAGCTGGGGCGCCTCGACCCGGACGCCATCGCCCGGGTGCGCGACGAGGTGCGGCCGCGGCCGCGAGACGCGGACGAGCTCCACGACCTGCTGCTCACCCGGGTGCTGCTGCGGCCCGTCGCCGAGTGGGGGAGCTTCTTCGAGCTGCTGGTGGGCGCGGGCCGGGCCTGCATGCTGGTGGCGGGTGAGACATCTGTGTGGTGCGCGATGGAGCGGCGCCGGGATCTCGAGCAGCTCTTTCCGGGAGCGCGAGTGCTTCCTGAGCGACCGCTTCCCGCGGCATTGGCAGCATTGGCGGCACTGCCAACCGCGGACGCCGAAGCGGTGGTCCTCGACATCGTGCGTGGCCATCTCGAGGGTGCGGGGCCGGCGGGGATCGTCGAGCTGGCGGCACGCACGGCGCTCTCTAGCGGGCAGGTCGAGATCGCCCTGGCGCGCCTCGAAGCCGACGGCTTCGCGCTGCGCGGGAGCTTCGATGTCGCTGCCGAATCGCCGGCCGATTCTCGGGCCGAAGCGCAAGGCGAGCAGTACTGCGCCCGGCACCTGCTCGAGCGCATCCACCGTTACACCAAGGAGCGTCTGCGCCGGGAGATCGAGCCCGTTACCGCGCGTGATCTCCTGCGCTTTCTGCTCGCCTGGCAGCACGCCACGCCCGGGACCCGCCGCGACGGCAGGACGGGGCTACTCGCAACCCTCGAGCAGCTCCAGGGCTTCGAGGCTGCCGCCGGCAGCTGGGAGGAGAGTCTGCTCCCGGCCCGGGTGCAGGGCTATCGCGGTGAGTGGCTCGACGGACTCTGCCTCTCCGGTGATGCGGTCTGGGGCCGGCTCTCCCAACGGGGCGAGGATACGCAACGCTCCCTGCCGGGAGCCGGCGAGGATACGCGGGCGAGCGAAGCGGGAGGCCTCGACGGCGGCGGCGCGGAGTCGCCGCGTCGGGGGGGCATGGCTCCGTCTCGCGCGACGCCTCTGGGCTTCGCGCTGCGCAGCGATCTCCCCTGGCTGTTGGCCGCCATGCGAGGGGATCGGCAGCCCGACGCGCCCGGGCCCGGCGCGGCCCTCGATGTTCTCGAACTTCTGGGTGATCGGGGGGCGCTCTTCCACAGCGAGGTCGCGGCCTCGCTGCGCCGGCTGCCAGTCGAGGTGGAGGAGGGGCTCTGGGATCTCGTCGCGCGAGGTCTCGTGACCGCCGACGGATTCCAGGCCGTGCGTTCGCTGCTGGGCACCCGGGATCGCTGGGCGCGCCGCTCGGCCGGCCGGCGCGCACGCCGTGGCCTGCGCCGGGGGTTGCAGGGCGCGGGCGGCGCCGAGGGACGCTGGTCGCTCTTTCCCGGGCTCGGGTCCCGGGAAGAGGGGGCGTCAGCCGATCGCGTGGACTTCGACGCCGACGAGCTCGCCGAGGCCGTCGCCGAGCAGCTGCTGGCGCGCTGGGGCGTGGTCTTCCGGGATCTCGTGGTGCGCGAGAACCTGATCGTGCCCTGGCGCGACATCCTCTGGGCCTTCCGCAGGATGGAGGCGCGGGGGACCGTTCGCGGCGGGCGCTTCGTCACTGGCTTCGTGGGCGAGCAGTACGCGCTGCCGAGCGCCGTCGACGGGCTGCGCCGCACCCGGCGCACTCCCCTCAGCGGTGAGGTGGTGCGCCTTTCGGCCGCCGACCCCCTCAACCTGGTCGGAATCCTCACGCCGGGCCCGCGCATTCCCGCCCTTCGCAGCAACGAGGTCGTGTATCGGGACGGACTGCCCGTCGACGGCAGCGAGGGGGGTGCCGCAGCGGCGGAAGGTGGCCGCGCCTTGCGCGATGCCGCCTCGCAGCCGGCTGCGCAAGGGGATCGCCGGCGGACATGAGCGCATCCGGGCCGCGGCCCTTCTTGCTCGCCTGCGGCATCACGGCAGGGCTCCTGGGTGCCACTGTTGTATCCACTATTGCCTCCAGTGCGGCCGCCGCGGCGACCGAAGCGTCGACGAGCCAGCTGCAGATCGATCTGATGTTCACGCGCCTGCGCCTCGCCATCATGGCGGCGGGCTTCGTGGTCTTCGCCGCCGGGCCGTGGCTATGGGGCCGGGCGCATCCGGGCTCCCTTCTGCCCCGCCTGCGTCTCACTCTGCTCGCGCTGCTGGCCCTCGCCTCTGTGGCGCTCTACTACAATTTCTTCCGTCTCCACCATCCCGGGGGCCTCAAGGCCACCGACGTCTATCACTACTACATGGGATCCAAGTACGCCGACGAGGTGGGCTACTTCGATCTCTATCACTGCACCCTGGCCGGGCTTCTCGAGGCCGGGATCGAGTCACGCTTCGATATCCCGCCGCTCCGCGATCAGCGCACCCTCGCCATGGAGTCGCGCGAGGAGGCGCTGGCGCGAAGTCGCCAGTGCGCCGCAGGCTTCGCGCCGGAGCGCTGGTCGCGCTTCAAGGCCGACATGCTCTGGTTTCGGCCCCACATCCGCGATGATGGCTGGTCGTCGGTGCTCGAGGACCACGGTTACAACCCCACTCCCGTCTGGACCTTCGCCGCGGCGCCCCTGACCGCTCGCATACCCCTGGGCTCGTCGAGCTTCCGGCTGCTGCTCCTCGCCGACCGCGCACTCGTCGTGCTGGCCCTCGGCTGCCTCGGCTGGGCCTTCGGCTTCGAGGCCATGTGCCTGGCCGCCATCGTCTGGGGAAGCGGCTACCACTGGAGCTACACGTGGATCGGGGACTCGCTGCTGCGAAACCTCTGGCTCGCTTCGAGCGTGGTGGGGCTCTGCCTGCTCCACAAAGGACGCCACGCGGCCTCCGGCGCGCTCCTCGCCTTTGCGACCCTGCTGCGCCTCTTCCCCGCGATCTTCATCCTGGGCGCTGCGTTGCAGGCGGCCTCGCAGTGGTGGCGTGAGGGGCGACTCGCGTCCGGGGCGCGGCGCTTCGGGGCGGCGGTGCTGATCGCGAGCGCGCTGCTGGTGGGTGCCAGCGTGTGGAGCTTCGAGCACGGCGCTGGGCCTTATGCGGGCTTCATCGAGAAGATGTCGGTGTTCGCCCCCAAGCCGGCCCAGAACAAGATCGGCCTCTCGGCACTCTCCGACAGCGTCCTGCGCGAGTGGACGGCGGTGGAGGTAATCGATCCCGCCGGCCGCCGGATCTTCGTCCCGCAGCACGCACCGCTGCGGACCGCCCTGGTGCGCGGAATACAGATCGCCCTGGTGCTGCTCGGCCTGGCGCTCTACACGCGGGCGGTGTGGCGGGCGGGACCCGCGGAGGCGGCGGCGGCTAGCGTGGCGCTGATTCCGCTCCTGAGCAGCCCCGCGAACTACTACTACGGCTTCGTCCTGGCAGTCGCCATGCTGGCGGGACGCCGACCGCGTATCGGCATCGCGCTGGCGGCGTGTGCCCTGGCGTGGCTCGTCAACGCTCTCGTCTTCTACCGACTGCCCTCCGAGTACATCGGCGCCTCGGTGATTGCCGTCGCCCTCGCCTTTGCGGTGCTCGTCGACATGAACCGCCCGGCCTCGGCGGCTCATGGGCCCCCGATCCCAGCGAATTGAGGCGGCGAGTCGCTCGATCTTCGTTCCGGGTCAGGCTCCGATCCCGGAAGGCTGGGAGTGACTCAAGTATTTGATTTATCATACGTTTTTCTCTTTGCCCGCGCGTGATCCGGTGCCGCCGCGAGGGGCTCCGCTGGGAGTGCGGCAGGCGGCTCAGGGCCGCGGCGCGAATTGCCGATTGGAAGCGATGGGACGGCCGCCCCGATTCGTCGGGGTCCGGCGCGTGGAGGACCATGCTTCCCCAGCTCACCGAGTCGCTGTTCACATTCGCGTCGTGCGCGGCGGTGGCGGTCTACGTCGTCTCTCGCGGAGAACGGGGCCTGGTGCACTGGCTCGTCATCGGCCTGATGGGGTCGATGATGCTGTGGACCGGCGGGCTGGCGGTCAACCAGGTCCTCGCCACGCTCGGGATCTTCTCGGGCAACGCCTTCCTGGTCTGCTTCCTCGGAGTCTTCGCGATTCCGCCCTGCTGGGTCATGCTCGCTGCGACCTATGGCCGGCTGCGTCTCTTTGCGGAGCACCCGGGCTTGATCGTCGCGATGCTGGTGCCCTCGACGCTGAGCGACCTGGTGGTGGTCACCAACTCGGCGCATCGGCTCTTCGTTCGCGACTTCAGCCTCGTGTCCGCGGCCGGTGGCGACGACTTCTCCTTCGCGGGCCCGCTCTTCTGGGTCACCGTAGGCTGGGCGGTCCTGCTCTGGTCTCTGGGGACGGCGATCTACCTGGGCCTCGCGTTTCGCCTGGCTGTGGGCGGCGAGCCGTCACGGGGCCTCGGCCTGGGCTTCGCGATCCTGCTGCCCCTTCTCGCGATCCTGGCCATCGGCCTGGGGCTCTCGCCGGTGAAGCGCGACATGACGCCCATGGCCCTGGGCCTCTCGGTCGTGCTCCTCTTCTTCATGAGCTGGCGCCATCGTCTCTCCGAGACCCTTCCCCTGGCGCGCCGCGACGTCATCGAGCACCTGAGCGAAGGCGTGATTCTCACCGACGCGAGTGGGCTCGTCGTCGACATCAATCCGCGGGCTGCCGAGATCCTCGACCGTTCGGCAGCCCGTGTGCGTCATCGGCCGGTCGCCCAGGTGATCGCAGACCTCGATGTCGAGGCGGAGTCCCTGCTCCACCAGCGCAGCATCGACGGCCTGCTGGCCGGTGGTCCCACCCTGACCCTGGAGCTCGAGACCGACGACGACCGCCTGGTGGAGCTGAGCGCGGCCTGCGTGCGCGCCAGCGACGGCGAGCCCGCGGGCCTATACGCCATGCTGCGTGATCGCACGGAGCAGCGGCGCTACGAACACTTCCTGCTTCAGAGTCAGCGCCTCGAGACCGTCGCGGGGCTCTCGGCCGGCATCGCCCACGAAGTCAACAACCCCCTGGCCTTCGTTCGTGCGAACCTCAACCACGTCCAAGGGGCGATCGGCCTGCTCACCGATCGCATCAAGGAGCTCGGCGGCGATGAGCAGGCAGAGGGGGACGAGCTTCGTCTGGTCGTCGAGGAGAGCGTCGAGGGGATCGATCGCATCAGCCGTATCATCGAGCGGATGCGCCGCTACTCGCGGATCCAGGACGAGGAGCTCGAGAGCGTGTCGCTGAACGAGGTCGTCGAGGATGCAATGCGGATGGCGCAGCTCCACCCGGGTGGCCCGCTCGCCCTGGAGCTCGATTTGCAGGAGGATCTACCCGCCCTTCGAGCTTCGAAGGAACACCTCATCCAGGCCCTGCTGAACGTCTTCGTGAACGCCCGGCAGGCCCTGAGCGGACAGCACGATTCCGAGCTGCGGGTGCTGACCCGGCGCGTCGAGGATGGGACGGAGATCCGGGTGCGGGACAACGGGCCGGGGATTCCACCGGAGATCCGGAGCCGGGTGCTCGACCCCTTCTTCACCACCAAGCCGCCGGGCGAGGGAACGGGTCTCGGTCTCAGCATCAGCTTCGGCATCCTGCGTGAGCACGGCGGCACCCTCGAGCTCGATTCCCAGCCGGGCACGGGCACCGAGGTGGTGATGCACTTTCCCGCCGACTCCGATTCCTGACCGCGTCAGCGACGGGGCGGCGTGGCCTGGCCGCTCGGCCCGGGCGGCAGGAAGAGAAAGAGCTGGGCGATGCTTACATCCAGGCGGTCGACCTTGCCGTCACCGTCGAGGTCGTGGTTGGGGTCGTAGGGTCCGTTCGTGGCGGTGAGGGCGATCCACTCGATGTCGCCGCGCTCCTTGAGCGGGAAGGAGAAGCCCCACGAGGTGGTGACCACCCCGTTTCCGTCGATGTCCGCGTCGCAGGCATTTCCGAAGCCGTCGGCGTTGGTGTCCCGCTGGTCGGGATTGGGGATGGCGGTGCAGTTGTCGCTGTCGTTGTCCACTCCGTCGCCGTCCAGATCCGAAGGATCCCGAGCCGAAATCGGCTCGGCGATGCGCATGAGCGGGTCGCCGATGTAGACGTTCATCCATCCCAGGTAGGGGATGCTGCGGTAGAAAGCCTCGACGGCGGGCACACCCTGGGCGTAGCGGCGCAGCAGGATCTGGGGACGCGGCACGGCGGCGAGGACCGGCTCCACGACGTGACCCGCCGCGCCGCTGACGCCCATGCGCAACAGGTCTGCGACCAGCGACTGCCCGTAGTGTGGCGGATTGGTGAAGGTCCGGGCATTGGTGCTGACCAGGTCGACCGAGAGGGCGCGCGGAGCGAAGCTCCCGGGGCGCAGCTTCCCCGCGATTTCCCCGTAGTAGGGCGGTCCGGGGTCGTGGTTGTCGTTGCTGCCCCACGAGGCATAGCCCGCGATGTTCTTCACGTCGTGAGCCATCGCCCTCTCTTCGTTGAAGGTGACAGCGAGGCCCGCGGCGCGCAGGATGGCTGCCGTGGGCTGCAGCAGGACGACGTTCCCCGAGGCGCTCCCCAGAGTCAGGCTTGGATCCAGGTCCACGAGCCACGTGGACGCGACCGCCGGGGCGGCGCTCTCCGCCTGGGCGCCATCGATCAGGGCCCGGATGTCGCGGGGGATTCCGGTCTCGGGGTCGAGCTCGTCCTGGTAGCCCGTGAGGCGCGCGACCAGATAGCGCAGGGGGGCTTCGGGGTTTCGTTTGCGGAACTCGTGGAAGCCGAGGGTGGAGTCGAAGTAGGGGTTGACGGCGTCCTGGATGCCGGCGCGACCGATGAGATCGGAGAAGAGGAGAGAGAGCTCGGCGTCTACGGCGGCGCTCGCGGCATCGCGCAGCCAGGTGTCCAGTGGCGCCGCGGGGCCCTCGACGCGTAGGGGGATGCCCTTGGTGGTGACGATGATCTCGATCGCGTCGACGAGGTCGTGTTCTCGTAGATGGGCCTCGACGGGAGCCCTCACCAGCTCGGCGAAGCCCTCGGCGCTGATGATCTCGAAGGGCCCGAGCTTGGAGCGCTCGTCGGCGGGCGTCGCCGGGATCGACAGGCGCAGGATGTTCGTCTTGGGGATTCCGCGACTTTCGCTGTAGTAGGCGCCGATCGCGAGGGAGACCGGGCTCTCCTCGTTGACGAGGATCAGGATCTCGTCGTGTCTCTCGAGGCCGCAGTGCAGCGGGGCCAGCAGCGGGAGCAGGAGAAGCGCGCGCGCGAGGGCGCGGATCCGGCGACGGCTCGCCGGCTGTATTGACCCCTCGGATCTGCCCTCTCCGCTCGCCACGACCATCTGCATCCTCTCACCGCCGACTGCTGGGGGCTGGATGATGGCCCTGCAGCGCCCGTCCCACCACCCCTTCCGGCGTCCTCCTGACCTGGCCTCGCGTTTCGCGCTGTGGTCGATAGAATGAGCCTGCTCGGGGATCGAGGCCGGCCCCCCAACCCTCGGAATCACCGCTCCCACACACTGGCCCCCTCACATTGGAAGGACACCCCTTTGGCGAACCAGTTCGTCTTTGTCATGCACGATCTTCGCAAGGTGGTGGGCGAGGGTCGCGTGATTCTCGACGGAATCAACCTCTCCTTCTTTCCCGGGGCGAAAATCGGCGTGCTCGGTCACAACGGATCCGGCAAGTCGTCGCTGCTGCGCATCATGGCCGGCGTGGACTCGGACTTTCTCGGCGAGGCCAAGCCCCTGGGCGGAATCAAGATAGGTCACCTCGCCCAGGAGCCCGAGCTCGACCCCGCGAAGGACGTGCTGGGCAACGTCGAGGATGGGGTCGCCGGGACCCGGGATCTGCTGAAGGAGTTCGAGGAGCTCAGCGCGAAGTTCGCCGAGCCCATGGACGACGACGAGATGAACACCCTGCTCGAGAAGCAGGGGGCGCTGCAGGACCGCATCGACGCCGTGGACGGCTGGGAGCTCGAGCGCACCCTCGAGGTCGCCATGGATGCCCTGCGCTGCCCTCCCGGCGACACGGATGTGAACACCCTCTCGGGTGGCGAGCGGCGCCGGGTCGCACTCTGCCGGCTGCTGCTCTCGAAGCCCGACATGCTGCTCCTCGACGAGCCCACCAACCACCTCGACGCGGACTCGGTGGCCTGGCTCGAGCGCTTCTTGCAGGACTATCCGGGCACCGTGGTCGCCGTGACCCATGACCGCTACTTCCTCGACAACGTGGCGGGCTGGATCCTGGAGCTCGACCGCGGGCGGGGCATCCCCTGGGAGGGCAACTACTCCTCCTGGCTCGATCAGAAGAGCAAGCGCCTCGAGGTCGAGGAGAAGCAGTCCGGCGCCCGGGCGCGCACCCTGAAGCGGGAGCTCGAGTGGATCAACATGAGCCCCCGTGCCCGGCACGCCAAGGGCAAGGCGCGCATCAACGCCTACGAGCAGCTCCTGGCCGACGGGCAGCAGCGCACGCCGGAGAAGGTCGAGATCGCCATCCCCATCCCCGAGCGCCTGGGCGATCTGGTCGTCGAGGCCGACAAGGTCTCCAAGGCCTACGGCGAGAAGCTCCTCTTCGACGAGCTCAGCTTCAGCCTGCCGCCCGGCGGCATCGTGGGCGTCATCGGCGCCAACGGCGCCGGCAAGTCCACGCTCTTCAAGATGATCGTCGGTGACGAGAAGCCCGACGGGGGCAACCTGCGCCTGGGCGAGACCGTGCAGCTCGCCTACGTGAATCAGAGCCGCGATGCCCTCGATGCCGAGAAGACCGTGTGGGAGGAGATCAGCGGCGGTGAGGATCTCATCAAGGTGGGTAAGCGCGAGATCTCCTCCCGAGCCTACGTGTCCTCCTTCAACTTCAAGGGCCCCGACCAGCAGAAGCTGCTCGGCACCCTCTCGGGCGGCGAGCGCAACCGCGTCCACCTCGCCAAGCTGATCCAGAGCGGCGGCAACGTCCTCTTGCTGGACGAGCCCACCAACGACCTCGACGTCGACACCCTGCGCGCCCTCGAAGATGCCCTGGTGGACTTCCCCGGCTGCGTGGTCGTGATCTCCCACGACCGCTGGTTCCTCGACCGCATCGCGACCCACATGCTCGCCTTCGAAGGCGACTCGCATGTGGAGTGGTTCGAGGGCAACTACGAGGACTACGTGAAGGACCACAAGAAGCGCGTGGGCGTGGACGCGGACCAGCCGCATCGGATCAAGTACCGGAAGATCGACGGCTGACGATTCTGAGGGCGAAGCCGGTATTCGGCGCCCGGGCAGGGGCGCTCGTTGAATGGGCTTCGCCTCCCCACCGTTGAAGGCCGCGGGGGCACGAGGGGACTCGAAGGGGCCGCGAAGTTGCGCAGACCCGCGGGTGGAACCTCGTCGAATGATGAAGCGCTAAAGGCCGCCTCGGGGCCTGACGATTCAGAGTCCGGAGGCGCTTCCCATGTCCAGAAACACCTGGCTCTTGTTCGTTGTCGCGATGGCTCCTCTCTCCGCTGGGTGCACGAATCCTGAAACACCGGCCGGTCACGAGGGCTACGTCTTCGAGCGTCCTCGCGTCATTGGCAAGGGCGGCTTCCGGGGCATCGTGAAGGGCCCTGGGAACTACGGAGTGTCGGTCTTCCGCAACGAGGTCATCAACATCGACACGCGCCCGAAGACCTACACCGAGCAGTTTGAAATCCTCGCCAAGGATGATTTGAACATCGCCTTCAGGTTTCACGCCATCATCGGCCTGGTGGAGAACCGGGTCGAAGACGTCGTCGTGAAGTATGGTGGCGAGGATTGGTTCGTACGTTTCGTGAGGGAGCCCTTCCGGACCTTCGTCCGTAGTGCCGTTCAGCAATACGACAGCCGCGAAGTCAAGGCCAACCGCGAAGTGGTTGCGAGCCAGGTAGGGGCACAGCTTAGAGAGCATCTCGAGGGCACCCCCTTCGAGTTGGTCAGCTTGGTC